>JBAHZW010000080.1:0-32952 GCA_037132835.1 Colwellia sp. | reverse complement strand
TGAAAGATTCGGCTAAAAGCGTTTTTTTCATTGTTGAGTCGTGTTTGCGTAGAATGACTAGGCTACACGCGACTCGCCGCGAATAAAACGCTTTTAGCTCGAACAAAATTTAACCGCGAAAGATCAACAACCCCTAATATTCCATAATATATGGCTTACAAAGAATGGCTCTTGATCTTTATCAATTTTTGAGGCTTACTGTTTTTTTCAGTGACATGGCACGAATAACTCTTTGGCTAGCAGATCATAGCAGCGCTGACGGGGAGCGGTTTCAGACAGCGACCGTTTATGATAACCATTCTCTATTTTCCACTGTGCTAGTGTCTCTATTTTTAATGCCTGTACTGCTTCATTTCTCGCATGCCCTTCCTCTCATATGCGCCATCCGCCGATACTTCTGATATTTCTCTGTCAGTACGATTGAGTAAGGTGGGTAAAGCCCCACAATCACCGACATTAACTTGAGTGATTTATACTTCAATGATTTCATGACTCTCTACATCGACCGTCAAGTGAATATTTTGCCATGTTCGACGTTTTTCTGCGCCCTATTTTTAGCCTTCCACTCGCCATCGCCAAAAATTTTAGACCCGTAGGATCTATCGCTATATGGCGTATTGACTTGTTCTATTTTTTGCAATAATTGATGTTAACGTTTTTTCTCTTTTGCTAATACTTGAGTCATTGGGACTACGTAGCGGTACATCCATCAAGGTAAAGATTGAGTCCATAAAGCCTTATAGTGCACGTAAGGGTAAAGAAAATACGCCTTTAACAAACCAGAGCAGTTTCAATGGCAACCTCTGAGAACTCGAAACCTCATTCACGCCTACCATGCTGTTTACTACAGTGCCATGCGTCTATGGCCGAATCGTCAATCCAGAAAGTAATAGCGCCTCGCTGAATTAACGCTTGGTGGTATTGCGACCAATGGGTTATTTTGTTCTTTGGTATTCCCATCAAATACGCTTTTTATTTTGTGTTAAATGATCTGAACGGTCGTTTTACGAAAAGTTCAATTATTTAGTCAACAACGCCATCAAGATGGATATTTTAGTGTGCTTGAGCAATTTTAATTCAAGCACTATGATGAAGTAAGCGCTATTGTGGATAATATACGCTTCGTTGTCTCTCTTTTAAGGGAATAACTCTTAAGAAAAATAAGTGCCTTGACCATGATTCACTTTTGCATATACTTTCTTATAGGATTTTCCATATTTATACCTTATAAAAACAAACGACTAACACAAATAAATAGATGAATGACATGACCATTAAAACCGATGAATTACGCACAACCTTAATTGAAAGTTTAACCTCCCCTGCGCAGCTTGCTAAGCAAATTCCCTTAAACACCGCCACCGCAAATTTTATTTTGCAAAGCCGTAAAGAAATTGAAGCGATTATTCGCGGTGAAGACAAACGGTTACTGGTTATTATTGGTCCTTGCTCTATTCACGATCCGACTGCAGCAATTGATTACGCTAAAAAACTGCGCCTTTTACGTGACAAGTATAAAAAAGAATTACTCATTGTTATGCGTGTTTACTTTGAAAAGCCACGCACTACGGTTGGCTGGAAAGGCTTAATTAGTGATCCTGATTTAGATAATTCATTTCATGTTGCTAAAGGCTTAACACTTGCGCGTAGCTTATTAGTAGCGATTAATGAGCTGGGTTTACCTGCAGGTACCGAGTTTTTAGATATGGTTACCGGTCAGTATATTTCAGATTTAATTAGCTGGGGAGCTATTGGTGCTCGTACGACTGAGAGCCAAGTTCATCGTGAATTAGCCTCGGCTTTATCTTGTCCTGTTGGCTTTAAAAATGGCACTGATGGTAATGTTAAAATTGCCCTTGATGCGATTCAAGCCGCCAGTGCCTCACACGTTTTATATTCACCTGATAAAAATGGCCAAATGTGTATTTACCAAACCCATGGCAACCCCTTTTGCCATGTGATTTTACGTGGCGGAAAAACACCTAACTACCATGCTGCTGACATTAAGGATACCTGTCATAAACTAGCAGAATCTGCATTAGTGCAGCGTATTATGATTGATTGTAGCCACGGTAATAGCGATAAAGATCATAACAAACAAATTGAGGTTGCTCGGTCAATTGCGAAGCAAATTAATCAAGGTGATGTCAGTATTTTTGGGGTAATGATTGAAAGTTTTATTGAAGCGGGTAAGCAATCGGTGACCACAGGTGTCGCCTTAACCTATGGAAAAAGCATTACGGATGCTTGTGTTGATTTGGCCGTAAGTGATGATATTCTAGCGTTGTTAGCTAAGGCAATAAAAACACGCGTCGCTTAGGGGTTGTTGAACTTTTGCGGTTGAATTTTGTTCGATCTAAAAGCGCTTTATTCGCGGCGAGTCGCGTGTAGCCTAGTCATTCTACGCAAACACGACTCAACAATGAAAAAAACGTTTTTAGCCGAATCTTTCGGACAGCGTTACCTCTATAACGAGAATATAAAGAGAAGCTAAGGCCACTAAAAAGACTTAGCTTGCTATTTTTTCTAACAAACCATCGCTGGCTGCTTCTACAAGGTCAAGTACATAATCAAAGCCTTTAACACCACCATAATACGGATCAGGCACTTGCTCTTCTTCATACTCAGTAGCAAAATCTAACATTAAGTGAATTTTGTCTTGATTTTCAGGCGGAGAAACTTTTTTAAGCGCTTCAATATTGTCATAATCCATCGCGATAATAAGATCAAAATCATCAAAATCTTGCAAAGTGACTTTTCTCGCTGTTATACCCTCAAAAGAATAACCACGTGCAACACCGGCTTTTTGAGCACGATGATCAGGTTTTTCTTTAGTGTGAGCACCCAAGGTACCCGCAGAATCAATTTTTAGTGCTAATCCTTTTGCTTGCATTTTATGTCTAAAAACCGCTTCAGCTGTGGGTGAGCGACAGATATTGCCCATACAAACAAAAAGAACAGATCTTATTCCCTTAACATTCAAACACTTACTCATATATCAACCTTTTTTCGCCTAGTTTGTGCCATTTAACCCCTAACAAAATCAATACCTTGTATGTTTCACGGGGGGGATTAAGCCATTTAGATATATCTTACACTAAACGTAAAGGGATTTTAATATGCTCACCTTAAATGAGACCTTTAAGCCGGTTGGGAGCACGGATTCCATAAAAATATCACTGTATAATGAAAATATTTGAGGACGCTCAGCGATAACGATATTTATCCGATACGCACTACAAATGACTTGTTAAAGCCTTGTAATGACCACACTTTCATCAAACGCTTTGTCATTGAGAGTGATCACCGAACTAGGGATAGTCACACTCGTTAAAGCATTATCTGAAAACGCCGCTGCACCGATAGTGATCACCGAACTAGGGATAGTCACACTCGTTAACGAGTTACCAAAAAACGCTCCGTAACCGATAGTAGTTACTGAATTAGGGATAGTCACACTCGTTAAGGCGTTATTATAAAAGGTACCGTTTTCGATAGAGGTCACCGAACTAGGGATAGTCACACTCGTTAAAGCATTATCTGAAAAAGCCGCTGCACCGATAGTGGTCACCGAGTTAGGGATAGTCACACTCGTTAAAGCATTACCTGAAAATGCCGCTTCACCGATAGTGGTCACCGAGTTAGGGATAGTTACACGGGTTAAGGCGTTACGAATAAAGGCACTATCTCCAATAGTGATCAGAGAATTAGGGAGAGTCACACGGGTTATGGCGTTACGAATAAAGGCTTTGGCACCGATTCTAGTCAAAGAACTAGGCGCAGGAATAGTCAAACTCGTTAAACCGTTACCGGAAAACGCTTTGGCACCGATAGTGCTCACCGAATGAGGAATATTAACACTTGTTAAATCGTTATCAGAAAATGCACTTTCCCCAATAATGATCACTGAATCTGGAATAATCACACGGATTAAATCGTTAAAAGAAAATGCCCTTTTACCGATAATGGTCACCAAGTTAGGGATAGCCACTCCCGTTAAATTATTACCAGAAAACGCCCAGTCACCGATCGTCGTCACCGAATTAGGGATAGTCACGCTCGTTAAATCGTTATCAGAAAACGCCCCGTTACTAATAATGGTTACATTGCTAGGGATAATCACACTTGTTAAAGCATTATCTGAAAATGCCCTTTCACCAATCGAAGTTACAGAGTTAGGAATAATCACACTCGTTAAATAACTAAAAGAAAATGCGTAGTCTCCAATTGTGGTCACCTGTGCTCCATCTAAACGCTCTGGGATCACAATATCTGTATAATCAGGTGCGTACATTTCAGTCGTATATTTTACAATCGTTCCTGTATTTCTATCATAGTCAACCCTATTCAATGTGATTGAATAGGGTTGTTTCACTCCTATAACCCTATTATCTTTGGCAGAAACGCCACTTACGAACATGGTTATGATAACTGACAATATGATTAGAAATTTGGACATTATTTTTCCTTTTGATTTTCGATAGCTTGTTTATTCGATTTTTAAAAGGTGTATATTGAAATAATTCTCTATGTAAAAAAAATCTTGCCTAGAACTTCCCTTGCCTCTTTGTTATCACTAAGCAGCTCTCTTTCAGTCTAGTGTGGATGTATGAAATAATGAGGCTCGACTGATCGGCGATGTAGGCGCGCAGTCCGCTCTCCCGTTAATGCCAATGACGCTGTTTGATAGAAGCTATGTACACCTAGTGAGTTTGGACTGCTGGTAGCTTAAACGCTGCTTGACTTCGCTCTTAAAGTCCATGTGCTAACTCTGCCACACATAAAGCCGAAAGGAATCGGCTTTACATGAGGCGACTTAAGGTTGCGTAATACTTAAGAGATACTCACGCTTTATTCACTTTTCTTTATCTTTAACGGGTAAATTCAGAGGTTTTACTCCATTGTGGCCAAACCTCAGCTTTAGATAACTCAATGCCGATATCATAAAACAATTGAATGTCTTGTACAGCACCCGTTAAGTCCCACTCATCACTGTATTCGTCACAAACACCGTGATAACACTTGCCAAGCACAGGATCTAACTTAAGCCTTAAGTCTGCCGTCGCTTGATCAGCGGGTATTATCCCCCCTTTAGCATATAACGCAGGAATACCTACATTAGCAAAAGAGAAATGATCGGAACGGTAATAAATACCGGCGGCTGGTCTTGGATCACCAGAAATAGTCCGATTTTGTTTTTTTGCAGCTTTTATTAAATAGTTATCAAGGTCTGATTGCCCTAAACCAAAGACAGCAACATCTTTACTTTTACCATTAACATTGAGTGCATCCATATTAATGTTAGCGACTGTTTTAGCAACAGGGATAATAGGGTTGGCGGCATAATATTTAGAGCCAAGTAAGCCCTGCTCTTCCGCTGTTACCGCTAAAAAGGTCATTGAACGATCAAGCCCATGGGGTAACTTTGCAAAAGCTTCAGCAAGCTCAATTAACGCTGCGGTGCCAGTAGCATTATCTCGAGCACCATTGTAAATTTGGTCACCCTGCTTCGTTAAATCAGTGCCTAGATGATCCCAATGGGCTGTGTATATAATATGTTCATCTGGATTTTTTTGACCGGGTAAAGTGGCAATAAAGTTATAAGAAACTGAATTTTTAATGGTGCTTTTAACGGTAACAGAGGCATCTAAATTACCCAGTTCAATATTAAAGCTGCCTTGTGCGGCACGTTCTTTCATGGCAATAAAATCTAAACCTGCTTTTTCAAACAGCTCTGCAGCAACACTACTATTAATCCATCCTTCTACAGCAACACGATTTTTATTTAAGTCATCACGCTGAAAACTAAATTGAGGACCACTCCAAGAGCTTTGAATTACCGACCAGCCATATGAAGCAGGAGCCGTTTCATGAATAATAATAGCTCCTTCTGCACCTTGGCGGCTTGCTTCTTCATATTTGTATGTCCAACGACCATAATAAGTCATGGCATTACCAGTGAACAACTCTGGATCTTGCCTAGCAAAGCCAGGATCATTAACTAAAATAACAACCGTTTTTCCTTTAACATCAAGATCTTTATAATCATTCCAATCATATTCTGGTGCATTTATACCGTAACCGACAAAAACGAGTTCAGAATTTTTAAGTTGTTCTAATTCACTAATTCGGGCAGTACCCATGACCATTTCTGTACCGTATTGATAGTTTTTTCCACCAATAACCAGTGTCATATCCGTTGATGCTTCAATTGACACTAAGGGTACTTCTTGTAAAAAACTGTCGCCATTGCCCGGCTTAAAACCTATCGCGGTAAATTGTTCAGTTAAGTAATCAAGGGTTAGTTTTTCACCTTCAGTTGACGGCGCTCTACCACCAAATTTATCAGAAGATAATACTTTTATATGCTCAATCAATTGTGCCGTATTAATGCTGTCGTAGCTTTTGCTAATGTCTTGAGCACTATTAATGTTGGCCGAGTCATCCGACGTTGTTGCAACACAGCCCACAAGTATGGCTGCTAAGAGAAGTGATACGCCTATTTTTTTTATCATCATAATTAATTGCTTATATTAATGTTTATACTATAAAAAGGTTTCTGCAGTATAAATGCTCTCAATAAAACTAACCAGCTTAAGCGATAAAATCAAGCAGACCTAAACTAGGCTAAGTGTCATGCTCTGTTTCCACTACCCGAAATACCAAGTTGATAACGTTCTTTCCACGCAGAAAAAATTAAAAGATTTAGATCAACTCCACTAAGTTTCTTCCCAAAGGGCGTTTGTCAGTACTTCGATAATCGCACAGAATTTCTTTAATATAGAGTGACTATATGCAAAAAATTCACTTTATTCTTAAAGCACTGACAAGCTCTGAGTGGGAACTCATTTAATGGCAATGGTATTAGGGACTTTTGATCTTTCGAGATTTTTTTGCAGCGAATTATTGGCTATTTATACAAGGCAGAGCCTTGGTAATGTGGTTATACATAAAAAGGTGATAAGGCCGTAAAAATGACCAACAAACGCTGTCCGAAAGATTCGGCTAACAAGCGCTTTTTTCATTGTTGAGTCGTGTTTGCGTAGAATAACTAGGCTACACGCGACTCGCCGCGAATAAAACGCTTTTAGCTCGAACAAAATTTAACCGCGAAAGATCAACAACCCCTAGTACTAAAGAATTGATTGAGGTGATAAAATAGCTATAATTATCCCCTTGCTAGATTTTACAAGATTGCTAGTTTACCGTAATACCAAGTTGATTAAGTGCTTTCCCACTGAACATTGAGCATTGAGCATAGCTCGGAGTTGAGAATAAATTTAATAAAATTGACATATACCCGTTATTAATCAATAACCTGTTCATTAAACAATTGACCTTATGATAAGAATATAAAAATATGAATGACCCCCTCAAAGCGCTAGCTGATATTGTCGCCAATGCCAATGATATATTTTATGATCGTCACAAGCATGTTGATACCCTAATGGGAATTATGGATAAAACATTACGTGAGCAAGGCATGAATGCAGATGCCATTACCATAGATTGTATCTCCCTCAATAAAAAAATTGTCTTTGTATTGCATGATAGTGAGCCTGATTTTGTTGACATTGCGTTAGGCGATAAAGCGGGCGTAATACAGTCATCAAGTAAACAAGTGTTAAAAGAGGTTAACATTCCCTATATTATTACGATGATGGAAGATAACTTTATAAATTAACGCGACATGCCTATTATGTAGTTTACTCAGGAGCGCTTTGTCAGCGTCATCTTCGAAGTCTCTAATTGAACATCCTAACTCTTTAGATCGGGATCCCCGATTAAAACACCACGGGGATGACGATACTGAGCCAAGTGCATAGGCATGTTTAAGTAAGAGTTAATGGAGATAGCAGTGAATGCTAAGAAATAAGGTATATTGAGAATATAACTGATGCCCCTACTTGGTTAAAGAAGTAGAATAAATCATTAACAACAGACAAGAAAAATTGGCAATGACTCATACAATACTCATGGTAGTCACGGCATTTTTCAGTTTATTTGAGCGTAAACAATAAAGAGAACCTGTAAGTGAAGAGTATAGATTTATTTGTAAAAAACTGGGGAAATAAAGACGCTATGATTCCAGTAGATAGCAACGATATTGCAGATCTTGAATCTAAATTAAATGTTTTTTTACCTGATTCATATAAATATTTAATCACGACCTATGGTTTGGTTCACACACCCAATGTATTAACTAAAATCTGTGATTTAAGTGCCGAAATTTCTGAAGTACAAGATTTCTTAAGCCTAGACGATATATTCTCACTATCAAAGTTATATGAAATGACTGGTATGCCAAAAGGACATATTTTATTTGCATCAGACTGTAAGGGAAGCATGTTTTGTTTCAAACATTCTGATTGTACGAGTAAAAATACAGATTTACCCGTATGGTTTTTTGACCGTGATTTTTTTACTGTTACAAAAGTATCCGATTCCTTCAGTGAATGGCTGGATAAGTTCAATGAACTTAACGACGGCTAACGATACAATAAAGTGCTTAAAGTAATTATTAATTTACGCATAGATTTTTCCCAATACCGCTATTTTTATTTAATCGCTGTTGGTAATAGTAAACTCGATTAAGAAAAGAATACCCAAAGCCTAACTTTAATACGCTTAAACAGCTTTAATTAAATAACGCTGCTGTAAAAAAAATATCTATTTAAACGTTTTATGTAAATGTAACACCTCGATAGAATAATTCATCTCTATGCCCATGTACTATACTCAAAAATATCACATCATTCACTTTTAAACAGATTACACTTATTGAAACTTCGCGTTATTAGTACGCTCTACCTTGATAACAACGGCTTTTCATTAACTCAAAACATTAAAAAACACATCAACCTATTCATCTCTTTAGTAAATTTCTGACCATTAAGTCAGGATTGGTGTGATATTTGCTATAACTAAACCCGTTGGTTAACTTTTAATTTTAATAATATTAAAACGTTGCAAGCAAAAGGTTGCACAACCCCTTTATTAATCTAGTTTCAGAAAAATGGGAAAACAAAGTGATTCACTTTTTATTAAACGATCGCACCATCCAAATTGATCAAGAAGCACCAGATTTAAACATCTTAGACTGGCTACGCACCAAAGTAGGGATTAAAACGAGTAAAGAAGGCTGTGCAACCGGTGATTGTGGTGCCTGTACCCTTTTAGTGGGTAGCGAAGTTTTTGATATCAATGACAACAGTAGTTGGCATTATAAAACCATAAATAGTTGTTTAATGTTATTAGGCAATGCCCATGGCAAGCATATTATTACCCTTGATGCATTAACGCCAAAGATAACCCCAGTATTAGCCGATTTACATCCAGTGCAACGCGCCATGGTGGAACTTCATGGCTCACAATGTGGCTTTTGTACTCCTGGCTTTATTATGAGTTTATTAGCCTTGTATATTAATAATGTCAACTACCCGGGTAAAAAGGCAGTGATCCATGCGCTGAGCGGAAACTTATGCCGCTGCACGGGTTATAGTCCCATATTAAAAGCGGCCGAAAAATGCTATGAGTATCCTCGCCAAGAGGAAGCATGGTCAACACTCGCCGCCGAGTATAAAAAAAATCAAAAGACGTTAGCGAATAATATTCCAAGTTTAATGCGACAAGATACCTGTTTTTATCTACCACAAAAATTAACAGAACTGTTAGCGCTTAAACAACAATATCCCAGTGGAAAACTCATTGCCGGCGCAACCGATTTATCAATTGAGCTAAGCCAAGCACTGATAGAAATAGAGACTTTTATTTCAGTCGCTCAAGTTGACGAACTCTGCACTTTGGAAGAAACAGACACATCATTCATTATCGGCGCAGCTTTACCCTATAATGACTTTCTTGACCCCTTATGTCAGCACTACCCCGAAGCAAAACAACTATTTCAACGTCTCGGTTCAACACAAGTACGTAATAGCGGTACATTAGGTGGCAGTTTGGCCAATGCTTCCCCGATAGGCGATCCTGCACCTTTTTTAATCGCCTTAAATGCACTGATCATAATACAAAGCATTGCTGGCTCTCGTATAATAGCTGTGGAAGATTTATTTGTCGGCTATAGACAAACCGTATTAAAAGAAAATGAAGTGATTCGTTCAATTATCATTCCCAAACGTAAAGTAACAACGCAACTTGCTTGCCATAAAATATCCAAACGTTTTGAAGATGATATTTCGACCGTCTGTTTAATCATGGCCGTGGAAATAGAAAATAACACGATCACTAAAGCTCGCTGCGCCATGGGTGGTATGAGTGCAACTCCTGCTCGCGCTAAGCATGTAGAAAATTTTCTCTGCAATAATCACTTTACCGTCGCCACCTTTATTGCCGCAAGTGAATACATAGACCAAGATTTCACGCCAATGACTGATGTGCGCGCAAGTGCTTTTTACCGCACTACCGTAGCAAAAAATTTATTAGCCCGTATTGGTTATGAATTGTGCGAAACAAGCCAAGCCAAAGATAATAAGATCCCAATAAATACGAATACAGCAACGAGAATTAATCATGCGGCATCTTGAGATCCCTAATAAAAAAGCAAAAGGCTGTGTTGGTGAATCCGTTTTTCACGACAGTGCCATTAAGCAGGTCTGTGGTCAGGCAAATTATGTTGATGATAACGTTGAATTGAGTAATTGCTTATATGCCTACCCGGTACTCGCTCCCATTACCTGTGGAAAAATAATTTCAATAGACTGTGCAGCAGCACAGGCCCTTGAAGGTGTTAAAGCTATTCTTAATAGCGATGATATTCCAGGGAAAAAAGATATTGGCCCCGTTTTCCCCGGCGATGTTTTATTGGCGGAGCAGCAAATAGAATATCATAACCAACCCGTTTTATTGGTTGTTGCCACCTCTTATAAACTTGCCAGAAAAGCCGCAAGACTCATTACTATTAACTGTCAGGAAAGCCCTGCTGTACTCGATATTCATGATGCAATTAAGCAACAACATTGGGTGAGGCCACCTCATCAAGTGGTAAAAGGAAATGCACAACAGGCGATTAAACAAGCACAACATACCCTCTCAGGGGAGATAAGTATTGGCGGACAAGAGCATTTTTATATGGAAGGTCAAGTGGCAAGCGCTCAACCCAATGAAGATGGCGGTATGTTTATTCAATGCTCAACTCAACATCCAAGTGAAGTACAGCATCTGGTGGCAAAAGTATTGAATCGACCATTTAACGTCGTGACCGTTGAGATGCGTAGAATGGGCGGCGCTTTTGGAGGTAAAGAAACTCAAGCAGCCCCTTGGGCATGTTTGGCGGCATTAGCTGCCTACCATACCGCTTGTCCGGTAAAAATTCGTTTAGCGCGCAGTGATGACTTTCGCTTAACGGGTAAGCGGCATCCTTTTTACAATAAATATCAAGTTGGTTTTGATCATGAAGGTGTCGTAGCTGGTGTCGATATTGAAGTCAATGGCGACTGTGGTTATTCACCCGATCTCTCTGATGCGATTGTCGATCGTGCCATGTTGCATGTGGATAATGCTTATTATTATCCACACGCAAAAATTGTCGGTAACCGCTGTAAAACCAATACCGTCAGTCACACCGCTTTTCGAGGCTTTGGTGGCCCACAAGGCATGATCATGGCGGAGTTGATCATGGATGATATTGCCCGCTATCTGGGTAAAGATCCGCTGACTATCCGTCAAGCAAATTTATATCGACTTGGGCGAGATATTACCCCTTATAAGCAGAAAGTAGATCAACATATTATCGGCGACATGATGGCGCAATTAGAAAAAAAATCGCATTATTGGCAGCGCCGTGCAAGTATAAAGCGTTTTAATGAACAATCGCCATTTATTAAAAAAGGGCTAGCCATGACCCCCGTTAAGTTTGGCATCTCATTTACTGTGCAACACCTTAATCAAGCTGGCGCCTTACTCAACATATACTCCGACGGCTCGATTCAGATAAACCATGGTGGCACAGAAATGGGTCAGGGGCTAAATACTAAAGTGGCGCAAATTGTCGCCGATGCTTTTTCAGTAGATTTTAACACCATTGCCATCACAGCGACCAATACCGATAAGGTACCCAATACCTCGCCAACCGCAGCATCTAGCGGCACAGATTTAAACGGCATGGCAGCATTAAATGCTGCTAACACTCTTAAAACACGACTTATCAACTTTATCAGTCTTCACTTTAAGGTAAGCCTTGAGCAAGTAATTTTTGCTAACAATCATATTCACTATGGTAAAGGCCAAATGAGTTTTATTGCGTTAGTACAACTTGCTTATACCCAGCGTATCTCGCTTTCAACCACAGGATATTACGCCACACCTAAAATTCACTATGACCGAAGTAAAGCACAAGGGCGACCCTTCTTTTATTACTCTCATGGTGTTTCAGTCAGTGAAGTCGAAATTGATACTTTAACGGGAGAAAATACCGTAACACAAGTAGATATTTTGCACGATGTGGGAAACTCTCTCAACCCGGCTTTAGATATTGGCCAAATTGAAGGCGGTTTTATTCAAGGTATGGGTTGGTTAACAACAGAAGACTTACAATGGGACAACCGTGGCCGCTTAGCGAGCTTTGCCCCCGCTAATTATAAAATCCCTGCGATTGGCGATACCCCAGAGGTATTTAATGTCAGCCTCTATGACTCAGCAAACCCAGAAATAACGGTATTTCGATCCAAAGCGGTGGGTGAACCTCCCTTTATGCTCAGTTTTAGTGTTTGGTGTGCCATACGTGATGCCATTGCAAGTATTAATGATTATCAGTTTTCGCCACCACTGAATAGCCCGGCAACGCCCGAAAGCGTATTAAAATCAGTCATGGTTGCAAAAGAGAAAGCGAGTGAGTCGACAAACAATAAACACCGTAGATAAAAAATAGGCTTAACCCTCTATTAGAAGGCTTTGCTGTAGTCCTTGTTGGATTACAGCAAAGCTTGATGAACACCACATTCCACTATTGTTGTCGGCCTTTGGCTATTCAACTTACCGAGGCAGTTAATAATGACAACCATAAAAACAGTAATTTGTGCTGATATTCTCGACTTCATTGACGACCCAGAAAAAGGTGAAGCGCAATCCTACCGCTATTTTTCACCCGGTGTTTTGGTGATTAAGGATGGTATTGTGCAGCAAGTTGGTTTAGAAGCCGATATTTTACCCAAGCTACTCCAAGAATCTCCCGATTATGAAGTTAAACGTTATGATAATCGTTTAGTAATTCCCGGTATGATCGACACCCATATTCATTTACCACAAATGGAAATGATGGGTTCTTATGGGGAGCAATTGCTCACTTGGCTGACAGAATATGTTTTTCCAACGGAAAAAAAGTTTGCTTGTGAAGACTATGCACGAAGTATATCCAAGCGACTTTTAGACGAACTGTTACGCAATGGTACCACTACCGCCTTGGTTTTTTGTACTGTTCATCCCGAATCAGTCAATGCTTTTTTTAGTGAATGCCAGCAACGTCGTTTACGTATGATTGCTGGAAAAGTGATGATGGATACCAACTGCCCTGATGATCTATCGGACAGTGCTCAGAGCAGCTATGAGCAATCTGCCACCCTCATTGAAAAGTGGCACAATGTCGACCGTTTAAGCTATGCCGTAACGCCACGTTTTGCTCCCACCTCCTCGCCTTTACAGTTGCAAAAATGTGGCCAGTTGCTTAGAGAATACCCCGGTACCTATTTGCATACCCATTTATCAGAAAACAGTGATGAAATTGACTGGGTGAAACAATTATTTCCCGAGGCCAAAGATTACTTAGGCGTTTATGAAGAGGCAGGTTTAGTTAAGAAACGCTCTGTTTTTGCCCATGGTATTCACTTATCTGACCGAGAAATGCAATGTCTCTCAAAAAACGATGCCGCCATTGCACACTGTCCAACATCAAACTTATTTTTAGGCTCAGGTTTATTCAATTTGGCTCGCTGTGAAGCACATAACATAAACGTCGGTTTAGCCACCGATGTCGGTGGTGGCACCAGCTTTTCATTGTTACAAACAAGCAGTGAAGCCTACAAAGTTCAGCAGTTACAACAGTACAAAATGTCGGCTTTTAAAGCACTCTATCTAGCAACATTAGGGGGTGCTCGCACATTAGATTTAGAAGGCACTATTGGCAACTTTCTGCCCGGTTGTGAAGCAGACTTTGTTGTTATTGATGAGCACGCTACACCCTTTCTAAAGTTTCGCTTACCCCACAGTAAAACACTGCATGATCGGCTTTTTGCTATCATGATGCTCAGTGATGACCGTTGCATTGAAGAAACTTACATCATGGGTCAAAGTGCCCATAAAAGAAATAATTAAGACCGTACTGTCGGATGGCGAGTTATTTAATAGATGTTGCACATATAGTGTTACCGCTATCGCCTCGATTAGCGCATTATTTCGTTTGGTTAGAATCTTTTGATCACCTGTGAGAAGAATAGATATCGCCAAACCTTGGCATAAAGAGCATCCTGCCACATAATACTCGTTCCGCTAATGGGGAGTCTGTTTTAGCCATATAAAACTTGCCAAATTCAATCTGTTTCTAAGTGGGAACTAATTGAGTGTCAATGGTATTAAAATCAGCAACAGATCACGCTCGATGGTTTAGCACAAGTAAGCAAAATATAACAACAATAACTTAGGGCATAACTTAAGAAATAACTTAAGAAAAAGCTTAGGAAATAACATGAATGAATTAATAGCGGCATGGCCGATTGGCATTGCACTGATTTTCACCGGAATTTTTGCGGGCCTGTTGGCAGGAATATTTGGTGTGGGTGGCGGTATTGTTATCGTGCCCGTTTTATTCTTTTTACTGCAAAGTTTTGGCGTGAGTGCCGAGTCTGCAATGATGATTGCCACGGCAACCTCTTTAGCGACCATAGTGCCCACCTCCATCGCATCAATCACAGCTCACTATAAAAAAGGGAATATTGATATCACCTTATTAAAATATTGGGGTGGTTTTATATTTATTATGGCTATTATGGGCAGTTTATTAGCCAGTAGCGTCAGAGGTAACGCCCTGACCCTGATATTTGCCACTATTGTCTTATTGGTTTCCTTAAATATGCTGACTCGCGCAGGATCACCCGCCATTGCTCAACAGCTCCCCGGAAAAATAGGCCAAGGTTTTATGGCTTCTTTAGTCGGAGGGTTATCAGTCATGATAGGCATAGGTGGTGGCACTATAGGTGTGCCGTTATTAACCGCATTTAATGTTAAAACCCATATTGCGGTGGGTACAGCTGCAGTGTTTGGCTTATTGATAGCATTACCTGGGGTGTTAACCTTATTGAGTGTTGGTGAAACGCCTATCGATGCACCCATTGGCACTTTCGGTTTAGTCAACTTGCCCGCATTTTTATTTATTATTCCTTTAACAATTATATTCGCCCCTATTGGTGCAAGCTTAGGTGCAAAATTAAACCCTAAACAGTTAAAACGCGCTTTTGCTGTGGTCTTGATGATTACTGGACTGCGAATGCTGAGTCAAGGATTAGGATTATAACCATGAGTATTAAAACACCTTCTACACACTTAACAGAAACCTATACCCGATAAGGTTGATGGCGATAATGCTAGGAAGTCGGCGGTACGGCAAACATTAGCCAGTTTAGACAATCCTTATCTTACTAGCCCTTTCACCGCAGTGATTGTTCAAACGGGGCTAATAAAGTTTTTAATGCTTGATTAAGCGAAGCTTTGTCAGTTTCAGCAAGTGACGAAACTAAAGCTTGTTGCACTTTTACATGCTCCTCTATTACTTCATTAATAAGCACGGTACCTTTTTTACTTAAGCTAACGGAAATACTGCGCCTGTCTTCTTTGCTGTGCACACGTTCTATTAGCCCCTTCATTTCAAGTTTATCCAAGCGGTTAGTCATCGCTCCCGAGGTCAGCATCAGGGAATTAATTAATTGCGAGGGTGTTAAGCAATAACCATTACCTGAGCGCAGCAGTGTGGCCAGTACATCAAACTCGCCAAGTGTCAGGTTATAAGCTTTATGACATAAGGCAATATGACTTTCATAATGTTTACTCAGGTGTATCACTCGACCTATTAACTGCATTGCCGAGGTGTCTAAATGGGGTTTTTCTTTAGCCCACTGGTCTACGACCAAATCTAATTTGTCCATGCTCCATTCCTTGATATGTTACATTGTCCTAAACTGAACACAAAGAACCTTAACACAAAGAATCTTCATGTAAAGATACTTTACATAAAGTAAAAAATGATGGAAACTAGTCCTATCTAAATGTATAGGCACCTTACATGAAAATATTTCTGGCCATGATCCCGGCTTTTTTTTGGGGAACAACGTATGCGGTGACAAAGGTCGCGCTACCCGATTGGCCACCACTACTACTTGGCGCATTACGGGCTCTACCTGCAGGCTTACTTCTGCTACTGATAAAACCCAACCTACCGAAAAAAGCTGACTGGGGCATACTTTTTCAACTGAGCATGATTAATATCGCCATTTTCTTTAGCTTGATTTTTGTTATGGCGTTAACCCTACCCTCCACCATTTCGGGTGTCGGTATGGTTGCCTTACCTGTTTTTGCCATACTTTATGATTGGGTGGTAAATAAGCATAGTCCGAATAAAACACAGGCCTTTTTTGGCTTGTTATTAATTATCTTAGCATGGCAACTATTTGACCCCAACACCATTAATCTCAACCCTGCTGGCTTGCTCGCCATGCTCGCAGCCCTTTTATGCATTGTCTACGGCAGCAGCATGACAAAATCCCTGGGCAGACGTATTCATTGGTGGAGTATTTTAACCTGGCAGTTAATTATAGGAGGCAGCATATTGATGGTTGCTGCTGTCATTAACGCCTTCATCACCCCGACTGATTATTTACATGCTGTTCAGCACTTTCAACTCAGTAACGGGCTTGGCCTGCTTTGGATAATCGTGCTTAATACCGTCATAGGGTACGCACTCTATGTATGGCTTTTACAGAAAATGAGTGTCGTAGATTTTACCTTCGCTGGCATTGCTAATCCAGTTGCAGGCATCACGGTTGGTATACTGTTATTAGGTGAGTCATTCACCTCCACACAATATCTATTAATGGGCTGTATGATCCTAGCATCCCTGATGCCACAAATTATTGAGATCGTAAAAAACTATTCAGGACTCGATATTGAAGTCGCCCCACAAGAGACAAATTGTAAAGAATCACCCGTTATTTAGTCAATAATTTTTTGGAGAGAGTTATGGAAGAGGTTCGTCTAACACAATATAGTCACGGAGCAGGTTGTGGCTGTAAAATATCTTCGCAAGTTTTAGACAAGATATTACATTCCCACAGTGCGCCTTTTCATGATCCCAACTTACTGGTTGGTAATGAAAGTAAAGATGATGCTGCCGTATTTGATCTACAAAATGGTACTGCTGTTGTCAGTACCACGGATTTTTTCATGCCTATCGTTGATGATGCTTATGATTTTGGTCGAATTGCTGCCACCAATGCGATCAGCGATATCTATGCCATGGGAGGTAAACCCATTATGGCAATTGCTATTCTGGGTTGGCCGATCAATCTGCTAGCACCAGAAATTGCACAAAAGGTTATCGAGGGTGGTCGGGCAGTATGTCGTGCTGCTGGTATTTCCTTAGCAGGTGGTCACTCTATTGATACACCTGAGCCCATTTTTGGACTTGCGGTTACGGGCATAGTACCAACAGAACAGATAAAACGAAATAATAAGGCGGTAGACGGTTGTCAGTTATTTTTAACTAAACCATTAGGTATTGGTATATTAACAACGGCTGAAAAGCAGTCTAAATTACGTGATGAACATAAAGGTATCGCCTGTGATTGGATGTGCCAGTTAAATAAATCAGGTGAATCGTTTGCCAATATACCTGGGGTAAAAGCGATGACCGATGTAACCGGCTTTGGCTTACTTGGACATTTAAGCGAGATTTGTGAAGGTAGTCAGTTAAAAGCGCAGCTTTGGTTTGATAAGGTCCCCTATATTCCGGGGGTTTTTGATTATATTGAGCAAGGTTGTGTTCCTGGCGGCACTGAGCGTAACTATGCTAGTTACGCTGATAAAATTGGCCCTATCACTGCACAGCAGAAATCGTTACTTTGCGATCCTCAAACCTCAGGGGGATTACTGCTAGCAGTCAAGCCCGATGCCGTGAAAAAAATTCATCTTATCGCTAAACAGTACAATATTGAGCTGCAGGCTATTGGTGAATTAAAGCCACAAGACGGTCCTATTTTGATTGAAATTTGTTGATAGTGAGTGCCCCTATCTCAGATGTTTCAAGCTACATCTACTACGCCTATATTTCTATAATAAGTGTTTAAGCCTAATATAACGCTTTCATACCCACTACAAATATTAACGCTTGATTTTATTAAGATAAAAATCCTAGTAGCAATATGGACTAGCTTATGACATATTTATTAATATGCTCATAAGCAACTAATACTTAGGGGATAAAAATGCTGCTGTATTTCATTGTATACCGATTGTATTCGTTAATTTATTCTTGTCAAAGGAAGCTGCGCCCTATTCGAACGATATTAGCTTCTTCTATACGTTTCATGGGAACATACAAAGCACGGCCTATTCTTTTTATTATTCTCACCCTTTGCTTTACACCTGCTAATGCACAAGAAAATAGTTCACAAACATCAACGACTGAAGCTGAAGTCGCGAACTTCTCTGCTCGAGAGTTTTTAAAGCAGGCCGAATCTCTTAGACCTAGCGATCGACAAAGAAGCATCAAGCTGGCGAATAAGGCATTGCAACTATCGATAAATAATAAGAACTACCGCGTCAATGCACAATCCCACACCTTATTAGGACGGTTGACTCAATCAAAGCATGTTGGTCAATCAATGTCCCACTTTTTACAAGCGTCCCTTATCTACGAAGAGATCAATGATCAGCCGAATCAAATAATTTCGTCTGTGGATTATGTAAAGATACTTTACATTGAAAAGCGCTATAACGAAGCGGACAAGGTAATTGATGACTTACTGTATCAAGCTCAGCAAAATGGCGATGCCTTGCCTATCGCTATAACCTTATCTGCCAAAGGCGATGGTTATTACCAAAGAAAACATTATGATGACGCTATTGTGCAATACACTCATGCCCTAAAATATCTTTCAAACAATGGTGAAGCTATACAAAAACGACTTGCTGACACGTATAAAAAAATTTCCCAGTCACACAAACACTTAGAAAATATAGAACAAACTCCATTCTTTTTAAATAAGAGCTTAGATATATCTACTGCCTTGCGAGATCTAAATTCAATGGCGCGCACGTTAAATGCTCTCGCGGAGGCCGAGCGTAAGCTAGGGAATTTTATAATAGCACTTGACTACTCAGCCCGCAGTTTAGATGCATACAAACAAGTTAATGACCCCCAAGGCCGTGTTAAAGCGTTAATGGGTGCGGGCATAATTTATCGCCTTATCGGCCATTATGAAAAATCTCTTAAGTATATAAACGAGGCATACCTCTATCATAAAAAAACAAATAATATCAATGGTATAGCAAAAACATCAAATCAAATAGGTCTTTTGTATACCCGATTAAAGCAATTTGACCAAGGGAGATCATTTTATCAACTAACAATTGACCTACCAGAAGGTGAGGTAGAACCACAGACCCTTGCTGCGGCATATAGAGAAATGGCCGTCATTGATTTAAACTATAGCAATTATGAATCCGCCAAGGTGATGGCGAAAAAATCGCTCAAAATATATCAAAGCGAAAATGACATATCAAAACAAACTATTTTGACGCGAATAATTGGTAACATTTATCGCGCTCAAAAAAATGACTCCCAAGCTATAGCCTATTATAGAGAGTCTCTGTCTCTTGCTATCGAAATAGGCAATAAAATATACCAAATAAAAGCCCAAACGCCTTTAGCACGTCTTCTTATTGGTAAAAATATCGACGAAGCAACGAGCCTACTCAAAAATTCGTTAAAATTATCGACTCAACTCAATTCGAAAGAGCAAGAGTTATACGCCTATCGAGTTCTCCTTCTGGCAGAAAAATCACGAGGAAATTTTGCAGAGTCCTTGCACTATGCTGAAGAAGAGATCTCCCTAGCTCAAATAATTTATAATGAAAAAGATAACAATGATCTTATAAAAGCAAAAGCGAAACTAGATTCACACAAACTAGAAATGGAATTAGAATCATTAAGGGAAAGGGCAAAGCGAGATCATCTTGAATTAGTTAAGCAAAGTCAAAAAATTGAAATTTCAGATCAAGCAAGTCGTATTTCTGAACTAGAACTAACCCAAAAGAGATATGCTAATATTGCACTGGCATCATTACTAGCAATATGTTTTTTCGTGGTGATATATACTTATCGAAGGTTTGTTGACTCACGAAAACATAATAAGGAACTCAACTATCTAGCAACCCGTGATCCTCTGACAGATTGTTACAACCGTCGCGCTTTGTTCGATCTTTTAAATCAGGATTTTTCAGATATACAACGGCTCGATGAGTACTGTATTATTATGGCCGATATTGACCACTTTAAATCAGTCAATGACACTTATGGGCACAGTGCTGGTGACGTAGTGCTTTGTGGTGTGGCTAATATATTACAAAGTGTTGTTCGTCAAAACGACATTGCTGCACGCTTTGGCGGTGAAGAATTTTGTATTGTTTTACCCGGCGCCCCCCAAGATCGCGCCATGCGTATAGCGGAGACTATGCGTCAAAAACTGGAATCCAGTCGCTTTGACGATATTACAATTACCTGTAGCTTTGGCGTAACCTCCATTCAATTTGAAGCCAAGACTCCCACAGAGTTAATTGAACAAGCCGATTTAGCGCTCTACCAATCAAAAAACCGTGGCCGTAACCAAGTGACTCTATGGAACAAAGTATTTTGTAGAGAGGTTAAAAATGGATTTTCTCAAGGTATATAAAATGAATATAAAGCTAAAACAAGGGTGATTACCCGATGATTATCAATAAAGATTAAAGCAGGGGTTATGATATAACTTGCTTATTTTTATAATATTTCATTATAAAAAATGGTACCCGGAGCCGGACTTGAACCGGCACGCTTTTCGGCGAGGGATTTTAAATTCTTCGTGTAAGCGGTGGCTTAAATACTTTACCTGATGATACTATTGAATATTAATATTACGCCAAGGGCTAAATTAGCAAATATCTAATAAATAACAGCCCAATCCACGTGACAAAAACGTACAATTTCATTTCTCACTAAGAAATTTTTATGAAACTATTAGTACAGAAGAAGGTGTTGTTACCGTGTAGATTACATGTGATTTCGGACAGTCCAAAAGTTGTTTTCACTTGAAATCTGTATGCTGAATAACAAGGTAGAACTAAGTCTGGAATAGTAATTAAAATAATTTCTTGCTCTTTAACTAATGAGAACTCTGCAGCATCTTTAACAAAGTATTCTTTATTATCTAAGTTTCCTTTAGGGTTCCATACTATATTATCGATCTCTTCATAATCCCAGTCGAATTCATTAAACCAGTGCTTAACTCTATTAACTAACGATTTCCTCTTTGGTTTGTATATTGAAGCATTAACCGAATCAATTTTAAAAGCTAGATCTCTCAGGTTATATATCTTCAATTTCACTCTAGATTTACCGTCAACTTCAACAGTTTCCAAGACTTCTAAAGCTGGTAAACTCCTTACTTTTTCATAGCTAATACTTTTATATGTTGCTTCAGCCAAATCAGATGAGCGTTTAGATTCATTAGCAGACTTTTTGGCACTTCTTGACGAGGACACAGCAATATAAACAGATATTAATGCCACAACAACTGAGAACAGCTGTATTTTATCATTAAGACTCATAACCTATAACTTCCTTTTAATATCCATATTCTCTTTGATACGTTTACTTATTTCAGTCTTAGCAACTTGTTTATATCACCAATAAACTCTTTAATTTTGCTAAGAGTTAGACTTATATCTGCTTCTGTTATTTCATTACCTGTACTTGTAATCTTTCGGTTTTCTAGTGCCGCTGTACCTTCTAGTGTTGAAAAATACGATATTTTTTCACTTTCGAGATACTTAACCGTATCGAAGGGTAAAGCATTAGTCTGCGGGTAATTGGCTTTCACACTTTCTTTATTTATATCTTTAATACAAGGGAAGCATCCCATCCAAGACCACTTGTAAACCCTAATACTCACGCCTTCAGGCCAGTCGTCATGTTTAATATCTAGGTTTGATATTATATGGTACGTTGTGTTTTTTCTGTCAATACGAGACATCTTAAGCTTGCCTTGATAATCAACAAACATGATATCAGAAGTCACCTTTTCTTGAATTTCATCAAACTGTTCTTCTACCTTTCTGTAGATGCATTTTGTATACGATTTCATCATTAAACTGTATGCTTCTTCATTATCCTTAAATATTTTCCAACAGAGTTCGTCCATGTGTTTATTATTCGCTAAGTATTTTTCTATATGCCCGATAAATTGTGATATGAATGCTTTAACACTATCAGATGCCTTATCGATTACATCAACAGATAAGCAATTTGCTATATCTGCATATGACATACAATAAATAGGTACATGTAAATTTTGGTTATGCGTAGTTGGCTCACGGTTATCTGGGGTTAGGAAAATAAGTGCTTGTGTATGGTGTGGGTAACGAGTAATAAGAGTCTCTTGATATCGCTCTAATTGTTTACCTTGCTCCCCTGCCCAAACTTTATTTTCTATTCCAATGACTAACTTTATTTCAGGAAACTCAATAACCAAATCAATGCTTTCAAGCTCTCTATAAACTCTTACATTAGCATTGAGTGCTTCAAGTAAAGCCTCTTTCTTAACGGCCTTTCCGCAAAATGTATTCTTTGGTATTAAATTTAAAAATTTATTCACGAAGTTATGACCCAACCCGTGTGAACCGGATGGTGTGAAAAAAACAGCTAAAATATTAGAGTGAACTAATTCTTTACTTCTCACCCCCATCATTTTAAATAAATCAAATTGGTTAGAGTATTTCACCAATTCATCAAACGTATTTGTATTGATTAATTTTTGATATTGCTCGTGACTCATCATTACGTAACTTAGCCTTCTTGTTTTATATCGCAGTACAAGTCTAATATTTAATCTGCATGAAGTTTATAAGTGATGGAAGGAAATTTGCTCGTAATTTTATTTGCAAAAGTCGCAGCACTACCTTTACCCCAGTTACGGGCAACATAGTATTCATTACTATCATAGATAAGCTCAGGATCTCTTGATACTCGATACTTGTTATATTTTTTATTAGTTTCAGAGACTTCCGATTCTAATTTTAATAATTGGAAAGTACAGGTTTTATCTTCACGTAGAAATTCAAAAGCATCTTGATCAATTAAACCTTTATCGCTAAGTAGTTGAACTGTGCTGTAACCTATATCAGATTTTTGAATACGTGCATAAGTTTCTTCGCCATTAAAACAAATAGTGTAACGGCTTCTATCTTTAGTACTTGCTCGGGAAGCTCGTTCTTTTTGGCGCTTCTCTCGAATCTTAACTTGATAGTCCTCAATTTCAGGGATAGGTATTACTGATTGAACATCTAATAGTATTTTGCCTTCGCTTTGGTACGGATGCATACGCACACACCGAATTGATAAGCCGTAATCGTTCAGCCACATAACGGTTGTAGTTAGCTCACGTGAGAACTCAGCAGATGCTAGTACAATTTTAACTTCTTGCCCAAATTCATCTTCGTCTTTTTCATCCCAGCCTAAGAAGTCGAGCAGTGATGCTTCAGCATTAAGTTCAAGATCATTGGCTTTGATATAATCAGAATAAATATCAATAAGGCGGTCAAACGTTAAGGTTGAAACCATAGCAGCATAACGTACCGCTTGCAGTTCCATGTGCCCACCATCTTCAGTGCGTTTTAATTCAATAACAACAATGTTTGCTTGTTTATCAATACCGAGTAAATCAATACGCCTGCGACTTTCATCCCATTCACCGAACTCTTCAGCAACAACTAATGTGTCAGGCGATATAACTTCAATTTGATGCTTTAGCAAACGTTGTAGATCTTCGCGCTCTTTTAACCCTGTTTCTGTGAATGTTGTGCGTGATATTGTTTTTATTTCGGTGTCAGTTATTTCATAAATAGCCATATTATTCTCACAAATTTTGAATTAATTCATCAATCCAATCACGATCACGAAAACCTCGAATATAAGATTCTGCTGCTTTGCTATATGCTTGATCGGCATGCATCAATTCTTCTAGATCTTCTTTTACATGATCTAAGGCATCCGACTGATTAGCAAAATATCCATCACCACGTTTCACTAGTTTGAACACTTTTGCATATAACTTTTCACGATCTTCATTAAACGTAGGAAAATCGAGATTTAGTAATAGGTTGCTTTCCTTAACACGCTCTTTTGCAACGTCACAATTAGCTGCATGTGGTGCGACTACAGGTTTACCTTCAACAGAAAACGCCAGTAATTCAGTATCAGTTTTCACACATGGATCTAGTAAAACAGGCGATTCGTTTTTAACATCATTAATATTAGTAGCGTGTATACTACTAGCACCCAACGCACTAATGAGTAAAGGAAATTTATCACCTTTACCACCTGTCAATCCTGTTACAGGGTTTACGTTTAATCTATTAGGAAATTGACTGCTTAAACGATAGTTAGTTAGATTAAATGCTAAGAACCAATACCAGTGGATTAAATTATCACTTGTGTCGGTTATTCTTCCTTTAGGCCTAAAATGTTCAACTTCATTTGGGAACCCTGGATTTTTCGATTCTGTGTACCAACATTTCCTATTGGAAATCAGTTCCATTTCATCTTTAATAGGCCTCCATGTCGCATTACCACTAGATACCTTTTTTTTTATGAATGCGTCTGTTTTACCTTTTAAGCTTCGGTAGCGTTTAGCTAAATTTTTCTTTTTATTCGCTGGAACTGATGCCAAAAAGGCCGTCATATCAATATATCGCATTAAACTTCATCATCCTTGGTATTTCTGTTTTAAGAAGTTTTTATAGTCCTCATCTCTTTCAGATATAGTTAGCGACAATTCATCTAAAGAAACATTTAATTCTTTCAACCTGCTTTTCTCATCTGCCGTTAATGCACCGTCTTTATATGCCAGCTTTAATCGCTCATCCATCATTTTTTGGGTTTCTAAATCTAAGCTAGATGGAAGGCCAAAGAACTCACTAGTTAACAGGTTTGCGATCCCTTGACCTCTAGGGTTTCTATGAGGATGATCATAACTGAGTATGCCATTTTTATTCTTGGCAATAAGTACTTGTTCTCTTGTAAGGCCAGATATAAGTACAGGATCATGAGTTGCAATAAAAACGGTAGAATCTTGCAATTGATCACTGTGCAAAGAGTCTTTAAGTAATTTATTATATTCCCAAGACCATGAAGGATTTAGGTGCGTATCCGGCTCATCAAGCAGCACCAAACATTCTTGATGATGTGCCATTGTTAATCCACCAATCACACATAAAAGCTGTTTTTCACCTTCGCTAAGTGAATCAAAAGGAAATGATTTCTGTTTGGCTTTACTCACTATGTTGTAATCAATATTAACCAACATTCCGTTCGCATCTAATGCTTGCAACATGCTATATAAATTGGTGCCATTTAGATGTAACTCTTTATAAGCCATCTTATTAAATTTTTCTATATTATCTTTGTCGTGAAGATAAAAATCGTATCGTCTACTTTCAATCAAGAACTTTTCTTCTACTTCTTCAAAGAGATCTTCATCTACTTTTTTACGCTTTTCACTTCTATCGTCTGAATAATTCTCTAATGCTGATAAAAAATGGCGAATAGCGCCTTTAGTATTCCAAAGGATAAAATCTGACGAATCATGTTTGAAGTTTCTTGGAGGCTTAAGCGTTATTTTCAAACGCTCAATACTTGCTACATCAATTTTATCTAGCAGCTTTTCATGCTTATGACCAACAAGACTAATTAATATTTTTTTAGCTTGATCAATATCTGAAAAAACAAAGTTTCGTTGTAAATCGCTAGACACGTTTTCTAAGTCAGCTTGTTCACGATCCAAATCTGTAGAATATTGGCGAAGTTTATGTGAGAAGGTTCTTTCATATTTTTTCAAAAGGTTTTTAATACGGTCACAAGTGCCCGAATAATAGCCGAAAACAAGCGCAGGAAAAGGTGGGCGGCTGTCTGTATCACGTACTCTATTTTTGAACTTTGTCCGTGACCACTCCAAACCATCTACAATAATTGAATTATTTTCTTGCCCTGCTAACTTAAACGCTTTTACATTTTTACCATGAGCTGAATATTCGATTTTATAATCAAACTCTGGCGCATTGTCATAATACAAGCCCATGAATATATGTAATAAAGCTTCGATTAAATTTGATTTCCCAGTGCCATTGTTACCAATAATAGCAATTGGTATAGAACAAGCTTCGAAATCAATAGTTGTATCGAGTAAATTCTTATAGCCGTTAATCCATAGACTTTTAAGCTTCATATAACCTCCTTTTATCTCAACGCCTTATCAACAATAGCACTAGACAAATCAACCTTTACGTCTTCGCTTACTGAAATTGACTTTTTAAGGTTATTGCACAGCTTAAACAGTGCGTCGACTTTAGAAACTATTCGCTGTTGTTCTTTTATTGGAGCGATAATGATAGGTGCAAGCCTTGCCTTATCAGTTCCCATTCTAGGAAGATTCATACCGTGAGTTGAATTGTTCGCATAATCAACAAAATAAGGAGTTTTCATTATCATTTTCAGAAATTCTGGCAATACAGAAGAGTAAGCTCTTATAGGTATCATTTCAGTAGAACAAACTCCGCATTCATCCGCGACCAAAACCTTATCTAAATAAGGCCTTAATTTACCGTAAATGACATCACCAGTAATAAACTTATTCTTCGAACTTTTGAATTGACGCTCTTCGACCCTCACTTTTTTTATTAACTTTGACGTGATTTTTTCTACATCTTCAAGCTCAAGAACCCAGCAATTATCTTCAACATCATTTAATTCAGCTTTATCACATACACCATAGTTAGTTATTTCACCTAGCCTAGAGATAGTCCAACTTTTAGGAATTTCAAACTCTATATCATCGATATTTATGTCAGGTAATGCTTTTTGCTTCTTTATCACTTTATCTTTGATTAGCTGTTCTTTTTCCTTTGAAATTCGCTCAAGAAGTTTTGAAGCATGTTCATCTTTTGGATCTTGAGGCACTAGTTTACCCTTCACGGCAAGTTGCAAGATGGTTTGCTTAAGTTGTTCTACGCTATCTTCTGTTGAAAATAACAAGTCAAAATATTCAGTGACTCGAGTCCAGCTTTGCTTAAACTCTGCAGCATTTGTACTGTTAATTAATGTCGATAGTAATTCTTTAACTAATAGTTGGCGAGCATCAATGCCAGATTCTGTTCGTTGTTCAAGCTGATCACAAAGTTCCATTAATTCATCAACTTTCGAGACAATTAGTTTTTGTTGTTTTGCAGGCGGTAAAGGGAATACGAAATTAATAAGTTGTGATAAATTTATAAACGGTTGGTCGGAGCCTTGTAAACTATCATTCAATTTATCTATAAACAGTGGTGACTGCATATAATAATAGAAAAATTTTGTATTTATAGTTTTTTCATAAAAATTAAATTTCCCAACCCTTTGATAAAGAATTGCTGGCATATCATTTTCAGATAATATGCAAATTTTCATTCTTCGATTCAGTAATGGTCGATTCAGTGCGATTAAAACATCCCCTGGTGCTAATTGTAATTCGGGATAATCGTTTAGATAACTTAAAGGCATAAAGTTTTCAACTTCCCACTTTGGATAGCCTAAACTAACATTTGCGATCTGAAATAGTCTTGCTCCTGAATCGCTATATTCTGACTTTTGAAACCCTTTACCTGACATTAAATTTGTTATATCACCAATACGGCACCACTCCCAACTATTAGGAAGTTCAAATGGTCTTTCATCATGACCTAATGGTGGTAATTTCTTTTGTTTTTTTATTTTTTTATCTTGAAGTAATTGTTTTTTTTCTTTTTCAATATTTTTAAGTAATACGGATGCAGGTTCAGCATTAACAATCTGCGGAACTAATTTACCATGAACGGCTAAATCTAAAATAAGTTCTCTTAGCTTATGTAATCCAATTAAATCTATCTTTTTGCTAGCACCTCGACCAGAAGTACTTTTCTTCACTACAGCACTAGACCAAACACTTATATTTTCAGTAATCAACTTGTTAATATCTACCATTAAACTTTACCTGCTAATGCAATAGACAAAATAGATTTTAATTGATCACGCAATGTTTGAATTTCTTTTTGTTGTTTATCGTAATTAGCCAGCAACACTTCAGGGTCGTGAGACTCGGTTTCTGGTTTGAACGGATTAGGAATATCAAGATTAAAATTACGGTCTTTTATTTCAGAAAAAGATACCTTCCATGCTAGATCAGTCTCGTTTCTACCTTCCCGTCTAGTATTTCCATCAACTACAGAGCCCCACCATTCTTTACAAGGGGCAAACTCTTTGGCATCCATTGGCTTAGTTTTATTATAGGCTTTCACTTTTTTAGGTAGCTGTTGTTCGTAAAACCAAACATCTTCTGTTTGCTTGCCTTTTTCAAAAAACAGTATGTTAGTTTTAATATTGGTATATGGTGCAAATACAGATTTAGGTAAACGGACTATGGTATGTAAATTACATTCAGTCAGTAACTTTTCTTTAATTTTGGTTTTTACACCCTCGCCAAATAATGTTCCGTCTGGCAATACAATCGCTGCTCTACCATTATCTTTAAGTAAATGAATAATTAACTGCAAGAACAGATCTGCAGTTTCACGAGTACGATATGTTGAAGGGAAGTTAAGCTCAATACCGTCTTCTTCCATGCCGCCAAAGGGCGGATTAGCAACAATTACATCTACACGATCTTTATTGGTGTAATCTCGAAGAGGCCGAGATAACGTGTTGTCATGTTTTATTTGGCTCGGTACTTCAATACCATGCAATAACATATTGGTAGTACACAATAAATGAGGCAATTGCTTTTTCTCTACACCGAAGATTTGTTTTTGTACTTGCTTGTTAACAGCTTCATCTTCAATTTTATTGTTTGCTTTTAAGTGGTCGATTGAACACGCTAAAAACCCACCTGTACCGCAAGCAGGATCTAGTATTTTTTCACCTAACTGTGGGTTAATCATTTCAACCATAAACTCAGTTACCGCGCGCGGTGTATAGAATTCACCTGAATTACCTGAAGATTGCAAGTCTTTTAATATTTGCTCGTATATATCACCAAACATATGACGTTCTTTAGACGAGTGAAAGTCAATCTCATCGACCTTGTTTACTACTTGACGAAGCAGAGTTCCGTTTTTCATGTAGTTAAACGCATCGCTAAAGGCTTCTTTAGCAACAAAGCCACGTGGGTTATGTGTAGGACTTGCGTGTAAACCTTTTAACTGAGGAAATAATTTATTGTTGATAAAGTCCAACATACCATCGCCAGTAATACCTTCTTTATCACTTGCCCAATTGCGCCATAATAGTTCTTCAGGGATAGGTGATTCATAATCATCTTCCATCATTTCAAGCTCTTCTTCTTGAGCATCAAATATTTTTAGGAATAATAACCACGCCATTTGACCGATACGTTGGGCATCGCCATCAACACCGGCATCTTTGCGCATGGTGTCTTGAATAGATTTAACAATACTTGTAATTGACATATTTCTCTCTGGATTCAAAAAGATTTATAGCCGCAGTGAACGATTGCACGGGCTATAAATTTTGATAATACTTGCTACATTAAAATAAAGCGCCGCTAAACATAAAAGGCGCAATACACTAAAAATTAATTGTTGGCAACATCGTCATATAAATGTTGCTCTAACTCTTGTATCGCTTGCTGGTACTTAGGTTTGCCACCAAACTCTCTTAGAAGCTCTATAGGACGACCAAACTGGTTAAATGGTTCATGCTTTAACACGGTAAATTCTTCAATTGAATCAATACCTTTATCAGCATATTTGTCTAACAATGCATTTAATACTTTTCTTGCTTGCTTACCATATTTGGTGAATACATCTCGTTTTCGTACATTCTCAGCACGTTCCTTACGTGTAAGTGGCGGTTGTCCGTAAACCACATGACATATTAAATCAAAAGCACCGTAGTCACTGCCTACTTCTTGCTCTAACGCTTGCCAAATAACACCTTGTTCTTGCAGTTCTTGAATAACAACTTTTTTCTGCTCTGCACTATTCCACTTGCGGACAAAGTCATTCAAGGTTGAGTATTCTTGCTTGACGGTTTTAATCGTGTAATCTTTTACTGATTCGGTAATCAATTTACCGTCTGCGTCTATATACTGAACACGTTCAGCTAATACACTAACGGTTACACCTTTAACAACATATTTTATTCTTGGCTCGTTTGTACCTTCTTCACCTCCGCCAGTAAACAGAACATTGTCATCCGTTGGGTAATCAGTGCCTTCAGGGCTATCTTCACCACCTAAGCCTGACTCTGTTGGATCATCTTCTGGTGGTACGGTTGAATCACCACCATTAGGTTTGTAAATAACTTCTGCGTCGCCGTCAAATTCAGGATCAGCGAATCTATCAGTAGCTTTTTTGAAGTCTAGAATGGTAAACCATAATTTCCCGTATTCTTCATCTATTCGCGTACCGCGTCCGATAACCTGTTTGAACTTCGTTATTGACTTAATACGTTGGTCTAGTACAACGAGCTTACAGGTTTTAGCATCAACCCCTGTACTCATTAACTCTGACGTTGTAGCAATAACAGGATAAGGTGATTCAGGATCAATAAAGTTATCAAGTTCTGCTTTACCTTCTGCATCATCACCTGTGATTTTCATCACGTACTTTCGGTTTTTAGCAACTTGCTCTGGATTTTCATTTACTAGTGCTTGTCTCATGCGATTAGCATGATCGATGTCTTGGCAAAATACGATGGTTTTAGCCATTGGATCAGTTGCTTTAAGATGATCGCTGATAATTTTAGCGACTAATTGCGTACGCTCTTCAATAACGATTGTGCGATCAAAATCTTGCTGGTTGTATATGCGATCTTCAATTAACTCACCATTTTTGTCATACTGATTCTTAGTGGGTCGCCAGCCTTGTAAATCTTTATCTAAGTCAACACGAACAACTTTGTAAGGAGCAAGGAAACCGTCATCAATACCTTGTTTTAATGAATAGGTATAAACAGGTTCGCCAAAATAGGTTGAATTAGAAACTTCTTCTGTTTCTTTTGGTGTTGCAGTTAAACCAACATGTGAGGCATTACCAAAGTAATCTAAAATTTCACGCCATGCTGAGTCTTCAGCAGCACTGCCACGGTGGCACTCGTCTATTACAATTAAATCAAAGAAATCAGGTGAGAATTGCTTGAAAGCTTTTTGTGATTCTTCGGGGCCTGTTATTGCTTGATATAACGATAAAAATATTTCGTAAGAGGTATCAACTTTTCTGCCTGTAATTTTAGTCATTGCACTACCAAACGGCTTGAAGTCGTTGGTTTTGGTTTGATCGACTAAAATATTACGGTCTGCTAAGAACAAAATACGTTTCTTAATGCCTGCTTTCCATAATCGCCAAATAATTTGAAAAGCTGTGTAAGTCTTACCTGTACCTGTCGCCATGACGAGTAAGGCTCTATTTTGCCCTTTGGCAATTGCTTCAACTGTTTTGTTAATAGCGTGTACTTGATAGTACCTAGGAGACTTTCCGCTACCATCTTCATGATAATCTTGTGTTATCGCAGCAAGTTCTTGAGGCTTATAACCTTTCCACTGTTGGTACTTTGCCCATAGTTCATCATGTGTTGGAAATTCGTCTAGCGTGAGTACTTGCTCTGTTTGAGGGTATAAGCCAGTTTTATCGTGAAAGATAAAGCCATCACCATTTGAACTAAACACAAATGGTACTTCTAAAAGATCTGAATAACCTAACGCTTGCTGAATACCGGCTTCAATCCCTAAGGTATTTTTCTTAGCTTCAATAACCGCTAGTGGCTGGCTAGGTTTGTGATATAAAACGAAGTCGGCACGTTTTCCTTTTGTGCGTGATGCCATTTGCCCACGAACAACAACACGTCCAGCGGTAAGATTAACTTCTTCACGTATTTGTGTATGGATATCCCAGCCAGCTTTTTTAACTGCGGGTAATATATACTTTGTACAAATATCTCGTTCCGTAAGTTTCTTTTTATCCATGCCAAGCTACTTAATTTTGTTGTTAGTTTTGATTAGAGTTTTTACGCTTATAATTTACCATGTTTTTATGTGTTTAGTTGCAATAAATAGTCACTTTCTCAATAGTATGTGACGCTTTCTAACAACGATTCCCCCTGCTGTTTGCTTGTTCATTTTAATAAACATAATAAGGGTATATGGGTATATGGGTATACACATATAAATGAGTTTATGTATTACCACTGGTTCATGGTTTAGCTTTCTTTAGAATTCCATTTAATCCTGGATGCGGGCTGATATATCAAGCCATTACCTTCCATTCTCAATGCCCCCTTAAAACCGCCCTTCTTGTCTGATGTGCCTGAGCCATATAAGTGAAAATATAAATGAGGAAATTTATGTTTAATTGTTTTCATTCCAGACTTAATCGTATTCCATAGCCCGTTAGATAATTCTTTGCTTTGTTGCTGTTCACTTCCTGTTTCTATATTTGATGTTGATGGAAAAGTACTATCTAACAAATCTTCCCTAAGGTGAGCTTACGGCAGCATAGCTCAACTTCTATTTTTTGATCTGTTTTAATGATCGCAACCCAATTACTAGGATGCATCATGTCAAACCAAGATCAATTACCCACTGTCGTTACTGCTTTTGAGCACTGGCGTAGTAACAG
>JBAHZW010000027.1:0-14571 GCA_037132835.1 Colwellia sp. | reverse complement strand
AATGTATAACTCCATAATGTATAATTCCTTTAAATTCAATGCGCTGTTCCATTTTCCTTTAAATATCATCTTAAACAAGAAAGACTGGAGCCGTCAATATACACAGTACAAGCCGCTAGGCTATTTTTAGATGCACTTCGACACCGTTTGATAACAAATTGTAAAAACAAAGATTGATGGTAATTGATTGAAAGAACAGGAGTTTAAATAACAATGGTAATGTTAAGTTTCTTTTATGTTAAAGTTGTAAGCAAAACGAGTCTCCAAAACAACACCCACGCAACATAAAAAAAAGATAAATAAATACAGTCAGTTAAATGATAAAGCATAAAGGAACCGTCTAATATAACAAAATAGAATAAACCCGACAAGAATAACAAATAACACTAAAAAACAAACAGTTAAGCAGAATAAGCATAAACCGTAAACTAATACTTACAAAACCGTATATTTTAACTTACTAATATTTCTATTTATTTGTGTCGTTGGGTGATTTTTTTCGTTTAAATACTATTTTTCTTTGCCTTAACTGCGGTATAGTTGTATATCTATGCCCTCATTACTGTATTTTTCAATATATGGCCCCCCCAAAACACCAACTTGCCATTAGGCGTTTATCAACTCTGCTTAACCACTTATATGAGCAAGCCAAACACACTGATCAGAAAAATAGCAAGCAAAAATCTCACCGACTTATTGAAAATAACAACCTTTTCTCTCCGCATTTATTTACGACACAAAGTGATAGCATTTCGTTATACGTTGAAGAAGTTAAAACGAGATTAAACCAGTTTTCTCGCTTATGTGACTTTAGTGCTGACAATACCAAAAAGACAGAATTTGCCAAATCATCACTCGCTCATATAGAGCAACAAATATCAGCTTTAATGAATGCGCTTCAAGCGAACCAGTCAATGCACCAAGCTGCCCAAGTAAGCTTTAATGCGAAAAAGAAAGTACGGGCAAAGTCATTCCAAGCGACTAAATTAAGGCAAAGTGAAAAATATACAAAAATGGCTAAGTCTATCTTACTGTCAAGTCAGCAACTCTATCAGCAATTAGATGAACATAAAGAGTTCGAAAGCAGGTTAATGACGATGATAACGGAGCGTGAACAACAACGAGTGAGAGCGAGAAGTACTGCTGGTAACGATGCACTGCTACAGGAAGTACTTGCATTACATCAACGCCTTGGTCGTTGTCGTAAAGCACTATCCGCTATTGAGCGAAAAATTAAGTTAGCTGAGAAGCGCGGTACTTGATAGCGACGACAGTATTGCCTTAGGTTCAGTGTTCCCTTACTTCAACTGTATATAATAGGTATTAGGGGTTGTTGATCTTTCGCGGTTAAATTTTGTTCGAGCTAAAAGCGTTTTATTCGCGGCGAGTCGCGTATAGCCTAGTCATTCTACGCAAACACGACTCAACAATGAAAAAAACGCTTTTAGCCGAATCTTTCGGACAGCGTTTGTTGGTCATTTTTACGGCGTTATCACCTTTTTATGTGGAATAACCACATTACAAAGGCTCTGCCTTGTATAAATACCCAACAATTCGCTGCAAAAATAATCTCGAAAGATCAACAGCCCCTAGCAAATCATGAGTAACTAAATGGCCGTTATTAATTGTCCAAGTTGTAATAAAAAAATATCTGATAAAGCAAAAGCCTGTAATCACTGTAGTAAAGATTTATCTGGCATTGATGCCGATAAACTCGCTAGTTTAAAACGTGTGCGTTTGATCAAGAGAACACAAAGCCTGATGAATTATTCATTTATAGCCATGTTATTGTTTTGTGGAGGATTTTTATTTATGTTTTGGGATAATGTTCACGTTGGTAGCTGGCAACATAACCTAGCCATGGTGAGTGCTGTTATAGGCTTTGTGATGTACATCATCATTCGTGGACTGTTGCTCTTAACCAAGCATCAAGTGAAGTAAGTCTATACTGATTTTTAAGCCAAGCCTTAGCTAGAGCCCATACTCGTATAAGGCTTATTAAAAATTTACACTTTATTTAACTATTGGAATTCTGATGGATTTGATCAAAACCATAGACGCAATGTCAAGTGACATGTATTTACGATTGAAATGTGCCGCGGAAACCGGAAAATGGCCTGAAGGTATTGTTGTTGACGAAGCACAACGAGCTACTGCATTGCAACTCAGTATGGCTTACCAAGCAAGACACCTTGATAATGATCAAATGCTCACCATAGGATCCGATGGTCACGTGATTGAAAAAAATAAACGCCAGCTAAAAGCCGAATTTTCTGATCATAAACCAGAAGAAGTACTTAAAAGCTGTAGCAAACCCACACAAGCGGATATCGCTTATTTCAGTAACAATGAGCTTTAAAATACTGTGTAATCTCCCTCCTTACACGCCTTGTTATTTATTAACTGAATGAAATCAAACAAACTATGATCTTCTCTAAAATTTTTAAAACAAAAGTCAATTGGCAACATAAAGTTGCCACCGTTCGTATAACTGCGATAAACGATGAATTATCGGCTGATAATAGTGAGCAGTTAGTGATATTAACCGCCCTTATTAAAGAAGATGAAAGTGAGCTGGTGCGACGTGCTGCCTTGATAAAAGTGGCTTCTTTTGACTGTTACCTTGAAGCGAGTCGTGATAATTCACAAGATAAAATCAAACAATTTGCCATCAAGCAAGTACATGACATTTTGACGACCGATCATACACTTGTGTTATCCAATAAAAGCAAAGAAATTTTATTAGCTAAGCAAGCTAAAAGCTCTTTATTGAGTACCGCGTTATTAGAATCTTGGCTCGCTTTTGAACAAGACAGTACTATTATGGTTTTGCTTTATCAGCAAATTAATCGGTGTAAAAAAACAATGCACTTATTAACCCATAGCTTTAGTCAAAAACAAAACCCTCACTTTCAGACTTATTTACTTAAGCAAGTTGATGATGTTAAAACCTTAGATAAACTGAGTAAAAAAGTCTGTAATGAAGAATTAGCACAACAGATTAAGGACAAACTCAGTGCCATACAAACTGAAATTGAGAAGCCACAAAAATTAGCTAAACAAATACAATTGAGCTTAGCGAAATTACAAGCACTTAAAGATGTAAGTGATTATGCGATGTATAAAAAGCGTAAGTCACTGTTAATCAAAGAATGGCAAACGTTAGTCGGTGATTTTAACGTTTTAACTGCTGCTGAATCTGCCGAGTTTAATGATAAATATACACGGATCATTGACCACCTAGAAAAGTTATTTATTGCTAAAGCTGAAAATTATCAACAGCAAATTATCCGTGATAAATTAGTGCACGATAAACAACAAGACAAAAAAGACTTTACTCAACAACTAAATCAAATTAGTCAAACTATAATGACTGCGGTTTTTTCAAGTGATGAAATAGAGGTGGAATTCTTTAAAAATCTATTATCACAGCTAACAACAGACATTGAAGCGTCAGTACTTAACAAAGGTGAGCAGCACGTTTTTATCACGCAAGTGGACCAGCTAGCAAAACGCTTAGATAAAATACCTGAGATTGCTGAGTCGGTGAGTCAAGCGACGCATTTAATTTCCAAAATATCCCAGCTTAGCTTGCCTAACTCATTGGCAGAATTAAACGACCGAAAAGAAACCTATAATACTTGGTTAAAAGATTGGCGTCTTATAGAAGAGAAAACAGCTGGAATTTTACCTGAATCCATTCGGCAAGCTCAAAAGCAAATAGTGGCGACTTGGCAGGGCGGCTTAAGATTATTACAAACTAAACAAAAAGAACTGTTTTTTCAGCAAAAGAAAAAACTTCAAGACATAAAACGTCTAATCAATATTGGTAAATACAAAGTTTGTTTTGGTTTATTCAAAGGTGTAAAAGAAAGTATTCCGCTGTTATCACCACAGCAACAACAGCAATTACAACGTGACTTTGACCAAGTGAGTGAAAAAATGGTTGAGCTAAGTGATTGGGAACACTACATTGCCACACCACGTAAACAAGAATTATTGTTAGCCTTACAAGCCTTGGTTGAAACACCATTAGATAACCCTAATGAGCAAGCAGAAAAAGTTAAAGCATATCGCAGCACTTGGAATTCATTAGGGCATGCGGATGAAGATGTTGATAAGCAATTAAATGAGCAGTTTAATCAACTTTGCGAGCAAGCCTTTGCCCCCTGTCGTCTTTTTTATGCAGAGCAAGATAAAATACGAGAGCAACATTTAGCCGCGCGTCAATTAATTTTGTCTAAAGCCGAGCAACTTGTCACTGACTTTAATAACGCGCAAGAAAATCAAAGTGCGGATTTTAAAAAACTTGACGGCCAGCTTAACAACCTGCAAAAACGATGGGATACTGCGGGTGACGTAGATCGTAATCAATACAAAAAATTACAACAGCAATTTAGAGAGACTATTGCACCGATTAAAAGTGGTATCATTACTTTTCACGGTAAAAATGCCGAAGAAAAACAGGCTCTCATTGTCAAAGCTGAAGCGTTACTTGCCAGTGAGAACTTATTCTCCGCCATTGAATCAGCTAAACAGTTACAAACAACATGGCGCGACGTCGGCTTTGCGGGTAATCATAAAGAAGGTCAGTTATGGCAGAAGTTCCGCCAAGTTAATGATCAGTTATTTGAAAAGCGCCAACAACAAAAGTCGGCACAACAAGCCGTGTTATCTAGTCAGCAACAAGCATTTGAAGAGCAATTAGATACAATTGAAGCACTATTAGCTCAGGTGATAGAGCAAGAAGGTACTCAAGAACTGTCATCGATTAAGGAGCAGGCAGAAGCTTTACTTAATGATGTTGTCTCGATAAAACCAGTGATTAAATCAATCGCTATGCGTATTGAGAAAATCATTAGTCAGGTAAACCAAACGCTTGATAAGGTGAGTCAGGCTAAAGTGCAAAAGAGTTGGTTAAGCTTATTCGACTTACTTGCCTTGCATGCTCAAAATGAGCAAAGCGCGGCAGACTTATCAACATCATCTGTTTTTAATGACATGAGTAGCTTTTGGCAAAAACGTTTACAAGATATTGTTAAGTTAACAACAGCCGTTAATGGTAACGATCGTTCTGATAAAACCTTATCGATTGAAATACTTTCAAAATCTGAATCTCCAACAGACTTGGCTGATCAGCGCATGAAAGTTCAAGTGCAACTGATGCAAGAGCAGATGCTTTCAGGGGCAGAAATTGATTTAAGCAAATTGTTAGTTGATTGGTTAATGTTAGGCTCATTGACAGAAGCTGATTTACCGTTAATTGAACGTTTAAAAGCGGTTTATTGCCAATAGACTTTGTTGCTAAAAAAGATAAACAACTCGAAATCAGTTTGCCCTGCATTTAATCAGGCAAACTGATTTTTTATTTTAGATCAATAATACCAGAGATCACTTGTGATAAGAGCAGTACAACATCAAGATGCTAGCGCTATTTGCACTATTTACAATGGATACATTGCCAATACTGTGGTTACCTTTGAAGAGGACGCTATAACCACTGAGGATATAGCAAAACGTATTACCCAGATCAGCTCTGCTGGTTTACCTTGGTTTGTCGCTGAGGATAACTCAGGTAATATTTTAGGTTATGCCTACGCCACTAAATGGCATCAACGGTTTTCTTATCGTTTTTCAGTAGAAGTGACCGTGTATTTGTCCGCACAACACACGTCAAAAGGACTTGGCACACAACTGTATCAGGTGTTATTTGATGACTTAAAGGAGAAAAAAATTCATAGTGTTATCGGTTGTATTACCTTACCTAATGTCGCTAGTATCGCTTTACATGAAAAATTTTCCATGGAAAAGGTGGCCCATTTTAAAGAAGTGGGTTTAAAATTTGATCGCTGGTTAGATGTTGGTTATTGGCAGGTTACTCTTGATACTTAATCCCTCTATGGCTCGTTAACCCATCACTTGTACCGAGTGACTAGATAAGGGCGGGCGACTATGTACTCATTGTGCATAGAGTACCGTAAGTCCTTAATATTGAGTTGACAGTACACATTTCACTTGATTTTCACTTGATTTTCAGTAAGGTTTGCTAGTTTTAACGACAATAAAGCGGCTATCCCGACAAAAACACTCGATATCCATAAACACGCTTCTAAACCATAATGTTGGTATACCCAACCCGAAAGTACCGTACCGATTAACCTACCCATAGCATTGGCCATATAATAAAAGCCAACATCCAGTGATACCCCATCTTCGTCAGCATAACTCACAATAAGATAACTGTGCAAAGAAGAGTTAATCGCAAATACAGCACCAAAAATTAGCAAGCCTAGAATAATTGACGTTTGAATATAGAAGTCAAAATGCAAGGCGATAGCAATCATTAGGGGGATCAGAGTAAGATAACTTGCCCACCAACAGGCCGTTTTACCTGAAGGGACTTTACCTTGCCGCCTGCCAGTGAAATAGGGGGCGATAGATTGTACTAGGCCATAAGCAATGATCCAACTGGCCATAAAGCCACTAACCCACCAGTGATCCCAATGAAAGGTTACCGCCAAAAATACCGGTAAGGCGACGACAAACCAAACGTCTCTGGCGCCAAACAAGAAGAGTCTTGCGGCAGAGAGTATATTGATTGAGGTGCTTTTAGAAAAAATATCTTTGAATTTTGGTTTGCTTTTTGTTTTACCTAAATCCTCTTTTAATAAGCATAAACTCAATAGCCACACAACGGTTAAGAGTGTCGCCATGAGTATAATAGCGCCTTTAAATTCAAGTAGAGTAAGTAATATTCCCCCGAGAAAAAAACCCACGCCTTTCAAGGTGTTTTTAGAGCCAGTGAGAAGGGCAACCCATTGATAAAGTTTACTCTGAGCACCTTGTGGTACAAGCAGTTTTATCGCGCTTTTAGCACTCATTTTATTTAAATCTTTAGCAATGCCTGATAATGCTTGGGCAGCCATAACATAGATAACGGTGAGCAGCTCGGCAGGTACGGCCAACATGCTAAGAGCTATTACCTGTAGAGCTAAGCCTATATTCATGGTTTTGTTCAAACCAATACGTGCTCCTAACCAGCCACCAACAAGATTAGTGATCACACCGAATATTTCGTAGAACAAAAACAACATAGCAATATTTAAAGGGCTATAACCTAACTGATGAAAATATAGCACCACGAGCATGCGTAATGCGCCATCAGTTAAGGTAAAGGCCCAATAGTTACCTGTGATCACTAAGTATTGTTTAATTTGCGGTGATAATGTTTTTAAGGAGGCAAGCTTCATAAGCGGTTAACTATAAATAGGAATTAAAATAATCAAGTTGCATTCGGTTTTTTAGCGCTTTTGGACGTAGTTTCTGTACTTCTGCAATAACGTTATCCGCAGAGTAACCCTGCGCTAATAAGATCAAACCAATCACTAAACCGGTTCTACCAGAGCCGCCTTTGCAATGTACCGCAATAGTGCCTTTATTGTTGATAATGTCCAAAAGTTTATCTTTTTGGGCTTGCCATTGTATTTCAAATGCTTGATTGGGCGCAGCGTCATCTAAAATAGGTAACTGCAGCCAATCAATGCCTTGTTTTTCACATTCAATGGCTAACGAAGTGACATTATTTTTTTGCATTTCTTCATCAAACATTAAGCTAATTAGCATGTTAGTTCCTGCGGCTTTTAAGGTTGCTAGCGAGTCTACTAAGGATTGCTGTTTTGTACCCGGGCATGGGGTAAAAATAAGTTTGGCGTCATTGTCTAAGGTTAAAATATCAAAAGGGTGTGTTGGCATTTTTTTTCCTAAAAGTTAAATGTCTTTTGCTAATTTAGATTTAATTTAAGCTTCATTTGAGATTTTTTGAATTTTAGTTAAAGCAGTAAAGTAAAAATTATCTAAACCAATGTTGAGTGCGATTGATAAAATAAACCAATGACAACATAACGGGTACTTCAACCAATACACCAACAACCGTCGCTAAGGCTGCGCCAGAGTGAAGACCAAAAAGTGATATTGCCACAGCAACAGCCAATTCAAAGAAATTAGATGTGCCTATTAAACAGGCTGGAGCGGCAATGTTATGTGGGAGTTTCATCCATTTTGCTGCGATGTAAGCAATAATAAAAATGCCATAGGTTTGCAACATTAAGGGGATGGCAATCAAGCCAATCGTTTCAGGCTCAGAGATAATAGTCTTTGCCTGAAAACCAAACAATAAAACCACCGTGGCTAATAGACCAATCATTGACCAAGGCTTTAACGCTGTTAACAGGTTATTTAACGATTTTTCACCCTGATGATTATTCAATATTTTTCGCGTGACAATACCGGCAATCAACGGCAGTAACACATAAAGCACAACAGAAATAAGTAAGGTCTGCCACGGTACTTGTATATCGGTTACTCCCAGTAATAATGCTGTGATCGGCGCAAAAGCAAAGATCATGATCACATTATTTACTGACACTTGCACCAAGGTATAGTTAGGGTTGCCCTTGGTTAACTGTGACCAAACAAAGACCATGGCGGTACAAGGGGCAACACCAAGTAAAATCATCCCAGCAATGTATTCTTGTGCAGAGGCGGGATCCACTAGGTCAGCAAACAGCACATTAAAAAACAGCCAACCAAGTGCTGCCATAGTAAAGGGTTTAACCAACCAGTTAATAACAAGCGTTAGCAGCAAACCTTTCGGGTTTTTACCCACATCCTTAATAGATGAAAAATCAATTTGCACCATCATTGGGTATATCATTACCCAAATAAACACCGCTACAACAATATTTACGTGGGCTATTTCGAGGTTTGCAATCAGTTGAAATGCATCGGGTTGCCAAAGCCCTAAAACCACACCCAGCACAATACTGAGACCAACCCAAAGTGACAAGTAACGCTCAAAAATACCCATTGGTTATCCTTTTATTAATACTAATCCCACTAGGGGGTGTTGATCTTTCACGGTTAAATTTTGTTCTATTGGGTCTGTTTTTCATTAAATCGAGACGTTGAAGTTCTCTCTTAATCAACATAATATTATTTTCTGTTGTTTGGGCAATGACAGACTTAATCCATAAAGGTAAAGCAGGGTTTATTTGGTAGAACACCCACTGGCCTTGCTTTCTATCAATAATAACCTTGGCCTTTTTTAATACGGCTAGGTTACGCGATACCTTTGGTTGGCTTTTTTCTTCAAGTGCTGCCATCAATTCACATACGCAAAGCTCACCATGATAATGTGCTAGCATTAAAGTTTTTAACCGAACATCATCGGTTAAGCATTTATAGAACTCAGTGGGATAAAAGTTAGATTCAACGCTAGAGTCAATATTAAAATCAGTACCTACTAATGGCTTTTTTATTTGCTTGTTCTCAATTATTTGGCACTTGTTTTTTTGAAGAAAAGACTCTTCTTCAATCAGTAAAAACATAGACAAACGATTATTCAGCTCAGTTAATGTAGTCATAAAGGGGTTGCTATCGATACGTGTCTTAGGATTGGCAAAATCCCATGCTAACTGCTTACCCGCTTTAGGGTGATTTCTGCACTGTGTATTTGCTTTATCACAAAGTGAAATAACGTAATCAAACTTTTGATGTTCAAATTCTTTTATATCTTTAGCACTTAGATTTTTAGCGCTTATGCCAAATTGAGTTAAGGCCTCAATTGTTCTTAAATCAACAGTTTCTGGATGCGTACCCGCACTAAAAACTGAAAATTTATCACCTGCCTTATACCGTAATAACAGCTCAGCCATTTGAGATCTGGCTGAGTTGGTTGTTCCAATAAAAAGGACTTTTTGTTTTTTTGAGTTTGTCATCAGTACTACTAACATTAAAACATACGAAATATTATATATATGATATTTTACATGTAAAGGAGTTTCTCACAATGGGAGTTTAATCATTAACCTTTCCTAAATTCAGACCTAAATTCAAGTAAGTTAGCGCAAGTCACTCTTTACCGCTATTTTGAGATACAAAGACTTGATAAAATCATAGGGAAGTACTTTAAAATAATTTTACTGATACTTTATCGGTGATTTTCGGTAAAATCTCATCGCTAAAATCAAAACTCGTCAATAACAAGGCCATCATGGCTAAGTTACCCCCTTAATTCTCTGGATACTATATATCATGCGCGTAGTCGTTACTCAGTTTGTCTCCAAGTCAACTACTCAAGAAAATTTAGAAAGCTGCGTGCGTATAATAAACGAAGCAGCTGGATGTAAGCCGTCTATTATCGTACTGCCCGAATATGCTAATACACTTTTTTGTCCTCAACAGGCTAGCTACCTTGATCACAACCAAGCTTGGCACGAGGCTTTAGCCATTGGTGGATTATTTTTACAAGAAATCGCAGCACAGGCCAAAAAGCACACTTGTTATATTGTTATTAACGTAACCTTGCAACAAGACAGCTCACGCGAGCATCAAAATGGCACGGTTAAATCAAATATCAGTGTCAGCACTTGTTTATTTTCACCAAGTGGCACACTTATTCATCAACAAGATAAACAAGACTTATTGGGCGATGAAAATGATTATTTCATCGGTGTCAGTGCAACAGCCAGAGTCATAGCAACTTCTGTTGGCAAACTTGGTCTGTTAACGGGCAATGACAGTATGACATTTGAAACATCACGTGACTTAGCTTCTGCGGGGGCGCAGTTGTTATGTAACACAATGAATACCTTTGCAATAGATCAAAGTCGGTTACATGATGCGGCTCGCGCGTGTGAAAACAAGGTGTATGTTGCCTCAGCGAATAAAGTGGGCAGTTTACTCGCTAAAGCAAGTGACACACAGACGCAAGGTAATGTTGATCCAGAGTACCTTGTTGGTGCAGGACAAAGTCAAATAATTTCACCTGAGGGTAGGGTACTCGCCCAGATAAATCACCATGAAGAAGGCTTTGTTTTTGCCGATATTAACTTAGATGAGACTGAAGTAGGGCTTAACAATAAAGTTCGTCCTGATGGCACTTCGGTAATAAAACAGTATAGAGCAGAACTTTATCAACCAAATTCAGTGTCTGAAAAGCTATTAACATCAATAGATGTAAATGATAGAGGAAATGTGCCATTAACTGCCAATGTGGTGATATTTGCTACATACAAAGCCAACGAAGAAGCCATTAATGATGTTTGCCACTACATTGAAAATAACCTCAGTGATATTATTCAATTACCTGAGCTGTTTTTTATTCAAGACTTACAAAACACCAAGAGTAAAGCGCAACGCACTTTTATAGCAGAATTAAGCAAACAAGTGATTAATAAAATTAGTGCCGTGCTTAGACCCTTTCAATACGTATGCACCAGTGTCATTATTGATGACACTCATCAAGGGGTGATAATAAACGAACGGGGCATATTTGCCATGCAAGCGCAGTTACACTTTTGTAAACGTTACCCGTGGGTTGTGCTTGGCGATAAAGTTAATGCGGTAACACTGCCCTTAGAACAAGGGAATATTAAGCTTGCTATGCTAATCGCGGATGACGCTAATATAGCTGAAATAGTGAAAGTTTCAGCATTACAAAAGATTCACTTATTATTGGTGCCTTTTGATATTCAAGAGCCTTGCGAAGTGAAGTATAGCTTGCTCTCGCGCGCTGTTGAAAACAGAATTTGTATTGTGGCCGCGAGTCGCGAGAAAAGCTTTGCTAACGCGTTGCCAACTTATGTTGATGAAAACAATATTTACAGTAAAAATAAGGTTAAATTTCAAAAATCCACGGGGGTAATTGTTAACTTAACCGCCGACATGGATTTATTAGCTCAATGGCAGTCACGAAAATTTATCGGCTATGTTAACGAGCCCGTGGTAAAACAGCAGTATGGTAAAATCACCAAAGCTGTCATCCATCCCTTTGCTGCGGTCAATAAAGCCAATAAAAACAAATAAAATATAAGCCTATGGATCTTTAAGGCTGTTTACGATGAAAGCGGCACTTTAATCAACGAAGCAGACATTATTTGACTATTTATCTATTTAACACTTTACAAAGTGTGCTCTAGTATTTAAAATTCGCCCACTTTTGAGAGACAGCAAACGTTTTTTGTAAGTAATATGGTGAGATGGCTGAGTGGTCGAAAGCACCGGTCTTGAAAACCGGCAAGGGTTTGTAGCCCTTCTAGAGTTCAAATCTCTATCTCACCGCCACATTAAGAAAAACCGCTAATTCGAAAGAGTCAGCGGTTTTTTGTTTTTAACCATACAACACATGATCTTATACACAGTGTGATACTTTGATTTTCCAGTAGATAAGGTTAGGGTGCAGGTTATATTTTTGAGTATAGTTAAAAAATATAATAATCATTTACTTACCCATCACCCTACTTTTTAGATAACAGTCACAAAGCCTCAATCTACATAGCTGAATAGTCTTTTTAACATAGAAGAAGGTATTGATTTTTCTGATCTCTTATTGTTATGATGGCTGATATTTTTAGGAAATAGATCTTACGGTGATTTTTACTTAAATAGATCTATAAAGCTGTTAAGTTTCTAAGGAGCATATAAATTGGCAACAGAATGGATAGATGTAGTTGATACTGCTGTAAAAATTGGACTTGGAGCCCTTATTAGCGGCGTTGCCACATATAAAGTTTCTTCGCTTAATCATAGTAAAGGCATTGAAAAAGTAATAATCGATAAAAAGATTAGTATGTTAGAAGAAATATCAGAAGATGCGGAAACGTACTTTTACTTTGCTAGTTCATTATCAAACACTATTGGTGGTATGCAAAAAATAGCAACTAACTTTGGTGGCTCTTTGACTGAGCAACAAAAAAAACGAATATCAAAAAGGCATGAAGGTTTCTTAGATATTTTGGCTGCGAGAAATAAAGCCGCATCCAAAATAAAAATGCTTGGAATAGGTGATGCTGAAGACGCAATTAATGAGTTTAATGAAACCCTTAGTGAACTCAGAAACCTTGTTGTTTTTGAAAAAGTTATGATAACTATAGAAGAAAAAGAAGCCTTTTCAGACCGCTTTAAGTTGAGTAAAGACGACTTCTATAAAGCCATAGGTCGACGCATGGGGTCGATAGAAACTTAACAAGTTGCTCAAACGGACAAAAACAGTTGGCTTTTGCTCGTTCCTCGCTATTTTAGCCAACAATTTTATTGCCGCTTAGCAAAGCGTTAGTTGCTCCCTATATTTTGAGGCTTTATGATTAAACCTTGGGTTCGGTATGAAGATATTGAAGAAAAAAGAGATGGTTACTATATCCATTATTCTCCTGTTTTTACTGATGCAGAGTTTGCAATATTAAAAATTTATATTTATGAACCGTCATTGTTAAATAATGTAAAAAACATTGCTGAACTCGAATTGGGTAGTTGGGCTGTCAGATACGCTACCCCTATAATGGTCATGGTTGATAATAAAGTTCCAGGTAGTAATTTGAGGACAAAGGATCTAATTGGTCATAATTATTTATTAGGGTATGCAAAAAGTAATGAAATTGTTTCTTATTGGGATGCATACCCAAAAAATAAAATACCTGAAATAGATCTTTCTAAAGCTAGCTTAGCTCTTATCTATTCAGGTCTTAGTTTGAGAACCTATGAAGACGTTGTCATTGAACAAAGATCTGAAGCCAAGGGAAGAAAGCTACTTTTGCTTATTATGACATTATGGTTGTGTGTCATTCCCGCATTAATAGCCTTTCTAGGTTGGTCAAATCCCATAGTTTCTTTTTTGGCGTTAGTTTATAGCTTGTACCTTGCATTTAAAAAAGCTCGTGAACTTTGGGGGCATACGAAAAAAACTGAGAAACAAATAGCCCAAGAAAAAGAAGATTTGGAAAAAGAACATCATCACCATCATTGTAAGAGTAATCCTGAAGCTTTTTTATTATTAAAGAGTGAGAACTTCAAAAAAGAGACTTTAGAAAAAGAACGACTTAAAATTGAAAGTATGCGCAACTAACAAGGCGTTTAAACGGAACAAAAACAGTGGGTTACGTCTCGCTTCGCTCCACATTATAACCCACTGTTTTTGTCCGCTTAACGCGGCGTTAGCTTTTACTCAAGGAGAGAGTGTTATCGAATATGCAGAAGAGTTCTCTAAGGGAGAAAAATTAAGAAGAATACTTTTAGCTATGTTGCTAGGTTTGTTTATTATTATCACTCATAATAAATGGGTTTTCCCTTTTATCTCTTGGTATGCTGAGACAGTCCATTGCCATACTCCGCTGGGTTATTCTGGAATTTCAGTTCTGTGGTATTCGTTATTTGTAGGTATGCCGCTTTTCTGTGCTTTCATAATTGGTGTTGTTACTGTTCCAATTGGCTATAAAGGTATTATTCAAAAACAGTTTCCTCCCAAGGGAATGAAAGTTTACAAACCCACGAAAATTCTTAGAGGCTGGAAAGGTAATTTAAAGTCGGTATTTCATTTATTAATACCAACCATCTTAATATTATTTTCTATTTGGGGGTATTTTCAAGTTGATCAAATGCCGCATGAAGTAGACAAAGATTTCGACTATAGCGTATGTAAAAGCTAACAAGGCAATTAAACGGAAAATATACAGTTGGCTGTTTTTCGTTCCTCAAACATTTTAGCCAACTATAATTTTCCGCTTATTGCGGCGTTAG
>JBAHZW010000076.1:0-19716 GCA_037132835.1 Colwellia sp. | reverse complement strand
GGTTAGTTCAAAACTGCTAGGGCATATTTTAATGCTATTAATCAGTTTGTTTTTACGCGACAAATCAAAAAACTTATCGGTAATATGCTTTTGCAGTGAGACTACATTTTCTGCGATGAGTTTTTCACTAAATGACTTCATGGTCGATTTTAGTTTTCCGATATGCTCGGCTACTTGAATCGCTCGTTTTTGCTCAAAGGTGTCTTTACTTTGCTGGGTGAGCAAATTGGTATATCGGGTATTAAGCACTTCATTACGTGCATTGGCTTGATTGAGTAATTGCTGCTTTTGTTTGCTCAGTACTTGGTTATTGTTCAATGCAATTTCATATTCAGCCAGTTCAGTCAGTAAATCTTTCACGGTTTCATAGTCTGGTATTGATTCTAGTTTTTTATCAAACAAGGACTGCTGTTCGAGTAATTTTACGCGTGACTCTAGTAATGTTTCGCGCTCTTTTTTGTCATCGGTTATCTTTTCATCTAAGCCGTTAAAAATTGCTATATCAGAATTTATATAGCAGTTTGTATTTGCAACACTCTTGCGTTGATTGTTTAATTCAGTCATAGTTTTGTTAACCGATGAGATGGTAGCTTCGCTGACATTGCTGGCGCTTAACGCGGCTGTAATTGCATCTTCATATTCAGTGATCGCACTGGTTATCATATTAGCTTGAGTGGCTTGCTGCTCTAGTGTGATCTGATTTTTTGTTTCAGTGATGAGTGATGAAATTAAACCTAACGGACCACAGCCTGCATCAAACTTCACCCGCTCTTGCATGTTGGCTTTTATTTTTTGTTCAATCGCGCCAAGTTCAAATTTAATAAAGTCACGTTCTTCAATTAAATGAGCACCCGAGTTTCGTACTTTTTGGCGAGATTTATTGATGTTGAGATTATTGTCACTGGCACTTTTTTCTAATTTAGCAATGTCAGTTTTTAATACGGATATTAAGGTGGTTTGCTCGGCTATATCCGCTTCTTGGGTCACTACTTTTTCAATCACTGAGTTATCTAAGTTAGCACTTTTTCTTTTACGTTCAACATTACCTAAATCAATATGTAGTTGGCTGAGTAAATCTAAGCCTAGTAAGCTTTCAATACCGGTTCTAATTAATTCGGCACTGCGATCTGGATTGGCTAAGTTTTCAATTTTTTCACCATCAAAAAAGAAAAGCTCTGACAGTGATAACGGGATAAACTCGTTAACGAACTCGTCCCAAAACTGGCTGATATGAATATCGGCTTTACCATTACAATAAACCGTTACCTTGTCTTTTGACTCGGCAACATTGGTTTTCCAGCTGCGCACAATTCTAAATTCATTGGTATCTGTGCCGGTAGTGTGGCTGAACGTTAATGACAATGCGACTATGGCGTCTTTATCACTATAACGATTTTTAGTATTGGCTAAATAGCTGTGATAAGCCTCTACACCACGATTTGAACATTTAGCGTGTTTACCATATAAAACTAACTGTAAGGCGTCTAAAAATGTGGTTTTACCGCCGCCGTTTAAACCACCGAACAGTATGATGGGTTTTTTATCTTCAACACTTAAATCGACAATGTGTTTACCTAAATAAATACCGAAATTTTCAAGGGTTAATTGCTTAATTATCATTGTTAACCTCTTCAAAGTTGATAATCATTGAGCTATAGCCTTGTTCTTTAATAGATCTGGTTACCATAATAATCTTTTCGTTGATGTCGTGCTTCTCTGCATCGTCTAAATAAGGAGAATTGTTCAAATGTATTTGTAAGCGATGACGTTCGCGCTCTAAGGCAAACTTTTTTGCTTCAAATAGGCTGTCAAACGCACCTTTGTCTAAGCTGTTATCCAGTTCTTTGGCTAGGTTTGCACGGCGCAACTGATTTTTATGTTTGTTAGCAATAGACATTACCGCACGCATTTGTTGATAAAGTAAGCCGTCTTCGTCGCCTTGCTCTTCACAATGCTGTTTAAGTTTGTCCAGTACATCAATATTCAAAATAGGATGATGAGCCCGCTTCTTGCCTGGGTAGTCAGTTTTGAATACTTTTTGATAAATTCTCGGTACGTTGTCTTCGGCTTCGTGTTTTTCTTCGAGCCAGATACGGCGAATTTCTTCAAGATCTTCTAAAGGTAACAATTCTAAATCTTTAACTTCTGGTGGGCCTAATTGCTGCACGGCAATTTGTGCTTCAAGTACCTTAGTTAGCAAGTGCTCTCTAAAATTTTGAATATAAGGACCAGGTATTAGGTCAGCACCATGTTTCGAAATATGAACGCTTAATCTGCCATTCATGCGTCTGAAGTCACGATTTAGTTTATCTTTGTGGAGCTTTTCCATTTTCTTTTGATAGTTCGAGTCGCTAACTGCAATTTCATTACGCAGCGATACCAATGGATACATCCATTCTTTTTCGTCGTCGTTGGCGATCATGGCATTCATTGATTTATCTTCAGATACCATTGTACAAACGTAACAACCAAAGCGACTATCGCCACAACTTTGTGTGCTTTCGTCTACCACCAGAGGGCATTCGCCGCCTTCAGTGGCTCCTTGGTACATACTCATTAAGTCGTGATTAGGGAATCCCCAAGGGTTTTTAACACTATTGAGGTAAACCCAAACATCGTCATTAGACCAATTGGCAATAGGGGTATATACCCAAACACGTTCAAGGGAGCCATTTTCTGTTAGCCCAAGTGCTTTACGAGTATTGGTGGTAGAATTTTCAAATTTATCCATATTGGCGGCACGAGCAGTACTTTCTGCTTTACGAGTACCTAGCACCAAAATAGCTTCACCATTCTTCTCAGCCATGTTCTTTATAAAGGTATTTGACGGAGAAATTTTTAAACGGCTAGTGCACCACCTAAACTTAGGACGTGGTGCCGGGTAACCTTTACCAATTAAGTTAACCCAAAACCTGTCTTTAACTTCAGGTGTTAGACGGTGGGGGATGATTGGTAAACCTTGCTCTTTTGCTTGTTCAGCCATTTTCCCTAAGGATTTACCTACCCACATGGCAACAATAGGATTTTCAACTAAGGTATCGGTACTGATAACATGTACTATCTTTTTACATTCACCTTCAGTTTTTAATTCTTGTAATGCGTACCAAATAAGTTGCAGAATGGCAGTGGAGTCTTTACCACCGCTGTAACCTATAACCCAAGGTATTTGGTCACATTTGTATAGCATTTTAACGTGCTCAATTGATTCTCTGAGCGTGTCTTTTAACCCTTTTTGGGTAAATGCTGAACTGGATTGTACAACTGGATCAGAACCCATTTCTAGCCTCTTTAAATTTGTTTTCTTGATTCGTTTCTTTTGGGGTTAATGGGATATCCATTATTTGTTTTATTTTTATCGCCGTTAGACTTGCTGCGACAGATGAATTTCGCATACTACCATTGATGATGCAGCGTCCTTCCCAATCTTGGCTATTGGATCTTTCCCAATTTATGTTTTTGAACTGACGTAACCGAGTTTTCCAGTTGTTATCATTATTCAGTAACCAGCCACCGACAATGCCTATTGCATGTAGCGTTACCGAATATGAGTGTATGGTTTGTTCACGGAGTTCACTGCTGGCCACTTTTTCTTTCAGTACTAGCTGCCATGCAGGTAGGTTACGGGCAACACATTCCCAAAACTCAATGGCTTTAGGGATAAGGGCATCGTAATTTTTGATATCAATATTTGGGAATAATTCTTTAGTGGCTTTATTTAAGCCACTATGCGTTATCAGTTTTTTAGATCTAGAACTTAGGCTACTTTTCTCAAGATGCACCAGTTTAGATAGCGTAGGACTATTAAAAATTGTTTTTTTAGAGAGTAATTCATCAGGATTAGTGCCATAGGTTTTTTTCAAAGACTCATCAACTTTTACCGCATGTTGATTAAGATCGGAAAACATATTTTGACGCTGTTCTAAGCTTTTATCAGGATAAATTACGACAGATATAGTTTCAGCCTCAAGGGATTTATCTTGTTCTATGGCGGCTAAAATTGCCGCTGTACGATGTTGACCATCGACGATATACACATCGGCATCTTCATCGATGAGTAATTTACCACTATTTGCAAAAGCATCGTCGTTTGAAAATGGTTCAAAAGCACTTTTACCTTGTATACAGGCTGTTATAGAAGAAAAAACATAATTATCTCTATTTTCTAATATATATTTTGTGATTTGAGGTATACGATCTGCGTTAATCAACCGTTGTGAACGTCTTTCTACTGGGAGTGTTTGTTCATCTAGGGTGAAAATACGTTTAAGTCTTTTTAAAGTGCACATAACAACGTAAAATTTGTTGCCTGCTTGTGTGCCCTTATTTGCAATAAGGGATGTGCCAGATATTATCTTGTTCATAGGTTAATTTTAACTCTTGAATTCTGTTCGTGCGAACAATATGTTTTTGTTCGTGCGAACAGCGTGTATCATACATGACAAGCCTTTATATGTCTTCAATATATCACCATTCATTTTTAGGGTAATTTATGACCGTTTATTTAGATTTTAATGCAACATCTCCTGTATTAAAGCCCGTTGCAGATTTAGTTTATAAGATGATGGTGGAAGAATATGGTAATGCAGGTAGTCGTACCCATGTGTACGGTTCTATAGCGAAAAAAGCGGTTGAACGTGCTCGTGGTCAAGTTGCTTTAGTAGTTGATGCTGATAAATCAGAAGTGATATTTACTAGTGGAGCAACTGAAAGTAACAATATAGCTATTCTAGGACTTAAGCAGTTTGGTATTGAAAATAATAAAATGCATATCATTACCACACGAATTGAACATAAAGCAGTATTAGAGCCAATCGAGCATTTAGCTGAAAATGGTTTTGATATTTCATATCTCGAAGTGAATGACAGTGGTGTGATAAATGTTTCAGATCTTGAGCGGTTAATAAGGAAAGACACGCTGTTAGTTTCAATTATGCATGTGAATAATGAAACAGGTTGTATTCAACCAATTACTGGAATTTGTGAAGTGCTTAAATCATCTGAAGCATATTTTCACGTAGATGCCGCACAAAGTTTTGGTAAGTTGAGTGATGATTTAGTTAATAAACGTATCGACTTAATTAGTGCTAGTGGGCACAAAGTTTATGCTCCAAAGGGTATTGGAGCACTGATCATGCGAAAAAGAGGTTTTATAAACGTGCCTTTAAAACCGCTTCAATTTGGAGGAGGTCAAGAGAAAGGGCTTAGACCTGGTACATTACCTGTACAGCTAATAGCAGGTTTTGGTCTTGTGTGTGAAATAGCAGTAAAGAATTCATCTCGATGGCAACAACATGCTTTGACTTTAAAAAATTCACTCATTGCTGAGCTCGATTATGTTGATGCTCAATATAATGGAAAAAATACTTCTCCCTTTGTTCTGAACTTTTCAATTCCTGGAATTAATTCAGAAGCAGCTATGGTTGTACTTAAAGGTATTGCTGCTGTTTCAAATGGCTCCGCATGCACCTCTAATAGCTACACACCTTCGCATGTCCTTTCATCTATGGGCTTAGACGAAGATAGAATAAATGGCTCTCTCAGGATGTCATGGAGTCATTTGACCGAAAAGTTACCCTTAGAGCAAATAATAACACAACTGAGTCAATTGAAGTTGTAACAGTTTACATTTTCCTGCAACAGCTAGACGTATTCACGACCAATATGCCCAACCATTAGAGTCCTCACTTGATTATATGGCATCGCGCACAGGCAGTTTAGTCAACTGTACGAATAGTCATTCAATTTAGTTACATGCCTAGTAGTATTTACTCAGAAACGCTTTGTCAGCGTCATCTTCGAAGTCTCTCATCGAAGATCCATTGCGATTTAGAGATTGGAATCCCGATTAAAACACCACGGGGATGACGATGTTGAACCAAGTGCCTAGGTATGTTATTTCATACTCATTTTCTATGGGTTATTGACTAGTCATTAATTTAGCTTAATGAGTCAGGAGTTCAATCTTGTATTGCCCATCTTGTTGCAATAGTGCATCATGAATACTGCTTAGTTTTTAGTTACTTATTAACATTAACCGTTATCAAGGAGTCAAAATAATCAGATGGAAATAGCCGTATTTTGTGGGTCAAACCGTGGTAATAATCCCGCGTTTATTAAAGCCACTGCTATGTTAGGAAAATCTTTTGCCAATAATGGCATTGAGGTGGTTTACGGTGGAGGTAAAATAAATCAGGGAGAAAATGCAACGACTACATTACTGAGGAAAATTAAAGAATAGCTTGGTGTTACTCTTGATGGAAATTCAATTATTCCAGCGGGTGCCTACGGCGCTGCTGAAAACTGTGTTAGCTAGCCATTGCACACAAGTGTCACTTGGCTAGATTAGGGAAGGGGAATATGGAAATATGCTTACAATAAAAAAGCAAGGGTTAATATCAAAAGATGAGGGTTTTACACTTATAGAGCTAGTTGTTGTAATTATTATCTTAGGGGTTTTATCGGTTACAGCGCTACCTAAATTTATCAATATACAGTCAGATGCTAATGTCGCTATTATGTCCAGTGCTGTTGGTGCAATGAAATCGTCAGTTGCTTTATTTAAAAGTAAAACGATAACATCTGGAGCTGACTTTTTAGTTCCCGTTGAGTTTTCAGGAGTAAAAGGTAGCTATTATCAACCTTGGGCTGCTACAGCAACGGCAACAGGTTTTTTGGCTGATTACTCATCTCCTCCTGAAATATTTGAAGGTGCGGGGCTAAATGTTGACAACTGGGCTTATCGTATTCATGTTGCAAGTGGTAGTTATGCGGTAGTTGCCACCCCCAGAAGCGTACTCGATAAAGCTGAGCCAACGGAAAGTGAAGTTAAAGCAACTAATTGTTATTTTATATATCATTGGAAAGTTTCCGGTGAGCCTTTATTTACAATAATTAGTTCAGACTGTTAATAAAGGTTTGATTTCTCTAAGAATGCTACATTTATGTAGCATTCTTAGAGAATGCTGGAGTTGTTTTCTTGAATAAGCATTTAGCTTCCTTTTACTTTGCGATTCCCTTTTAGCCAACCATTCATAAAATTTCTTTGTCGTAAAACCGACATTGTTTGTTACTTTCCCAATAATGCCTTTCTAATCAAGTTTATATTTATCATATAAACAATGGCTTACTTGTTTTTTTAGTTGGTGTCTATTTTGCAATATTGATATTAGCGAAACCAGTTTTATTCAATAACAAACTCTAACAACTTTTTCGGTTCCCACTGAGTCGTTGTTTAAACGTTGCTTTGAATCATACTTGCATCATTGCTTGTAACATTTATTGAAGCACTGTTTCTATGAATAATGACTGGTTTCGCTACCTTATTTAAATAGAACACAGTAACGAGCAGGAGCCGCCCATGTGGGATTATTCAGAAAAAGTAAAAGAACATTTCTTTTCGCCGCGCAATGCAAAGGCGGTAGTTGAAGCTAATGCTACCGGTAATGTTGGTTCATTGTCGTGCGGTGATGCGTTGAAGTTAACGTTAAAAGTTAATCCTGAGACAGAAATTATTGAAGATGCGGGTTTTCAAACCTTTGGTTGCGGTAGCGCCATTGCTTCTTCATCAGCCCTGACAGAAATTATTATTGGTAAAACGATTAATGATGCCTTAGCGGTCACTAACCAAGATATTGCCGATTATTTAGACGGTTTACCGCCTGAAAAAATGCATTGCTCTGTAATGGGTACTGAAGCCTTACACGCTGCTGTGGCAGATTACCGTGGAGAATCTTTACCAGAAGATCATGAAGAAGGTGAGTTGATCTGTAAATGTTTCGCTATTGACGATGAGATGATCAAACGCGTAGTCACACAAAATAAATTACAATCCCTTGAAGAGGTTATTCAATACACCAAAGCGGGTGGCGCGTGCTCTTCATGTCATGAAAAAATTGAATGGGTACTTGAAGATTTATTAGTGGCCAACGGCCAAGAATTTATTGCTTCAGCGTCTCAAACCGTGGCAACGCCGCCTAAAAAATTGAATACCTTACAACGCATCCGTCTTATTGAAGCGGTCATTGAAGAAGCTCGCCCCGGCATTGAAGAGCATGGTGGTATTATTACGCTCTCTGATGTTGAAGACAATATGGTGTTTGTTTCTATGTCAGGCTCTTGTTCTGGCTGTGGTTTAAGTGGCAGTACTATTGCCATGCTAGAAGAAAAATTCAGTGCCGCTCTCGGTGAAAATATCACCGTTTACCCTGTTAATGCTCACAGCCACTAGGAGAGTTGCCATGAACGATTTAGCGTATTTAGATAACAATGCTACGACTAAGATTGATCCCTTAGTGGTAGAGGCAATGATGCCGTTTTTAACCGAGCATTATGGTAACCCTTCTTCGATACATTCATTTGGTGATGCTGTCGGTAAAGCCATTGAGGTGGCTCGCGGACAAGTACAGCAGTTATTGGGGGCTGAGCATAGCAGTGAAATTATTTTCACTTCGTGTGCGACTGAAGCGACAACAACGGCTATTTTATCGGCGATAGAAAGCTTTCCTAATAAAAAAGAGGTGATTTGTTCGGTTGTTGAGCATCCCGCAACACAACTCTTGTGTAAAAACTTAGAGCGTAAAGGTTATACCGTACATTGGATTGGTGTTAACGGACAAGGTAGGCTCGATATTGGAGCCTATAGCAAAGCATTGAGTGAAAATGTCGCTATTGTTTCTATTATGTGGGCTAACAATGAAACGGGCACTTTATTTCCTATTGAAAAACTAGCCAAGCTAGCAAATGATGCGGGGGTTTTATTCCACTGTGATGCTGTACAGGTGGTGGGAAAATTGCCTGTTGATGTTAGCAAAACAAAAATTGATTTATTGTCGTTGTCAGGACACAAATTTCATGCACCTAAGGGTGTGGGCGCACTTTATTTAAAACGAGGCAGTAAGTTTCGTTCGCTACTTCGTGGTGGTCATCAAGAGCGTGGCCGTCGTGCTGGCACCGAAAATTCAACGGGTATTGTCGGGTTAGGTAAAGCGGCTGTTTTGGCACAAAAATCAATACTGAATGACACCGCGCGCATTACGTTAATGCGTTCACGTTTAGAGCAGGGCTTACTGGCACGTATTCCACATTGTTTTATTACCGGTGATATTAAAAACCGAGTACCTAATACCGCGAATGTTGCTTTTGAATTTGTTGAAGGTGAAGCCATTTTATTATTACTTAATCATGTGGGTATAGCGGCCTCAAGTGGCTCCGCTTGTACGTCAGGTACATTAGAGCCATCGCATGTAATGCGGGCTATGGATATACCTTATACCGCAGCACATGGTGCTATCCGCTTTTCACTGTCACGTTTTACCACGGAAGACATGATAGACAAGGTGCTTGAGCACATGCCTGATATTATTGATCGCTTACGAAAACTATCGCCTTATTGGGATGCTGAAAATTTATGCCCACAAGAGTTTGATCCCGAATATGCTTAAACGCGTGTGAAATAAGAATTATGCTAATAATCAATGATACAACCTTACGCGACGGTGAACAAACTGCTGGTGTTGCTTTTAAAGTTGAGGAAAAGCTTAATATTGCTTTAAGTTTAGAGTCAGCAGGCGTGCATGAATTAGAACTTGGTATTCCAGCCATGAGTGCGATAGAGCGTGACGTGATTACCTATTTATGTCAAAAGCTGACTAAAAGTCAAAGCATGGCTTGGTGTCGTATGCGCGCTGATGATATAGCAAAATGTAAATCTTTAGGGCTAGATTGGGTTGATTTATCAATACCTGTTTCGGTGCAACAACGTCAAAGCAAGCTACGTATTAGTGAGTCGGAATTAATCAAGCAAATAGATCACTGTGTTAAACAAGCGCAAGATTTAGGCTTGAAAGTTTGTTTAGGTTTGGAAGATGCTTCTAGAGCATCCAGTGAAACACTCATGCTTATTGCGGATGCTGCAGAAAAGTCTGGCGTTTTGCGTTTACGTTTTGCCGATACCTTAGGGCTACTTGATCCTTTTATGACTTATCAAAAAATAAAAGCACTGGTCGATCATACCTCGATAAATATTGAGATGCATGCGCATAACGATTTAGGTATGGCAACAGCGAATACCTTAGCGGCTATTCGTGCGGGCGCTTATTCAGTGAACACTACTGTTAACGGGCTAGGCGAGCGGGCAGGTAATGCCGCATTAGAAGAAGTGGTACTCGCCCTTGAAGTACATAAAAAAGAATATCCTGCTTTCAATTCACCGATAGATTTATCGTTATTACCGAGTATTTCTGCCGAAGTTGCCTTAGCGTCAGGTCGTACTTTACCTCAGCAAAAGTCAGTAGTAGGTCACGATATTTTTACCCACGAATCGGGACTGCATATAGACGGTTTACGTAAAGATGTTAAAAATTATCAAGCTTTTAGCCCTGAGTTATTGGGGCGAAAACACACCTTGGTCTTAGGAAAACACAGTGGCGTAAAAGCCATTGTTGCTGGTTATAAAGCTTTGGGTATTAAACTATCTACAGCGCAGGGTAGAACAGTGCAAACACACTTGGTGAATTGGAGTGAACAATACAAACACATTCCTAGCACCAAGGACTTACTCTCTTTATTGTCAGCGAATATCTTGAAACCGGTTAACTATATTGGAGAGCCAGTATGACGTTGAGTGAGCAAGTGGAAGAGCTGAGTAGTGTCGAGGACTTTTTTGAACTTTTTGAAGTTGAGTTTGATGAAAATGTAATACGACCCAGCCGAGTGAAATTATTAACACTATTTAATAAGAGCCTCGCTGAATATAGTGAGCCATTATTATGGGAAAACTATAAAGGCGCATTAAGTAAAGCCTATTGTTTATTACAACACGGTGTTGTCGTGCCGCTTAAAGGTGCGGGCTGTGCCAATTGTCATAGCGAATGTTAACAATGAAAATGAGATGTGCTTAGCACTTTAACCTTTACTAGACACGAGAGTAAGTATGCTAAATCCAAAATTTGATTATGGCTGTGAAGTACGCGTGATCAAAAATATTCGTAATGATACCTACCAAGGTGGTCAGACAAAAGGCGAGCTATTGGTGCGCAGAGGTACCTGCGGTTTTGTTCGTCAGTCGGGGGTTTATAAACAAGACCAAATTATTTATCAGGTACATTTTTTGGAGACCGATATTATTATTGGCTGCAAAGAATCTGAGTTAACGTTAGCCTCATTAGTATGGGTAACAAATGAATTTGAATATGGCGATTCTGCAAGGTTAAAGATAAGTTTATCTGTTGCGGGTGAGTTAGTGGCGAGTAAAGGTGAACTGACTAAAGTACTGAGTGTTGATCGCAGTGATCCGCAAGATATTTTGTATCGCATACAGCTAGGCGCTCATGATTTAATGGTACCAGAACGTGCGTTAATCGCAGGAGAATCAATATGAATATATTAAAGCGAGAAATTCCTGAAGCGCTACAGTTTTATCTGAAGATGAAAACGAGTCTTGACCAGTTTGGAAAAATAGTAAGCGAGTTAGATGATGAGCAAAGTAAGCAATTAAACCAAGTGATGACACAGGCGCTGAAAATTTACACTGCCGTATTAGCATCAAGTGAAGCTAAAAAAATTATGGTGCCTGAGTCTCACGTCAACTTGGCAATGAGAGAGCTAAAAGGACGCTTTAAAGATCTTGCTGATTTTAATACTGTACTTGAAGCCAATATGTTAGATGAAGACAGTTTAAGAATGTCTTTACGTAATGAACTTCACTGTGAAACCACCTTAGATTATATTTCTAATGACTGTCTGCCGATGTCTGCGTTTGAGGCTGAAGATTATTATTATCAAAATTTGGCTAAGTTCTCACAACCTGAACGACGTAAGGCGAGCCACATTTTAATTACCGTTAATGATGATTTTGATGAAAATACGCTTGAAAAGTCCCATGAAAAAATGCAAAAAATAGCGGATAATATAACGCCAGATAATTTTTCTTGGTATGCCTTACGCAACTCTGAATGTCCTACGGCTATGGATCATGGTTACTTAGGCTTAGTTGACAAAGGCCAATTGCATACCGAGCTTGATGAGTACCTATTTAGTATGAAATCAAACACCATTAGCGAGATTGTTAGCTCTGAAGTTGGTTTTCATTTACTTTGGTGTCAAGGCATCACTCCAGAACACACGGTAAGTTATAAACAAGCGCAAGATAAAATTATTGAACAACATTTAACTTTGGCACGTAAACGTAAGCAAAAAATATGGATAGCGGATTTGTTTAAGAGCTAATTTTTCATGCCGATGTAGTTTACTCAGGAGCTTTTTGTAAGCGTCATCTTCGACGTCTCTCATCGAAGCACCATTGCGCTTTAGAGACTGGATCCCCGTATAAATACCACGGGGATGACGATCCTGAGCCAAGTGCATAGGCATGTTGTTTTAAGCCGAGGGTTAGCGATAACCAGATTACACTCGGATTATCGCTTAATTTTTAGTGTGTTCATTATGCTGACGCAGCAAAAATGCTGATGGAGCCAACGAAAGTTCACAACTTAAAACTTCATGACCACTCGTCCAGTAATTTCACCGTTGACCATGTCAGTAAATATATCATTGATATCTTCAAGTGATTTTTCAATAGTAATTGCTTTTACCTTACCTCGGGCGGCAAAATCTAAGCACTCAACTAAGTCTTTACGCGTACCCACTATTGAACCGACGACACTAATACCGTTGAGTACCGTATCAAAAATGGGTAGTGGCATTTCTTCGGGAGGTAAACCAACCAGTACACACTTGCCACCGCGACGCACTACTTTATAGCTTTGCTCAAAGCCACTTTTACTGACCGCAGTACAAATACTGGCATGCACACCTGTGGTATGTTCAAGCACACGAGCAACAACATCATCGGTTTTAAAGTCTAAACAGAGTTCAGCACCTAATGTTTTAGCCAGTTGCATTTTCTTAGCGCCAGTATCCACGGCAACAACGTTTAAGCCCATGGCAACAGCGTATTGCACGGCTAAGTGACCTAAACCGCCAATGCCAAATATGGCGACCCATTGACCGGGTTTGGCACCCGATACTTTCAGCGCTTTATAGGTAGTGACCCCAGCACAAAAGAGCGGTGCGGCATCAACATACTCAAGGCCGTCAGGAATTTTAACAATGTAATCGCTATCTGCTTTACAAAATTCTGCATAACTTCCGTCTACCGAGTAGCCAGAGTTTTCTTGTGATAAACATAAGTTTTCATCTCCCGCTAAACAGTAATCACAGTGACCACAGGCACTATAAAGCCAAGGAATACCCACTCTATCACCGAGCTTAAAGTGGCTAACTTGCGAACCTAGCTTAACTATTTCTCCAACCCCTTCATGACCCGGTACTAAAGGCATTTTCGGTTGAACCGGCCAATCGCCATGACAGGCATGTAAGTCGGTATGGCAAACGCCACAAGCGTGAATTTTGACTAAAACATCATTGGCTGAAATTTCTGGGATATCAATATCTTGAATTTCTAGTTTGCCTTTAAATTTATGATTTACGGCTGCTTTCATGATGAACTTTCCTTTATGGGATATTTATCAAATAGTGAGCAGTTAGCGAGATGAAGAACTAACTAATATGTTTGTCTAATACCATCTTTGGTATAAGTACATATTAATCCCGTTATGGCACTGAAAGTTTACTGTAGATCAAAAAAAGGATAAAATTCAATTGAATGGCTATATATTCGTAACCAATCAAGGTGCATGTTCTAGCACTTTTCTTGGTTACGGGTATCAATTTACGTGCCTATGCACTTGGCTCAGGATCGTCATCCCCGTGGTGTTTTAATCGGGGATCCCGTCTCTAAAGCGCAATGGAGCTTCGATGAGAGACGTCGAAGATGACGCTTACAAAAAGCTCCTGAGTAAACTACATAGGCATGTGGATTTATACTATTTGGTTAAGGCGTTGAATTTAGCCATTTGCTCATCGGTTGCGGGGACTTGGTATTTTTCTTTCCATTCACTATATGGCATACCGTAAACCTGTTTACGGGCGGTATCAATATCAACATCAACGCCTAGCTTTTCAGCTTCACTGACCGTCCATTTACTAAAGCAGTTACGGCAAAAACCCGCTAAGTTCATCAGTTCAATGTTTTGTACGTCGGTACGTGCGTCTAAGTGAGCCAGTAAACGGCGAAATACTGCGGCTTGAATCTCTATTTCTTTATCCATTTTCTAAACCTTATTTCAATTAATTTAGGGTGTTTTTTATATTTAAACAACAAGGCAGTACTTATAGACTCATTAATCCGTTGGCTATGATTTCTTCGCTTGAGTCACCGCATCAATAGCCGGTTTAGTTGGGTCAAAGCGCCTGATCTGCACTATCATGCCGATGCTAGGATGGTCAAAATAATGTATTTCGCCAGTAATTACACGACGGTCTTGTTTAAAATAAACAACATGATTTTTATCTTCTACTGCTTGATTAGGCGTTAACCGAGTGGGTTCTTTTGCTTGCGCTAGTATATTAAATTCACTATTTATGTAGAGGTAATGATCTAGATGTACTTTAAAGAGTCCATCAAGGTACCAAGGCTGTAGCGGTGTCTTGATGGCAAGTTCTATGTCAGAAGTGCTGTTTACCTTTAAGGGGTCACCTTTATTGGTCATATCAAAGGATAGCTCAGCAATGATTTTCTCAATTTTCTCTTTGTCCGCTTTGCTATACCGAGTCTCGGTGGTGCTATTTTCACTGGTTGTAGAATCACTTTGGACGGTGGGGCTTTTGGGGTTACTTTCTTCAGCGTTATGCTCTTCGAGACTATTTGCCTCAAGGTGAATATTTTTGATATCCGTGAATAGATCTAATTGCTCAAAAAGTTTGTTGAGTTGTCGTTGTTTTGCTTGCTGGCGATTTTGCTCTTTTCGTGATGTTTCACTCACTGCTGCTATGTTGTCAATGAGGCTATTATCGATAGTTTGTTCAGTGAGCTTATGCTCAGCGCGTTTTTTTGCTATGGCTTGCTGGTAATCTAAGGCTAAATTTTCACCAGCAAATAACCTTATTGCTTGTGCTTGTTTTTTGCTTTCACCAACTTGTCGCCAACCTACATGTAATAATGGCGCAAAATAACGCGAGCGCTTTAGTCGGTTAATAATTGACTTTAACTGTAATGAGTCTTGGCTAATTAAATAAGGGTTTTGACTTGCCCAAATAATATTGCCCTTGGCATCCTCTTGCCATTGTTCGAGTCCATTGATTGTCGTTGTTAATTTTTCTACCGGAAAACCATCAATATTAAACATTTCAAGCTGCTTAGCCGTTAAGTTTTTCTTAATCGTTTCTGCGGGAATAACACATAATGGTCTGTGACTATTACTGGGGTATTGCGTGTAAACAGGAAGTTCTTTGTTGCTATTTATCTTTACGGCACTTAATTTGTTGGCTTTGTCATTATAGAAATCTATTTTTTCAAACCATTGCGTATTAGGTCTCAGGTTGATGCTATAAGGTAATTTTGGCGCTTGCTCTCCACAACGGGGTAATAATTGCTTTAGGGAGGCAATGTCAGGTTGTATATAAGGGCTTAAGAGATCAATCGCTCGTTGTTTTTTATCGCGGAGATCGTGAGCAAGAAACTGTTCAGTATCGTTTGATTTTTTGGTGAGTTGTTTAAAAAGAATCACTTCAATTTCAAACCAACGCTCTTTCTCTACATCTGATGTGTCAGCAGCGAGTGCCTGATGACTGATTAAAAAGCATAATGAGATAAATGCAGAAGTTAATAGAGCCGTAATCATTGAATTGTATTTCATTAAAAGTCCGTATTTTAAGGTCTGATTGCGTAAACAAGTATATCAAAAAGTATTTAAAACATTATATCAGTCGAGCTAAATTTTATGTGCACCCGTATCACTCTTTTACCGCTACTTGAGCAAAGAAAAACGTTCCCTTAGGCTTGCTCAAGTGTATCACTATTTAGCTAAGTCATTTAAGATATTAGCAATTAAGGTAAAGCGCTTTTGAGTATCATCGTTAGCTTTTATAAATTTCAATTTACTGGCACCAACCATGCTATACATTGATGGGTTTTTTTGAATTAAGCCAATAATTAACATAGGGTCAACACAGGTGTTTTGACTAAACTCTATTGAACCGCCTGTTGAACTTGCTTCTATTCGTGAAATACCAATGGTCTGCGCTTTTAAACGTATCTTGGCTATTTGCACTAAATTTTTTGTGGGTTGTGGCAATAAGCCAAAGCGGTCAATTAGCTCTACTTGTACATCATCAAGCGCGCGCTTGTCTTTGCAACTAGCGATGCGTTTATACAAGCTTAAGCGTATGCTGACATCAAAAATATAATCATCGGGAATTAATGCCGGAATGCGTAATTCGATTTCGGTTTGTGTCGACATGACTTGATCTAAAGATAACTGCTTACCTTCTTTGAGTGCTGCAACGGCTTGGTCGAGCATTTCCATATACAAACTAAACCCAATTTGACTCATTGAGCCACTTTGGTCTTCACCTAATAACTCACCCGCACCACGAATTTCTAAATCGTGGGTTGCAAGGGTAAAGCCCGCACCTAAATCCTCTAATAAGGCAATGGCTTCAAGGCGCTTTTTAGCACCTTTGGTAATGCGCTTTTCATGCGGGGTTAACAGGTAGGCATAAGCTTGGTGATGCGAACGACCAACACGCCCACGTAACTGATGTAATTGTGCTAAACCAAGGTGATCGGCTCGGTCCATGATAATGGTATTGGCGCTTGGTACATCAATACCGGTTTCAATAATGGTGGTACAGATAAGCACGTTAAAACGTTGATGGTAAAAATCACTCATAATACGTTCAAGTTCACGTTCACGCATTTGACCATGTGCAGTAACCACGCGAGCCTCAGGCACTAGGGCTTGAATATCGGCGGCTTTTTTATCAATAGTGTCGACATGGTTATGTAAGAAATACACCTGACCACCACGCAGGGTTTCACGTAATATGGCTTCACGGATCAGCGGTTCATCATACTGCCTGACAAAGGTTTTAACCGCGAGTCGTTTTGCTGGAGGTGTGGCAATAATAGATAAATCACGCATGCCGCCCATTGCCATATTTAAAGTACGCGGAATAGGGGTAGCGGTTAAGGTGAGAATATCGACATTGCTACGTAACTGTTTAATTTTTTCTTTTTGCTTAACACCAAATCGATGTTCTTCATCAACTACCAGTAACCCAAGATCTTTATACTTAATACTGTTTTGCAGAAGTTTATGAGTACCAATTAAAATATCCACTTGCCCAGACTCAACCCGAGCCATCACTTCTTTTTGCTCTTTAGCGGTTTTAAAGCGTGATAAGACTTCAGTCACCACGGGCCAGTTGGCAAACCTATCTTTAAAATTTTCATAATGTTGTTGGGCAAGCAGGGTAGTGGGCACTAAAATAGCCACTTGTTTACCGTCGTTTACCGCCACAAAGGCAGCACGCATTGCCACTTCGGTTTTACCAAAGCCGACATCACCACAAACTAGTCTGTCCATGGTTTTGTGTGACAACATATCGCTAACCACAGCATTAATGGCCTGTTTTTGATCGAAGGTTTCTTCAAAACCAAAGCTATCACTAAAGGCTTGATAATCTTGTTTATCACGTTTAAAGGTATGACCGTGATTACTGGCACGTTTGGCATAAATATCGAGTAATTCAGCGGCAACATCGCGTACTTTTTCCACCGCTTTTTGTTTAGCTTTACTCCAGGTGTCGGTGCCTAACTTATGTAATGGAGCATGCTCACTGTCGGCACCTGAGTATCGACCTATTAAGTGTAATGAGGCGACGGGTACATAAAGTTTGGCTTCACTGGCGTAAGTTAGTACTAAAAACTCTGTAGTGATACCACCATTTTCAATGGTCTGTAGGCCTTGATATCGACCAATGCCGTGCTCTATATGAACTACGGCTTGACCAATACTCAATTCGGCAAGGTTTTTAAATAAGGCATCGGCTTGTAAGTCTTGCGCTTTTGTTCTTCGTCTTGCTTGAGAAACATGATTGCCCAGTAATTCAGCTTCGGTTACGAGGGCAATGGCATTTTTGGCACTGGCACCTTTGGCTTGAAAGCTAAAACCCTGACTTAAACTATTAACGGTTATACCGATGGTTTCGCTGGCATTGATAAAGTCGTCAATGCAGGGAAATTGTGTTGGCTTAATATTATCGCGTTCAAGTAGCTCTAAGACACTTTCTCGACGACCTTGGCTTTGGGCAATAAACAGTATTTTAGCTGGGCTTGCTTGGTCGCTTATAAAGTGATTAATTAACTCAAAGGGCTGTTTTAATTTATGATTAATGGTTAAGTCAGGTAAGGGTTGTACAGCAAAGGTAATGACACTGCTTTTACTTTTGATGTCGGTTTCGCTAACCGCAACGTCCTGTTCGAGATCATCTTGAGTTGATGCTTGCAAGTCAACTTGCTTAGCAATAGTAATGCGATCAAAAGGTTTTAACGCCGTGTAAAGTTCCTGTTCGTTTAAAAAAAGTTGCTCGGGAGGCAGTAAGGGGCGTGTTGGATCATAGCGCCTATTTTCATAACGATATTCAATATCAAGCCAATACTGTTTTAATGAATGCTCAATATCTCCGCTGATCACGACTAAAGTATTCGGGGTTAAATAATCACACAAGGTATTGCTAAGCTTTTTTTCGGGCTTAGTTTTTTGTTCTGTGTCTTGCTCAGTGTCTTGTTTGTTGTTAAAAAAGAGCGGCAAGTAATATTCAATACCGGGCGGCAAGATGCCATTACTGACTTGATGATAAATGGACTCTTTATGTATGTTACCGCTAAATTGTTCACGAAATTGACTGCGAAATAGATTTATACCCGCTTCATCTATAGGAAACTCATGGGCTGGCAGTAGGTTGATTTCATCAATCTTTTCTTTGGAACGTTGGCTTTCAGGATCAAACAGTCTTATTTCATCAATTTCATCATCAAAAAAATCTAAACGAAAAGGGGTTTTACTGCCCATAGGGAATATATCGAGAATAGCGCCACGAGCCGAAAATTCACCATGCTCTAAGACTTGGTCAACATGTCGATAACCATTTTCTTGTAGAGATTGTCGCATTTGATGCAGGTCTTTTTTGTCACCTTTTTTGATAAGTAGGCTATTGGCTTCAATATACTTTTTAGGGGCTAACTGTTGTACTAGGGTGGTTACAGGCACAATAATAATGCCTGTTGTCATGCGAGATAATTGATACAAAGTCGCCAGACGTTGTGAAATAATATCTTGATGTGGTGAAAAATTATCATAAGGCAGTGTTTCCCAATCAGGAAACAAACAAATTTCTGCTGTTTTGTCGTTATCATGTTTAGCTAAGCTGAGCAGCTCTTGTTCAATCTTTAACGCTTGTGGGGTATTATGAGTCACTAATAATATCGGCGTTTCTGCTGTTTTTATCGCCTGATAAAGTGCGACACTGCTGCTGCTGCCATGCAAATTATGCCAACTTTTTTTATCGGGGTTTTTTCCACGGCGCTTGGCCAATACAGGGGCCAACAGGCTACTTACTTTACTCATGATTTCCTTACACTCATTACCGACATTGATAATATTGACGCGTTATCAGTTAAAATAATATTAATGCTCGCTATTCTAATTAAGCTAGGCACAAAGCGCTAGTAGATACGTGTTTTGTTTTACTATTCGCTTTATGTTTTAAGGTCACCCGTGCCGTTTTAACGAATTTTTCTTTAAATTTTGTTTT
>JBAHZW010000163.1:0-19070 GCA_037132835.1 Colwellia sp. | reverse complement strand
CTAAGGTTTTTTTAAACATCGCATTTTTTCTGTCCCGCACGATGATTTTTAACATCGCCTCTATCCGGTTATTATCCAATTTACAGCCTGCGAGCGTACAAAAACGGCTAAGCCCAGCGTAGTGCTTATTAAAGTAGGTGATGGCTTTACCTAAACCACTATTTGCTTCTATGGTGTCATTGCTGGTGTAGATTGTTGATACTGCGTTATTTTATCAATTATCCAATCGTGCTTATCTAAAACAATTTTCTCTATACGCTCTAGCGATAACGTTTTAGGTACGACAATAAATACTTCGCCCTCTTCCACTTTCAATGACGCAGTTTTACTTCGGCTGGTTCGTTTAACTTCAACTAAATAAGATTGCCCTTCAACAAACTCTGGTTGTTTATCTTCCTTCACCATCACTGGCGGTTACCAAACTTTGTTTTTGCTAAATCCATGAACCGTTCTTGCAGAATATTCACTAATGCTTTATCACCGAATGGTTGATCTAGTACCGCACGTTTAATCTCTTTTTTCATGCGTCTTACTTCATCTTGTTTATTAAAGAAATCAACAATGTTAGTTACCATATCAAGCATAGTCACTAACGTTTGCGTGGTTAACTTAATCGCATCATATATCGCTTCTTCAATCACATCTCCATCGCTCACTTTAGTCACCTCAGCGATAAGAATGTTATAAAAAGCGAATTCAGTTTCAGATAATCCGACGTCTTGTGCACCTTGTTGATGTGCATTACCCACATCATCAGTCATCTCTAACAGCATTTCTAATTGTTGTGCCCAGTTGCCTGCGGTTTTCTCAATAATGTCACGTAGGCGTAGACTCAGTGAACGATAGTACTCGGGGTCTTCATCTAAATTAATGGTGATATGGTGGTTGATCGCACTCTCAATCTCAGAGGCTTTAGACTCATCGGATTTAGTAGGTTGAATGCTCTCCTTAAAATTAGCTGCTAATAAATCGATAGGCGCGATTTTAGGATCAACACCTGTACTTAAAATATGCTCATCCACCAGCAGACGCACTTTGGCACCAATCTCTTTCATATCAAGACCCGCATCGCGGTATAAAGTTTTAGAAGCATTATGAATTTTACCGAGCAACTTCATATCAGGAATAAAAGGCGCGGCCTGTACATCGGGTAGAATAACATTGAGTTGCTTAGCAAACTGCTTAAAGGCCATATCAAATTGCGCACGAATAGTTTCATCTTTAAGCGCCAATACATAATCATCTACATCGTCACTTTTTACCTTACTGAAAAATGACATTGCGCGGGTATGTTTTGCTTTTAGCTTAGGAATTTCATCTTTTAGGCTTTCGTATGTGCCTTCCACATCTTCACTACTAAATAGCTCTAACGCTTCCGTCAAATGTGTTGCTAACCCAAAGTAATCAACGACATAACCACACTCTTTATTTTTATAAGTACGATTAACGCGGGCAATCGCCTGCATTAACGTATGGTCTTGCAGTTTACGGTCGATATACATCACCTGTGCAATCGGAGCATCAAACCCCGTTAACAACATATCTTTCACGATTAAAAATGCGGTGTTATCAAACTTTTTCTTTTTCTCTTCCGTACCCTGTTTATTAAGCCCAAACGGTTTCTTAAAATTACTAATAACCTGTTTCTGACGTACTTTATCGGTGTGCTGTGCAATATACTTTTCATCATTGTGATCGCCAGAGATAATGACTTCAGACGGTGGTGCGCCCAACTCATCTAAGGTCTTTTTGAAAATAGCAGCTGCATGACGACTGCCCACAACAATCATCGCTTTAAAACCATCAGGGCGAATATGCTCTTTATAATGTTTGATTAAATCGATACATACCCAGCGAATACGTGCGGGTGCTTCTCGTACAGCTCTTTCTACACCATATTTCTTTTTAATCTCTTTCTGTTCATCGGCAGTGTAATCACCAAAGTACTCTTCAAAGAGTTTATCTAATGATTCTCCGGCCACTTCAGATTTAACCTCACGGCCTTCGTATAACAGCTTAACCGTTGCGCCATCGGCTACCGCTTCATTGATTTTATACTCATCAATGTAACCACCAAAGGCTTGTCCCATTTTCTGCGTTTTTAATAACGGCGTTCCCGTAAAACCAATTTTAGGCGCGTTAGGCAATGCAGCGTTGATAGTCATTGCTAAACCACCAAATTGTGTACGATGCGCTTCATCGGCTAAGACGATAATTTTGTCACTGGGGTTAAGATCAGAAAATCCTTCGGCAACTTTCAATTGATTCTCTTGCTCTTTTTCGAGGTCTGCAAACTTTTGTACCATTGCAGTAACAAGATCAGAGCTGTCTTTCTTCAGTAAGGCTTTAAGTTGTGCCACAGAGCCTGCGTTATAAACCGTTTCCCCCTGTGCATCACGGAAGGTATTTGATAACTGTTCATCTAATTGGGTTCGGTCAGTAATAAATACCAGCTTATATTGTTTAAGCTCTGCATCTCGACGCATTTTTACCGCCAACATCACCATCGTTAATGATTTACCACTACCTTGGGTATGCCAAACAACACCAGACTTCCCTTTTCTATCCTTACCCGCTTTAAGGCGTTCTATCACCTTATTAACCGCTCTATATTGCTGGTAACGCGCTACTTTCTTAATAACGCGTCCATCGTCCGTTTCAAACAGAATAAAGTTTTGCAGAATATCTAAGAAGCTCGCTTTATTAAATAGTCCTGCCAGCAAACGTTGCTGTGCAGTAACATCGCTTAATACCTCATATGCGCCTTTAGTCTCAGCGACTTTTTCTATCTCTTGTTCAAGCAGTGCATTATCAGGTCGTTCAATATCAACCTGTTTATGAAAATCGACGATGTTATTAACTAATGACTGCTTTGTTAGTTGTTCATCAGTAAACGGGTAAGCATCCTTCCACTCTCCATAATGCGCAGAGCTAGAACTAATAGTGCCGACTTTGGCTTGATCTCGGCAGGTAGATATCATCAGTTGGTTGTACCAAAAGAGTTTTTCAGCCCCCTCATGGTCTTCAGGGGTACGTAAATTAGCATAACGACGTAATTGATTAATGCCTTCACTCATCGGACTAGCAATGTAAGGCGATTTACATTCAATCACCGCTAACGGCAGGCCATTCACAAAACAGACAATATCGGGGATGATTTTCTGATTTACCCCTTCAACCTTAAATTGATTAGTACAAATGAATTCATTATTATCTGGCTGGTCAAAATCGATAAGCTTAACGGTTTGGCCTTTGCGCCCTTTTCCTAAGTCTTGCTCTACGGAGAGATAATTAACCATGGTCTGATAAAAAGCGTGGTTATATTCCATTAATGCAACAAAATGAGGATGAGTGACTTCCCGAGACACCTTGCGCAGGTTCTCATCACTAATCCACGGGTTAAGGCGTTTAATGGCAGACTCTAAACGTTTAACCAGTACCACATCGCGCAGGTAAGCACGCTCAGGCACTCCATCGACACAAGCAAACTCAGGGGAAAGGGTGTTACCCTGTTTGTACTGCCAGCCTAATTTGACTAACTGTGCAATCGCGGGTGCTTCAACTTTATCAAACTCTGGCTGTTCCATTTGCCTAACCTTACTGGAAATAAATTAATATTTTCCCCCAAAGCCCGAAAGTATCTTAACCCGCTAACTTAGGGGGTAAAAATCGTTTTTCTTTATTTAGTCATGTATCACAATCATTTACAACGTAAGTGAGCCAAAAATTTAAAGCTGTGCCCTATTTAGTCGCCACTGACGTTAACAGGCTTAAAAACTTAGCGAGTAAACTGTTTTTCTAACAATATTGTTCAAGTAATTTATGTGCATTTAGGTATACTAAAACCAGTGCTACAATTCGCTAACGGCAACTTGAGGACAAAAAGATGCCCCACAAAAGAAACACAAAAAAAGTGACTAAAAAAAACATGTTACGTTCAGTTGCAAGCTCTAGCGCAATTGAAGTGGGTTTATCAACGCAGGAAATTGAGAAGAAGTTAAAAAACAAACAGAGTAAATTTGCTCACCTTAGCTTGGCTTAAGGCTAAAATGACGAATCAAACCTTCAGCACATCTCTCACTAACCTTTTTATATGTTCAAAGTGACCCGCAACACCCGCTTGAATAGATTTGAAGTAAAAGGTTTTATTGGTATCCCACAAGCTATAATCCAAGGGTTGATAACCCGCCTTATAAGCCAGCACATCTAATAACAAACGCGATAAACGCCCGTTACCTTCACGAAACGGGTGGATCAGGATAAATTCAACATGCACTTCAGCGAGATATTCAACCAGTGGCTCTAACGCCATGGTTGCTAAACGATCACTTTGGCTTAGATAGTTTTTATCAAACGCTTTAAGTAACTCGGATATCTGCAGGGCAGAAGCAAACTCAAAACCACCTTTGCCCATATTAACGCTACGTAACTCTCCTGCCCATGGGTAAACGTTGCCTAGCCATTGACGATGCCACTCTGCAATTGAGGCGAATTCAATGTTTTCGTTAAGCTCCTCACCACCAGCAAACAGATGTTCATATAGCTTTAACAATAATAGAGTTTCTACCTCATTGATCTCCTCAACCTCTGTAATTGCAAGCAAGTTTAATAGTACTTTGTCACCTGAATGAGGTTGATACTCCCCCTCAACACTGTTGATGTCATATTTAACCATTCGTTTCGTTACTTCCCATTAAGACTGCCAATACGAATTTAAATTGCTAATTCTGTACATACTCTATATTACTTAGCCTGCTGTTTATTACTCGTCACACTCAAGCACGTCAACAAACTTTCGCAGTCCGTTCACAATACAATCAGCATACTCTTGTCTATTTTCTTGTTTCGATAAATACGCAAGGTTATCAGATGAAAGATGCTTAAAGTTAATTTCAGGCTGTGCATAAGCTGATACACCATAATCACCCCATGCTTCAGTATGAGGTATTTTTCTAGTCTTACTCATTATCTCCTCATACCTGAGATTCTCTTTACCATTCTTGCAATAAACACCAAAATACATATAGTGCTCTTGCTCGACAATTAAATACACATCGTCATAGCCATTTAGTTGCACTTTAATTTTGCAATACATTGAATTTCGTTTATTTTCAACATAGTTTTTAACCCCGCTATATCGTTCCTGCTTGGATTGCTCAACAATAGATTCCTTTTCCAAGTTACCAAACTCTTTACTCATCCCATCACCAATTCTTTGCCATAAATCAAGTTGTAAATCGACAAGAGTCTCTTGATAAGCGCTTATTAACGTAGGCATTGAGGCGAGGTTGTTATCTGATGTTAATAGTTTTTTTAAGCTATCCATATGATCTTTATTCTCAATTCTTGAGGTTAGTTTCACGATAATATCTTTATATTGAATTAACGCTTCGTGTAGGGAAACATCCGTCGCCGTTATTTCAATGTAACTATGAAGGCTAAATTACCACACTGCCCCATCGCGCAAAAGATAATTTAAAAGTTGTGGGTAGAAATTTGATATTGTGGCTACCAAACAAGCTTTTATAGGGATAATTTAGAGGCAAAAGATTAGTATTTTCATTTCCCTCGTTACTCATAACCATCTGTTTTTATATGTAAAATAAGACAAAAGTGATCCGCCCGTTTCCCGCACAGGAATAAATAATAAATAAAGTGAAAAATGATCACTCTGAGGGAGGGGAGTAACTTTCTAATAAATATTTATTGTCTTGCTAGATTAAGCGATAAGCCCAGTGAATACAGTGCACAACAGCATTTCATAAAATACCTTCATCTTGTTTTCAGGCTTATAAAAATAGAACCCCCACCTTAAAAGTACACTTTATAAGCAGATCGTTTGTAGTGATCACTGAGCCTATCGCCTAAATGATCACTTTTTTGATCAGGGTGATCAGTCACACAATCAACCCAGTACAACTTGTGATCACTTTGTTGGTCGCAAAGTGATCACCCTTAATTCATTCAGTATAATCAAGGCTGGTGGATAAAATAAAGTGCCACAAAAAAGCTCACCAGCTGTCATTAAGTAGGGTCATTCACTAGATAACAATTATCAAAACTCTTATTTTTAGGCTTTAATCGACTGGTTTGATAATCTTTAGCATGGTTGTCTCTTTTCCCTTTTGTCCTTTTTTTAGCAAGGTAACTTAATCGATATATAATCTGCTGTGCTAATTGGCTAACGCCTCTTTTAGCCATGTAATAGCAGTTCTCTGGCTTAAAAAGGTAACCATTCGTTTGCTCTTTCCATAACTTAGTCGCCTCTTCAAGCAGAGAATCAGGATGTCGAATGTTATGCCCACTGAGCATCAAACTGCAATGATAATGCTGTGCTTCAGCCTGATAACACTCCCTCGACCAAGCATGCGCTATCTGGCATTTGTATTTACTTTTTAGCTTAATTAACAACCCTTTTAGGTAATCACTAATTACCTTGTTATTGCTACCATATTCTTTTAAATGCAGGTCAAACCTAACTACAAATACTCTTGAGTACCGTTCAAGCATAATATCGAACTGTTCAAATATACGATCCATAAATTTCTCAATTAATCCTAATGCCTCATGACATACTTGCCACACGTATTCCTTATATATATATTGGTCTGTTTTCATTTTTATATCTCCCCCCCTATATTACTTATATCCTGCTTAAGGAATTAAATAAATAAAGGGTAATCTCCTATAAACACCAGCTTTACTGGCTGATTTATTACATTTTTATTAACAAGAAAAACCGTCTTTTTTGTCCCATACAACTATTTTCTATTCACACCAACCCAATATTTTGTTTCCCTTTTTCAATGGTTCTTTAAACGCCCCAGATTTAATATCTCGATAAAGTTTAGAGATGCTAATCCCCTTATTTTGGCTCATCTCGGCAGGGGTTATTAATTTTTTAACAGGGTATATAATGGATACGAGACGGCATATTGGCATTTTGTTACTCATGTTACTCACCCACACCTTGTTGGCTATCAACCCACAGACTTAACTCTGATAACTTCCAACGTATTGATCGTTCGCCAACCCTAATGCGTTTAGGAAATAATCCTTTTTTCTCAAGTCTACGTGCCTGACTGGTAGAAATTGAGGTGATATCTTCTCTTTCTTCTTCTTTAACGAGTCGGTCTGGGTAATCTGCATTGGACATCTTTGGTCGCCTTTGGCTTTGTTTGAATAAGATGGCTATAGTGCAAGACGGGGTTTTTAATGTCGGGGGGGAAAAAATAAAAAAAAACACCCTTGAATTGAGTGGTTTGATATGGTCACGCTGAAGGGTTGCGTTAACGTGGCATTTTTTCTAATAAATCCGTAGGGTTACTTTTAATCTCTTCAAAGTATTTGTTTATATATTCACTGTTTAAAAGTTTTTTAGCATAAAACTCTTTACGCCACTCTTTGATGTGTTCAGCATCTAATTCATATGGGTCAAATAGGGTTGCAATACTTTGGTCACTTAACTGCCAGATAATAGGCGTTTCCCTCGGTGGATTGGTCCGACTGAATGGTTTATTTTTGCTGGGTGCATTGGGCTTTATTAAACAATAAATTAATAAGTCGAGATATTGAATACTTTTAAATTTTACAAATCGCCCGAAAAAGCCAAACTTGTTGGTTTTAATTTTTTTACTTGGATTATCGATTTTAAACGCATTCCTCGCTGTTTCTAATTGGTGTGCAAACTGTTTCATCAGTTCTTCATCACTCTGACTGGTGATATCAACCGATAAAATAATTTTTTCCTCTCCCCTGGGTGAAGGCGCTAAGTATTGATCTTTAAGCATGTTGAGTTGATTGTCTTGTGCATTATAACTCGCTGGTGGCATTGAAGAAGACTTAGGTAGCTTTTCTTTTGCTTCAAGTAACATAGCCAAATGTTGAAATTTAAGAATAGATATACCCTGTGTATCCATGAAATTAGCTCTTGGCGAGTTACACTTTTTAATTAACAGTGAATCTTCTAAAATCCACCAACGGTTATCTTTAATATTGCCATTACACATCTGTGCATAACGATACAGTTCTAAGCGCTCTTCTATCTCCGTAATAAACTCACCAACGGTTAAGTTATTTAGCTCAGAGTAATCTCTATTTTCAAACCAAATAGATATCTCTTTCAATTCGGTAGCATCGACTTTTATTGCTTTCATAGGGTGCATTTTCAAATTTTATTGTTGATTGAATGAATAGGAGATGATTGTAAGTACTTGTAAGGATGGAGCAAGATATTAATGAGCGAACTCATCAAAAAAGAAATTTATTGCATTTTTAGTACCTTAAATCATAACAGGTATGATTTAAGGTACTTCGTTATATGGCGAAATTTTAAGTAACCACCTTTAGATTCAGTAAAGTAGTAGCAAGTACCCGAGGCAGAGTTCACATTTTAAAATTAGATTTACTACATAAAAAAGTAAAATTAATGTGGAATGAGTAAACAATATTGCTAATGTTAAATACCAAGGTTTATCAATGACTTTACACGCAAGTAGTACAGCAAGTAGTACAAAGAAACTTAAGCATATAAATACTTGCTATTTATCAGCAACTTAAGCCATCGGGTTACAAGTCCCCCATCCCACCACCTATAGGTCTATTACAGACCAACTAAGACCCGCAAAGCCAACTACCATCTGGCTTTGCGGGTTTTTTTATGCCTGTAACGTCCATTGCCGTTCCGTGACATCCACGCATTTAAGTAGTACTTTTGGTAGTACAGCCCTTTAACTACCAAAAGGTGTACTGCCTATGGCAAAAACGACCCCATTAACAAACACAGAAGTTAAACAAGCAAAACCAAAAGAGAAGGTTTACAAAATATCAACCAAACGAATTTAACCACTGAATTTTAGAGAGGCAAACTATGACTGAATATGAAAAAGAAATGATTAAAATTGCAAAGCGATCAGGTAGAAAATTAACAATTATCATGGTATGTGCTGCTTTCATGTGCTTAGTAGTTGTACTTGGAGGCTTTTCCGTCGCAAAGATGTCGTGAAAATAATGGCTTGCATGAGCATAACAAATAACGTTTTGATGGTTTATCCGATATCAGTTTGCTAACGAAAGTCACCAGTGACAACGGTATCCGTTTTAAAGAAAACATCCTATTTTACTCATTGCGGTTTATCCGGCCCAGTCATATTACAAATATGGTCTTTTTAGCAAGCCGAGCAAGCGATTTAGCCACACAGCTTAATTTAGTCATTGAGTCTCTTAAATTTTTCCTGAGGACGGTAACCGATATTATGAAGATAAGTTTGTATATCGAGATTAATGCGGTCGAAGTAATCACTTTGATCATAAAAAATCATGTAAGAACAAATTATGGAACAAATTATGCTTGACGGCAGTAATGTGCTATACTTCAGCCCTTAAAATCCTACCACCAAGATGTACTTCAACAAGATGCACTTCGATATTACATTTTAATTATTATTTTTTAGGAACACTATGACTACAAATAATATGGAATCACAAACAGATCAAACCGCACAACCTACTATTCTTTCTTTTGTAAAAGATCTTCCCAATCTGTGTTCACTTGCCGGCTTAGCTTGTACCGTATTGGCTATTTATTTCAGTATCTTGGGTATTTATTACGCGGCTATGATTGGCATGGTTTGGGCGGTTGCTTTTGATTGGGCTGATGGCTTAGTTGCACGAAAAATGAAAGGTAGAACGGGCAATGATCGGGCCTTTGGCGGGCAGCTTGATGTGGTAATAGACATTGTTAGCTATGGTGTTACTCCTGCAATTTTACTGATGAGTTATGGTCAATTCGAGCCAATCTTTTTAATTGGTGCTTTTTTTATGCTCGCCGCTAGCGCGATAAGATTAAGTTACTTTAGTACTTTTGGCTTGGCTGGTGGTACCAAATACACTGGCTTAGCTCTCGATAATAATAGTCTCATTCTTGTTTTTATTTTTATATTTGAAAGTGTTTTACCCCAGAGTATATTTGCTATCGTTTTTTATGTTTCGGCTCTAGGACTCGCTGCTTTAAATGTCTCTGAAATAAAAACACCAAAGCTTTCTGGTAATCCAATAAATGTTTATGGCCTAGCTATTTATACACTTTCAATAACGTGTTTTTACGGTTGGAAGCTTTTATAAATTGCACAATGATAAAGACATCCAATTTTAATTTTTAACCTTTTTATAACAGGAGTAAAAAAATATAATGGTAGTATATACAGTGGGTACCTTTGATTTATTACACGTAGGGCACCTTGCTTTATTAGAGTACTGTAAAACATTAGGAGATACCGTTGCGGTTGGTGTTGCCTCCGATAGCGTGGTAGCTTCTTACAAACCTAATAGACCTGTTGTTCCACTTGAAGAACGAATGGAAATGTTAAGATCATTACGATGTGTTGATCTTGTTTTACCTTACCATGAGCTTGAATATGTATCGGGATGTAAAGAAGTAAAACCTGGTATTTTTGTCATTGGCGAGGATTGGGGTAGTAAACCACATAATCTTGATGTAGAGGCTTATTTGCACTCTATAGGAAGCAAAATTATTCAGGTTTCATATAACCCGAAAACATCATCGACAAAGATAAAACAAAACATCATATCTCAAAGTCACAGAGGAAAGTATCTATCACAAGAAATCGCTTGATTTTTCAATTAGTTAACCATCACCCCAACATCCCTTATTTGAGGGATTAGCACTAGCTAGAGCATGGGTTTATTGTTGTGAGACCTACTTTGTTGCTGGTTTGGCAAAGTATTATTTTGGCGATTTTCAACATCACTGCTGTCGTATAATTCATCGAGGTCAAGGGTGGCACAATAGAGTAACAATAACGAATAAAACACGCCATAAGTCTTCCTGAAAACTAAAGTCATTGCGGATTTTAAGTAATGAAACTTAAAATTAGTGTAAAATTTTACCTGTATTTATTGTTAATGATCGCTGCAATTAATATCTATTTCTCAATGTGGGCAGATCGCTATGATACTGCACAAACTCCACCTCAAAGCCATCGGGGTCAAGATAATAGACATTGTCTCGATAGTCATCGGTTGCGCCATCTTTATCGATAGTAAAGCCTGCTTTGCTAAGTCGTGCAATTGTACCCTTTATATCACTGGTGACAAAAGCAAAGTGTGCCAATCCTATTTGGTGACCGGTTAAATCACGATTGTTATCTACACCATTATCATTCAAGGTAATATATTGATAATCATCACCAAAATGTATCCAGTTACGCGCTTTACCGTGCCATTCGCCTTTATCTCCGCCACGCACTGACCAATGAGGAAATGCGGCTTGGTAAAATTTTAGACTCTTTTCAATATCGTTTACGACTAAATTAAGGTGCTCTAAGGTGATCATAATTGCTCTCCAGTTTGTATATAATGATGCGAGTGTTAAGCCAGTCCCACTCACTATGTGACTTTTTCACTTGCTAAAGGTGTTCTTTCTATAGGCCACGGAAAACGCGCCTAATGTGATGTATCGACAATCTGTAAAAATCCTAAGCGCCGATAAAACTCGGTGCATAAATTAGATGGCATATACCCGTAGCAATCAATAATTTAAGCAGTGGTCATTGTTCATGAAAGATCTACGTTTAAAATAATCCTGTTGTTCAAAAAATGAAAAAAGCTTTATTTTATATTTAATACGGTCCAAAAGTAAAAATGGTATGCAGTGATCACTGCTATTCACAGTGATACCTTCACATTTAAAAAAAACACTAAAATACAGTAAAGTACAATGAAATATTGTGCGTTATAATCACAAAAAGAACAAAAAGATGAGATCTAAAAGAGATTAAATCTGTACACTATATGTATCTATTCTAACAATTAGATTTGAGTGTTTAATGTGTTTTAGAAAACCAATGCAAAAAATAAGTCACCAAGTCATTGAGATGCACAGAAACTTAGGTCACAAACATAATTCAAGAAATCAATTATACAATAACTGCATAATTGATCGTGTAGAATAACAATAAATTTGTATTATAATATCACATATGAAATTTGGAGAAAAAATGATCACACTAGGTGAGTTTATTATAGATAAGCAGCTTGATTTCCCAGAAGCAACGGGTGAGCTATCGTCGCTAATAAGTGCAATTCAATTAGCAGCAAAGGTGGTCAACCGAGAGATAAACAAGGCAGGTCTAGCTGATATAATTGGTAGTACAGGTGTCGAGAATATACAGGGTGAAGTTCAACAAAAAATGGATCTCTATGCTAACGATAAATTTAAAGCCGCTTTAGAAGCACGTGGTGATGTATGTGGAATTGCATCAGAAGAAGAAGATGAGTTTATCTCTTTCGATTCAGAACGTGGTTGTAACGGTAAATATGTTATATTAATGGACCCACTTGATGGCTCTTCAAATATTGATGTTAATGTTTCTGTTGGCACTATTTTCTCAATCTATAAACGTAAAAGTCCAATCGGCACGCCAGTTGTATTAGAAGATTTTTTACAAGCAGGTGTTGATCAAGTCGCAGCGGGTTATATCATTTATGGTTCATCTACTATGCTGGTTTATTCAACAGGACATGGTGTTCACGGCTTTACTTGTGACCCTTCTTTAGGCGTATTTTACCTTTCACATGAGAATATGCAGATACCAGAAGATGGTACTATTTACTCTATTAATGAAGGAAATTATCTAAAATTCCCATTGGGTGTTAAAAAATACCTAAAATACTGCCAAGAAATTGATAGCCCAACAAACCGCCCTTATACTTCGCGCTATATTGGATCATTAGTTTCTGATTTCCATCGTAATTTAATCAAAGGGGGAATCTATATCTATCCTTCTACGGCTTCTGCACCGCAGGGTAAATTACGTCTATTATATGAATGTAATCCCATTGCATTATTAATGGAACAAGCTGGCGGGAAAGCACTTGATGGTGCGCACCGTATTTTAGAAATTAAACCGACCGAGTTACATCAACGTGTACCGTTTTTCTGTGGTAGCCCAAAAATGGTTGATGATGTGGTCGTGTTGATGGCAAAATATAAGTAGCTAAATAACTAGCGAGTTCGATAGGTTATTTATATAAAAGTGCCACTCAACAGTGGCACTTTTTATTGCTTTAAATATGTAAATAACGCTTTATTTTCTTGGTGGGTGTTTTAATAAATGGCTCCGATTGTTCAATAATAGAGGAAATTTTTGAATAACTAGCGAGCTGTGAGTTTGCTTCTTTTTTTATCGCTTCAAAAACAGCTAAAATTTCCGTATGTAATGCTGAATCACTGGTCTTTTTAATATTATGTGTTTCATCAAAAAGATCATAATCGAGATAAATTTTAGCAACCACTTTATCCTCTAATTCATAAACCAACGAGTCAATCACCAGCTCGTGCTTATTTAAAATAGCTTCAATCACTTCTGGATATATATTTTCACCATTAGCCCCAATAATCACATTTTTACTGCGCCCATTAATGCTTAATATACCCTTTTCGTCAATATGCCCAAGATCGCCGGTATTAAACCAACCCTCTGGGTCTAATACTTCATCGGTACGCTCTTTATCTTTGTAATAACCCATCATGACATTAGGACCACGCACATGTAATTCAGCATCATTCTCTTCGAGACCGTATTTTACAAAGCGGTACTCTAACTTCTCAACCATGATACCTGTTGTACCTACTGCCGTTTTACCGGGTATTGCACCCGCGATAATAGGCGCCGTTTCAGTTAAACCGTAACCAATCGCATAAGGAAAGTTAGCCTCTTGTAAAAATGCCTCTACAAAAGGAGATAATTTAGCACCACCGATACCAAAGAATCGCATCTCCCCACCAAAGCTTTCCATTAACTTTTTACCCGCAATTTTATTTAATTTCTTGCGTACAAAACCTATATTATTGTAGAGATACTTGATCATGGCATTTTTGTTAAAATTCGCTTGTATTTTTGATTTGTAAATTTTTTCTATCACCAGAGGGACACTTAACATGCAAGTGGGTTTGACCTCAGCCATCGCCTTTAAAATAACTTTTGGTGCAGGTGTTCTATTGAGATAATAGATAGAAGCACCATTATAAAATGGCACCAAAAAACCGACCGAACATTCAAAAGTATGTGCGAGTGGTAAGATAGATAAAAAGCGATCTTGTTCATGCACCGTAATCAGTTGCTTCGCTTGTGATATCTGTGAAACCAGATTTTTATGCGATAACATCACCCCCTTTGATTGCCCCGTTGTGCCTGAAGTATAGATAATAACCGCAAGATCCAACTCATCAATTTTTAATGCTTCAGGGTTTGACTCAACTTTAGTTAATCTGGCTTTAAATTGGGCAAACCGCTCACTGCTTTTACTCAATAATTCTTGCTTTTTTGAATAATCTTCTATTTGCTCAAACGTCTCTAATGAGATGATAAATTTTAGTGATAACGTGAAATCATCTTCAGATAATTTATTGCTCATTTTCTCGGAAACAAAAATGACTTTTGCTTCTGAATGTTTAACAATATGGTGTACCTCATTGCTATGAAAGTCAGGTAAAATAGGTACAGCAACTGCGCCCATACTCGTGATAGCCAGATAAGTTAACCCCCAGTGAGGCATATTTTCACTGCATATTGCGACTTTATCCCTCTGCTGGATACCCAGTGAGAGCAATAACGCTTGGATAGACAAGACTTTTTCTTTTGCTTGCGCATAAGTGATGTTATTACCACCCACATTGGACACCAATGTACCCTCTGAATACTGAGAAAAAGCGTAGTTTGTTACATCTAATAAGGTTTTTATTTTGCTAATTGATGGCATAATCACCTACTCATAAAAAGATAAATTGGATTCAAGCGGGCCAACCGCCAAGCGCTTTAAATTTATTAACCATATAAAAAAAAAGATCTGCGGTAACTTCAGTATCATATAACGCAGAATGAGCTTCATTATTATCATAAGCTATATTAGCTTGTGCACAGGCTTTCGCTAACACGGTTTGCCCTAAAATAAGCCCTGCCATACTGGCAGTATCGAAACTGACAAAAGGGTGAAAAGGTATGCGTTTTAAATTGCATCGTTGCGTCGCCTGATTAATAAATCCTTGGTCAAAGGAGGCATTATGAGCAACAATAATTGAGCGGTTACAATCGTTTAATTTTTGATGTTTACGTGTGAGTTTAAATATCTCAGTTAATGCGTCACGCTCATCAACCGCCTCGCGTAAGGGGTTAAAAGGATCGATCCCCGTAAACTCTAACGCTTTAGGATCTAAATTCGCACCTTCAAAAGGCTCTACATGAAAATGAATTTTGTCAGCACAATATAAATAACCTTGTTCATCCATTGCAGGGAAAATAGCGGCAATTTCTAATATTGCATCGGTCTGCGCGGTTAATCCAGATGTTTCAATATCAATAATAACCGGATAAAAACCTCGGAAGCGTTTGGCTAATAAATGTTCCATATCATACTCATAATCGAAATAAGGGAATATTATGCCATAAAGCGTATAACTTTTTCTAAAGAATGCATGCACATAGCCGATAGTTTATCTATAGAGACTAATTAAGTGAGATTAATGATGAAAATACCGCTAACACTAACACTAATGTTATGCATTAATAGCGTTTATGCTTTTAATAAAAATTACAATGCTAACATTGAGAATTCATTATGGTATATCTCTCGGTCAACACCTATCCAATGTACACTCGAACACCCTATTCCACGTTATGGGCAAGCCCAATTTGATGTAAAAGCGAATAAAAAAATAAATTTAGATTTTTTTCTACAGAGCAAAAAAGCCTTACCGGAAACGCGCTTAGTCACACTAAAATCAGTGCCTCCACAATGGCGACCGGGTAGTGCTGCCCACACTATTGGTCAAATAAAATTTCATCAACAATTTGATGGTTATGTCACCCGGCAAAAAGCGTGGCAAATATTAAGTGAACTTGAGGATGGTAAATATCCCACCTTTTATTACCGTGATTGGTATAACAAAGATCAAATAACCAGTGTTGGCCTTTCCTCTATTAATTTTTTAAAAAGTTACAATGACTTTAATAACTGTATTGAGCAATTACTGCCTTACAACTTTGATGATATCGCTTATAGCATCCTGAGATATAATAAAAATGGTATACAACTGAGCACCTTCTCAAAAAAACGTTTAAAGATGATTGGCGATTATATTAAACATGATGAGAATATTAGTGTGGTACTGATAGAAGGTTACTCTGATAGTTACGGTGCTCAAAATCGTAACATGGAGCTTTCTTTGCAACGAGCGAGCTCAGTTAAGGAGTATTTAGCAAAAATAGGCCTTAGTGATAAACAAATACAAGTAACTGGTTTTGGTGAAAAACATCATGTTGCCGATAATAGAAATGTGCTCGGGCGTTTAGAAAACCGACGTGTCGTGATATCGATTGAAAGAGAAGATATTTAAACTCTGAAATAAGAATATACCCGTTATCAATATCAAGTCGGCACAAAGCACCCTTTTCAAACGATGAGCGCCGCCGATTCAGAAGCATCGAGTGAATCACCCACAAGCAAACAGTGAAGCCAACCAAGATGATCCTCTTTAGTGCCTTTGTAGAACGATTAAGTCTAGGAGTCCAAGTCTAGCAATCTATTTTTTCATTTTACTCAGTAAATCTGCAAAAGGGTTATAGGTAGAACTTGCCTGTAGATCATCTCCCGCTTCGACATGGCTACCGTAAAGATCCGCCTGAGTATATTTGTCGTGTTCATGATCATGGCAATAAATACACAATAGTTCCCAATTGCTTCCATCCGCAGGGTTATTACTGTGGTCGTGATCCATATGATGCACAGTAAGCTCTTTTAAATTTGAATAAACAAACTCTCGAACACATTTTCCACAAACCCAAGGAAACAATTTAAGCGCTTTATCGCGGTAATCATTTTCTAAACTTTTATAATTGCTAGGAATATAAGCCATTTTTTTCTCTTTTAATAACCATCAAATAATAGCGAGTAGTTTAACGCTATCCTGACACCGCGTACAATAGAATTAAAAACGAAAACCATGTGCGCCTAACACTGCGCCCACCGTGGCTAATAAACTGACCGATAACAATATAATATGCATCAGGTGTAAGCGCTTAAACGTTTTTTTACTGTCTATTAACGCCCATTCTTTAAACCACCTGTGTAGAAACCAAGGCTCAAAAACAAATAATACTAGCGTAAAAACAAACCACACCAACACCATTAAATGCATCCACCAATATTCAGGATGTAAAAACCGATCCCAAATCCCCATGATGTGAACCATGTAAAATCCGGTTATAAAGGTCAGCACGGTGGTAAAACGAGCCTGAATAGCAAACTTACCTTCTAATTGTTCAAACAAGGAATATCGAGTATTAATATCCGTCATCTGTTTTAAAGAAGGGATGAGAATTAACGTCACAAAAGCAACACCACCAATCCATAAAACAATGGCAAAAACATGTAAGGCACGTGCAATAGTGAAGATGTCAAAGGTATCCATAAATTTCCTAACACAAAAATTAAATATTATACACTAGCATCGAAGCCAGTGAATGTTCTTTGATCTATCCCCCTGTTACTTCAAGGTATTTTGTTATGTACAAACTCGGATATCAGAGTAAAGCAACGGATATCGATCTACCTCATTATAAAACCACTCTGTCAATGCTACCTTCCAATTTTATATATTGTACTTTGGAACACTGTCTTGCCCCTTTTAAATCATAACATTAGCTTCACTAACCATTTTTTATAATTAAAAATAACCATTAAAATAGCGTTCATTTTAATTCCTGCCAATATGGAAGCGATGAGCAAATTTGCTATTATGACTGATATCCCTAGACGAGTTATTGTATACTGAGCGCTATTTTTATTGTTAACACTTTAGATAGGTCTTTTATGGTTCTTTTCTCACAAGAAATATACTCCTTAATCTCCACTGCACTTTCTGAGCTAGAGGCATCTCAAACATCAGGACGCACACCTAAGAATGCCCTCAATGAAGCGCATTATTTAGGTGCTTGGGTAACCACTGCGATGAAACAAAAGCGTTTTGATCGTATCACTGTGCCAACACTTAAAGCATGGCAGAGTAAAGCGCGCAGTTTAGGAAAAAATGCCGGATTAAAGGAGCAGTTTTATTATCTACAGCAATGTTATAATCAAGTGTTAGATGCAAATCATCAGGTTCAAACGGTGAGGTATGCACAAATAGAAAAGCTTGTTGCACAACTTGAAGCCGAGCAATGGATGGTTAATACTGATTTAATCGTCGGAGATAAGCTTAACCGCCACAGTGGAGGTGCTACATCATTAATTATTTGTGAACAACAGTTAAATAATAATTTCGATGATAAAGGCGTATTAATCAAACCTATCTCATTATATTTACGGGGTGATCTACACATTTTAATTAACCATGCTTTTGTACAAAACTTACTGTTGCATAAAATCACTGATTATAAATCTAAAGTAAAATACCATGGTGAATTCGTTATTTACCCCAATAATGATGGCGATCAATTACCTGAATTCCCAATTAACCCAATATTAGAAAACGAACTTTAAGCGCCAGTAATAATTGCTATTTTTAACATCGGCTTCGTAAAAACACTTTCGCTTCCATGTTTATCGATAGCAATGCAGGATTAAATTAGTTGATAATGGGCTACGTACAGCTGATTTTATTAGAAAAATAAGCGAGGGCCAGCTCCAAAATTGTAGCGATGCCCATGTGACTTCAAGATGCTTGGTCAGGTACTCCCTTGGACACAAAAGTAAAACGCAATATAAAGCCATGGTTATCACTTTTCGATTGCTACAATGCAGTGCGACTACCATTTTATAATTAGTGACCTAGCATCCCGTAGGGCAAAGTAACTGACATCAATTTGTGTCGTTATAAAATCTCTGATATACCCGTTAGCAACCTTTGAGTATTACCATGAGAGATGAACATCCTTGCAGACTTTGCACCTTCAAGTATCGTGGCTATCTCTATTTTGCTCAAAATAGTAAATGGAGTAAATAGCACGTTGAGGGAATGCAATCTAAAACTTTTATGTTCATTTTATGCGATG
>JBAHZW010000142.1:0-9668 GCA_037132835.1 Colwellia sp. | reverse complement strand
CATTACCGCAACGCAGGCTATGTGATCTGTATAATGTATCGGCGGGTAACTTGATGAATTTTACTGGTGTTGCCATCACTATCTCGCTACTTGGATAAAAGTAACGTAAAATAAGCGGCATGAACTTATTTATATCTATTATACCAGTTTCATTAAATTAGTTCCCACTCAGAGCTTGTCAGTGCTTTGAGAATAAAGTGAATTTCTTTGTGTATAGTCACTCTATATTAAAGGAATTCTGTGCGATTATCGAAGTACTGACAAACTCCCAAAGGGCGAGTTTAAAAGGCTTATATGCTACGTTATTGATTTTGACAAGGGAATTACCATTCTCTTCAATCAATGCCTTGCCTCTAAGCCTTTTAAATCTCGCTGAGTGGGAAGAAACTTAGTGAAATTGGTATTAGGCCATGAGCTTAAGACAAGCGAAAGCATTAACGGTAAGTTGAAGTGATGAACAGTCGAAGAACATTCTTATTAGGGCTCAGCGCTGTTGGTGTTATGGGTACCGTCGGTGTCATGACCACTACGCCGATATCGTTACTCTTAAATAATAAGCAGCATTGGCTAGTCAGTTGCGGCAGCGACAATCAAGGCAACTTTTTTGTTGCCGCGATTGATTTGCAAGGGCAATTGGTCAGCAAAATTGCTTTGCCTGCCCGTGGCCATGACGTTATTGCGATTAAAAGCAAGCCAGGGCATGCACTTGTTTTTGCTCGTCGTCCGGGACGTTATGTTTTAGAGGTCGACTTTACCCGCGGCGAAGTTGTTAGTCGCATTGCGGTCAGTGAGGGACAGCGTTTTTATGGTCACGGCGTGTTAATACAAAATGATACGGTGTTGTTAACCACTGAAAATAACTATGAAAAGGGTAACGGACTTATTGTCTTGCGTGATAGAGCAAGCCAACAAATTATTGAGCAATACGATTCTGGTGGTATTGGACCTCACCAGTTGATGATTATGCCCAATAGCTTAGAAAAGCAGCTTGTTATTGCTAATGGTGGCATTCAAACGCACCCTGAGCAGCATCGGAAAAAACTAAATATTGATGTTATGCAGCCTAACCTTACTTATATGTCTTTGGCGGATGGTCAAATAGACGGTAAGTTTGAACTAGAAAACAAACAGCTGAGTATTCGCCATTTAGCGGTTAGCTCAGCAGGTAAGGTGGTGGCTGGCTTGCAATATCAAGGCGCGGCGACAGATGAAGTGCCTCTTGCTATTTCGCATCATGGTGAAGCACAATTGTCGTTGTTAAAGGCTGATAATAAGACTTGGCGTAGCATGAAGCACTATACCGCGAGTGTCTGTATCAACAGCCAAAATAACACCGTTGCTATCACTTGCCCTAAAGCTAATTTACTGACTTATTGGCGATTAGATTCAGATGAATTTATTGCCAGTTATAAACTAAAAGATGGCGCGGGTTTAACAAAAGTAGCGGGCAGCTTTATTGCTTCAACAGGGCGAGGTCAGCTTATCTCACAGCAAAGTCCACTTAAGCCATACCAACTTAAAGCTGATTTTAAAGCGCTGCGTTGGGATAACCATATGGCGGCAATGATAAGTTAACGCTAAAAGAATCAACTTTAATGAAGTCACTCTCCTTGTTTACTCGCCTCTAACTGCTTATTATGCGCGGTATTGATTTTATCTCGAGGCGCTTTTATGAATACCATCACCTTACTTTCAACAGAGAAAGTCTCATTGGGAAATTCTCGCCAGTTAATAACCCCCTCAAAAATTGTTTGCATTGGTCGTAATTATGTTGAGCACATTCAAGAGCTAGCCAATGACATACCTGATGAAATGGTGGTATTTTTAAAGCCCAACTCAGCCATGAGTACAGATCTTCACGCCAAACATAATGAGGATGTTTTACATTACGAAGCAGAGTTAAGTTTCTTGTATCAAGGCGGTCAGTTTACTGCGGTAGCACTGGGTTTAGATTTAACTAAGCGAGATGTACAAAATAAGCTCAAGGCGAAAGGACTCCCATGGGAGCGTGCGAAAGCGTTTGATGGCTCGGCAGTGTTTAGTGACTTTATCCGCATTGAACAACAAGATATCAGTCAGCTAAATTTATCCTTGACCCTTAACGGGGTAGTCAAACAACTGGGTGGCGTATCATTGATGATGGTAAAACCCGAGGAGACATTAGCAGAGTTACAATCGTTTTTAACACTCGAAGATGGTGATATTATCATGACAGGTACACCTAAAGGGGTTGGCGTTATTAAGCCATTAGATCGCTTTGTCGGACAAGTGTTTTTGAGTGAATCAGATCCTTCAGTAACCAATTGTTCAATAAAAAATAACTCAGCAAGCAATAACCCCGCAGAAGTAACACGCCTACTTGATTGCCAATGGCAGGCGCAGTAGTTTTGAGCAAAGTACAGCTCATGAAAAATAGCGGGCATTAATTGTACGATGTGTTGCTAAACTTAATGGAATACATAAAGCTTTGCTATACTTAATGTAGTCAGCCGTCACGAGGAAAGGCTATGGAATATGAATTTGTACACGATGCCATAACAGGCGAAGCCAGAGCGCGATTTTCGTTAGAGCATGAGATTATCGGTCCATGGATGGAAGTTGAGTTAGGCAATGATATGACTCAACTGACCGAATTACTCAGCGCAATAGATGCTATCGCCACGGGAAAATCTCAAGAAATACTTATTACGGGCAGCGAATACTCAATTACCTTAAATAATGAGGATGTCTCAATTCAGACTAACGTGAGTCTGAACGGCGCATTAAATGAAAGCGGGGAGGCTTTGCCTGACATGTTAACCGATGAGCATATCCATTTAGATCAAAACGAAAAGGCTGGCTGTGGTTTAGATGATTTCAGAACACTATTATTGTCTTGGGGTGAATTTACTCGTAGCTTAAAGCCATCGGTTTGAAGTCACTCAAGAAAATGCCTCGGTTGTGCAGGCACTGAGAACACTTTCCTATGCGGATTGGCATCCCCTCTGAAATCCTACACTTCACATGAAGACGGCTATATAGGTAAACAAAGTCAATGGGTTATATAAATCATCATCACGAAGAAACCGATAATGGTTGCGTTGAAGACGAGGATATAACTATAGCCTTTGAGCCCTTGTTTTACGCTGTAGCCTCGCTCATTAAGATACCAAGTCCATATTGCACACATAATGATGGGTATTAAAAAGAAAAATTTTATCATAGTCGTTAAGATTTACTCGAGTTAAGAGGGTTTTCATTCCAAGGGGCGATTTTAAGTAACATTAACATACCTGGAATAGCTAACACGGTACAAAGAAAGTAAAAATTTGTCCAACCTATTTGTTCAACTATAATCCCAGTTGTCGCATTAGCAAAAGTACGAGGCACAACCGCTAAGGCAGTGAATAAGGCTATTTGCGTTGCGGCAAAGGCTGGGTTAGTTGTTTTGGCAATAAAAGCGGTAAAAGCAGCGGTGCCTAAGCCAACGCCTAAATATTCAAAGCCCATTGCAATAGCTAAAGCATAGGTATTATGGCCAATTTCAGCGAGAGCAGCAAAGCCTAAAATACTGAAAATTTGCACAAAACCAAATAACCAAAGAGCTCGGTTAATGCTGAGTTTGATCATCACTATCCCCCCAACAAGAATGCCGATAGTCATGGCAATGAGAGATGAGGTTTTAGCAACAACGCCTATTTCAGTTTTACTAAAGCCCATATCAATGAAAAATGGCGTTTGTAATGCTGTCGCCATATTGTCACCTAATTTATAAAGCACAAGAAATGATAACGTGTATGCGGCTGATTTAATGCCCTTACTTTGAATAAAGTCTTTAAATGGTAAGACAATGGCTTCTTGTAGGCTTTTGGGCGCACAATGCTCTGATTCTAATTCTTTAATAACCAGAGTTAACATGATACCTATTAGCATGAAAGCAGCGACTATCATAAAGACAGATTGCCAACTCATATGATCGGCAAGGATAAAACCTAATGAGCCAGGGACCAGTCCAGAAAGTCGGTAAGCTTGTACATGAATTGAGTTACCTAAGCCCAGCTCGTTATCGGGTAATAATTCTCGTCGATAAGCATCAAGGACGACATCTTGACTAGCGCTGAAAAAGGCCACAGCTGCGGCTAAATAGGCGACAGACCATATATCCATGATCGGATTTACAAAGCCAAAAGCAGCAATGCTCACTAATAGCAGTAGTTGGGTTGCTAACATCCAGCTTCGACGCCGACCAAGAAAGCCGAGTGAGTAACGATCTAAGAAAGGAGACCAAAGAAATTTCCACACATAAGGGATACCAATTAACGAAAATAAGCCTATTTCCGTGAGACTTACCCCCTCATCGCGCAACCAACCTGGTATTAGTTGGTACAAAACAAACAGCGGTAAACCTGAGCTAAAACCCGTAAAAATACAAATAAGCATGCGTTTATTTAAAAGCGCTTCTTTAAAGGCATTTTTTGGTACTAGGCTATTTTTAGATGCGGGCGGCATTGGCATTAGTGAGTAACTTAAGAATAGTTTTGAGTTCTGTTAAGTTTATCAGAGGCTTGTTGTTTTCAGAAGAAAATTGAGGCATTTGGCGAATGATTTACTATCGAATTAATGCGCCTAAGCGATTGGACGCCAGCCAATACAGTCAATAGGGTAACTACCTGAGCCGTTAAAAAAATCTAAACAGGTAGTCATCTCACTCTTGAAATAGAGGTTTTTCTTTAATGCTTGGGCACCATGGAGGCTAACTTCATGTATCAAATGCCAAAAGACACGCTCTTTAGTGTTCCCCGGTGTTTCATCAATAACCTTCAATAAGGTCCAGTCAGACATTGTGTCTGAAATAAAATCATCTAGCTCAGTATGGTGGATCGTTTCATCTAATACTGCACTGACATAGGCATCTATTTGTAGCGTCTTCTGTTCAATAAACTGCTTAATTATCATGGTGACACCTTATCACAGTACAAATTGGTAGAGAAAGTGTCGGTTAAAAGCGTTTGCTTTTAACCGACAAAATGTTAGCTAACTCGTTCTTTAGGCATAGAAATAATCTTCATATGTAAGAATCTTCTTATTATAATTATTTTTATTAGCTAACCTATTTATCGGTGATTTTTGTATATTTGTCAAAAGAAATAGTATGTTTTTTGTTATAAATTTGTTATAAATTTGTTACTAGGTGGCTCGTTGCGTGTTAATTCTTTGTGTTTAACTTGTTATTATTTTTAGCTGTAATGGATGTTTTATTCAATCATTTGCGGGTAATAAAGTCGCCTTAATTAATGTTACTGGCTTTACGGGGACGTTATCCCAGCCAATTTCTTCATTATAATCGGTTGGCACTTTGCCAATGGCTGCTAATACCTCTTCACCTTCAATAATAGCGCCAAAAACGGTATAACCCCATTTCCTGCCAGGATCTAAACTGGTATTGTCAGCTAAGTTAAAAAAGAATTGACGATTAGCGGTATGTGGTCGGTTTTCTTTAGCCATAGCAATGGTAGCCACTTCATTTTTTAAGCCGTTACCTGATTCATTGACAATGTTTTTACCTCTCTTTTTAACATTGAAGTTAGCGTCGTAACCTCCTCCCTGCACAATGAATTCACCAATAATCCGGTGAAAAATGGTGTTGTTATATTCTCCTTTAACAACGTATCTTATAAAGTTATCTACGGTTATAGGGGCTTTAATTCTATCCAGTTCAACAACGATAACCCCCATTGAAGTAACTAACTTTACCTTGGGGTATATATTGGTTGGAGCAAGCGCGTAGCTAAAGTTGCTTATGATGAGTAATGTCATTGCTATGATAACTTTAACGCTAAAAAATGGGTTCAAAAATCACCTGCCATGCTTTGTATGAATGTATGAATAAATATCTAATCACTATTTTGACCGTACTACAAAAAAGTCTTTATATCGTTACTGAGTAATATTTTCTTTATTAAAGTACTTAAATGTTTGTTGAATTCGCTTTCTAAGTTCGCTATATCGGCATGTAGAGGGCCTTCATTATGCGCTCTATTTCTGAAGCTACTTGTTAGTGTTTGTTTGCTATTATCAATGGAAATTTTGATGATAATTTCACTTTGAGTTACATAACTGACACTTTCTTGAGTAACACTCATTATGGCTTTTTCTACCGTGACGGTGATTTTATTATTCGCTTTTTCAGTGAAGGTTAAGCCTTGCTTTTGCCACTGCTGAGTTAGTATGTCGTGTAAAATATATTCGAGGCGCTGTTTTGATGAAAGAATGGTTGCTGCTTCACCTTTTTCTAGTATTTGGACAATATGTGGGCTGGTTCTCATATCAACCACAGTCAAATGTGCTGCTTTGCCATATAGCTGATTTGATGGTGATAGGCTCACTTGCGGTGAGACAATTAAATGGGTAGGAGCGGTACTACAACCCGCCATAGTTATCAGTAATGAAACGAGGGCTATTGACTTAAATTGTTTGAAATTCATACTTTATCCAGTTATGTACAGTAGTTATCGTTTAATGGCTGATTGAGTAACAAACTTATCATTACTGGCAATTAATTTTTCATTACCAAATAGCCGTTGTAATTTAATATGGTAGGCTAATTGCCTGTTGCCGATAATGCGTAACTCGCCACCTTTTTTGAGTACCCGATGGCTGTCTTTAAACATTTGCCAAGCAATGTGATCAGTGGTCGCGGTATTTTGGTGAAAAGGTGGGTTACATAAAATTAGGTCGACACTGCCACCTTCTATATCGCTCAAACTGTCGTTAAGGGTAAATTCACATTGCCCAATGAGTTCAGGTAAGTTTGTTTTGATATTCTGTTCAGCTGACGCGATAGCCATGAATGATTCGTCAATAAACTGAATGTGTGCCTCAGGTTGGTTTGCTAAAACCGTTAAACCGATCACGCCATTACCACAACCTAGATCGATAACCTTAGTGTTAGCGGCAATCTTGGGTAGGTTTTCAATAAAATAACGAGCGCCGATATCTAACTTTTCTCGCGCATAAACATTCGCATGATTACTGATGGAAAATGTACGTGCAGGTAAGTCATCAGTCGCGGGATGTGCTAATGACCAGATCGTAGGAAAAGGAGATTGATAAGCTTGGCTATTATCTAGAGAAGGGTCAAGCTGACAAAAAACTAACCGTGCTTTTTTTACCGCTAAAGATGTTTTGGTGATGCCAAGGTACTTTTCAAAGATCTTTAACGTTGAGCTGTGAATTTCTTTTGCTCTATCTGCAGCAATAAAAATACATTTTTTATCAGCCGTTTGGTTACTTACCAATAGTTTAATTTGTATCAGTTGTGCAATTAAGAGCGATTTACTCTTGGGTATTTTATATAAAATAACATCAATATCGTTGGGTAAGCTGTCAAGAGAGCTTAATTGCTCAATATGACTATCGTCGAGATAATTTTGTTCAATGTTATACGATATGCCTTGTTGGCTTATATAAGAATCGTTAATACAAAGTACTGCCGCGTTTGCTGTGTTTGTGTGGCAAAAATTGGTGGCTAACGCACCAAACGCATCATTAAAAATTGCCACCTTTGTTCCTGAGCTAATTAAACCTGTTTCGTTGATGTGATTTATTAGATACTCATCCGCAGAATCCCATGCTTGTAGGCTTCGGTTTACTTGTGCGGCTGGAAAACGGCTTAAGAATAAATTCTTATCATTAACAATAAAAGGGCTGATCATCACAGGGGTAAATAGTAGTGAAATTTGCCACTATTGTGCCATAATTTACAACATATTGTTGGTCTATCCTGATAAATCAGTTAAAATATTTACCACTTTATCCGTGATATACTTTACCCTTTAACGAGAAAAAAATGACTATTGCCGCCGTTATCGAACAAAAACTGCTGAATGCCTTTCATGCCTCACATATAGAGGTGATTAATGAAAGTAATAACCATAACGTGCCGCCAGGAAGTGAATCACATTTTAAAGTGGTTATTGTCGCTGACGCTTTTGAAGGTGAGCGTTTACTTAAGCGACACCGTATAGTTAACGGAATACTAGCAGAGGAGCTAGCAGAAAAAATTCATGCTTTAGCATTACATACCTATACAGAAAAAGAGTGGCAAGCGCAATACTATAATAATACACCAATTTCGCCCAACTGCTTGGGAGGCGAAAAATAGCACGTTAATCTGGTCGTACCTCTTTATGTTTTAAGCAGGGTACAATAGCCGAAATTTTTTGAAAATTTATTTCAAAATCGACTCTTTCAGGCCTAAGCTAAGCGTTATAGTAAGTTAAATAACGTTAGCTAAGTCACTCAATACAATAAATAAAAGGTAAACTTATGGTCATCAAGCCAAAAATTCGTGGTTTTATCTGTACTAATGCCCATCCTGTAGGTTGTGAAACGCATGTTAATGAGCAAATTGCTTATGTAAAAGCGCAAACTTCAGCGACTTCTGGCCCTAAAAATGTTTTAGTTATCGGTGCTTCTACGGGCTATGGATTAGCTTCACGTATCACCGCTACTTTTGGTCATGAGGCTAAAACCTTAGGTATTTTCTTTGAGAAACCACCAACAGAAAGAAAAACTGGCTCTGCAGGTTGGTATAATACGGCTGCTTTTCAAAAAGCGGCGGATGAAGCAGGTATTTATTCTAAAAACATCAATGGTGATGCCTTTTCTCATGAGATAAAAGCCCAAGCTATTGCCGCCATTAAAGCGGATATAGGGACCGTTGATTTAGTGATTTATTCATTAGCCTCGCCACGCAGAACGGATCCAGATACAGGTGAAGTTTACTCATCTACGTTAAAACCTATTGGTCAAAGTGTTACCACTAAAAACCTTAATACCTCTAAACGTATTATTGATGAAATTTCTGTTGAAGCAGCAAATGATGCTGAAATTCAAGGAACTATCGATGTTATGGGCGGCGCCGATTGGGAACTGTGGATGAACGCGCTTAATGAAGCGGGTGTCTTAGCCGAAGGGGTTAAAACGGTAGCATACACCTACATTGGTAAAGAGTTAACATGGCCTATTTACGGTAAAGCAACCATAGGTAAAGCAAAAGAAGACTTAGACAGAGCGGCAGGTGCTATTAATGCAGCAACGGTTGACTTAAAGGGTCAAGCACGTGTTACGTCACTGAACGCCGTGGTAACTCAAGCAAGCTCGGCTATTCCAATCATGCCTTTATATATTTCAGCCATGTTCAAGGTAATGAAAGCTGACGGCACATACGAAGGGTGTATCGAGCAAATTACTAACTTATTCAAAGAGAATATCTATAGTGATTCACCACGGTTAGATGAGCAAGGTCGTTTCCGTCAAAATTACAAAGAATTAGCAGACAGCGTGCAACAACGTGTTACGGATATTTGGAATACCGTTGATACCGATACACTTGATGAATTAACCGATTATGTTGCTTATCATCAAGAATTCTTAAAACTGTTTGGTTTTGGTATTGAAGGTGTTGATTATGACGCTGACCTTAACCCTGAAGTTGCCATTAATAATTTAGTTTAAGTTAACTCTATTAGGGGGGGGGTGATCTTTCGCGGTTAAATTTTGTTCGAGCTAAAAGCGTTTTATTCGCGGCGAGTCGCGTGTAGCCTAGTCATTCTACGCAAACACGACTCAACAATGAAAAAAACGCTTTTAGCCGAATCTTTCGGACAGCGTTTGTTGGTCATTTT
>JBAHZW010000026.1:0-20222 GCA_037132835.1 Colwellia sp. | reverse complement strand
GCAATAACAATAGTCATGCATTCGCTGGTAGACATATTGGAACCACGTCTTCGCTTTTTCGTACCATTAGCTATTAATTCTGCTTCCCATACAGGTAAAAATTTATTACAGAAATCATCGACATCGCAAAATACATCTATTTAGCTTGTTCATCTGCCCACCTTTGTTGTTTTCAAATCGTTTTTGGTCGAAAGATCTGATCGCTAGGTGGGCAATTAGTTCAATCCTTATCCAGTTTTCAGGTTACCTAAGTCATTTGGCGATTGAAGAGCTATATATAGACGCTTTAATTTAGGGTCGAAGAAAGGTGTTTTAATGAGGTTTTTCAAATCATTAAGGTATGAGCCTGACCTAGAGTGGGCGTTTATTGATGGCCGTATTGTTAAAGCACATCAGCACAGTACTGGCGCTAGAACAGAGAATGATGAAGGCATAGGTAAAAGTGTTGCCGGTAACACAACTAAAATTCATATGGCGGTAGATAGTTATGGTTTACCTATTGAATTTTACATTACCGGAGGTCAAGTTCATGACAGTAAAGCAGCACCAACACTTATAGATATGCTGCCAAGAGCGGATTATATCATTGCAGACAGAGGCTATGATAGTGAAGCACTTAGAGAACAAATACGCGATAAAAAGGCTATTCCCGTTATCCCAAGGAAGAAAAATTCCAAGGTGGGTAATGATGATATCTATTGGTGTTTATATAAATACCGCCATTTAGTTGAGAATGTTTTTGCTCGCCTTAAGCAATACCGAGGCATAGCGACAAGAGATGATAAATTAAAAAGAAACTATGAAAGCAAACTGGCATTAGCATGCTGCATGATCTGGCTGCCGATGTAAGCGGTCAAATTATGAACTTGAAAGATCAACAGACCCTAACCATTTAATACTCCATCATTATCATTCGTATAGTGACGCTTTAATAACTCAATCATTTGGTTCTGATGTTTAGTTATTTTCTCTTCATCCCACTTTTCGCTGCTCATCAGGTCAAAAAAATGCTTCAACTTTAATGAGTCATAAGTAAGTTTGGCTTGAAAATCTATCCGCTTTTTAGCGACATCTTGATTGCTGTATGCTGAGTTTTGGCTAACATTAAGCAACGCCAAATTTCCAAAACTATTTAAGAAACCATCTTTTAATTGCTGTTCATATTCTTCATGTTGAGGGTGAACATGCTCTACCGAATTTCGAGAAATAATACGATACTTCTTAAACTTACTATTATTAATACTGGGTAAAAACTCCGCTTGATGTTTACGAAGTAAATATTCCAATTTTTGAAAGCAATAGTGAAGAAACCTTACACCATGGTCTTCATTTAAGTATTGATCTAAATAACTTTTTGCATATTGAAGCTCTATTGTTAAATCACTTTTTAGCAGAATAAAACTAGCTGGATTTTGCTCAATATTGGCTAAGCTTAACTGGTTATCTAGGCTTTCAAGTTTAACCAAAACTTGCTTGTCATCGACTGTTGGCTACCAACTAACCAACCTAAAAATGAGGTTAACCAATATTGAGCTTTTCTGTCGGCAGTAAAATGGCGAACCATATGTAATAATGAAAGATTAGAGTGCCCAACCGGAGTTGTACGATTAAAGTAATAACTATTTTGAGATTTACTTGGCCCACTAACATTGCAAATAATCAATTGTTCTTCATCTTCATCGGCTTTTTCTACCCACTTAACCACCCAAGCATCAAAGCATCAAAGGCATAACGTACTTGCCATAAACATTCGATAAAGTCTTTTATAGCTAAATAAAAATAATATGGCATAATAGGTGGGTGGGATATAGTTTAGATTTTCACCAACGCATTTTGGCCTACAAAGAAGAAAAGCAGTTTACTTTTGTAAAAAACAAGTGAGCATTTTAATGTTAGCCTTAGAACGTTATTTCGTTGGGCTAATAACATCACACCTTGATAATTTATTGGACCATATTTAATTTTTATAGGTCTGTAATAGAGCTGTCAAACTCAGTTTCATAGTGTCATAACTTTGTTTCGGCTCAATTTTTTGATCTACTCTAAGTTGCAGCCAAGTATCAAAACTCAATGCTAACTCTATAGCATTAAATAATACTGGTTCACTGCTTTTATTAAAGGGTAAAATGTTTTCAAGCACTTTCTGTTCAAATTCATTCCAATGCTCATTCGCTTTTTGAATAAAATCTGAGTGGTATTTGTGATAATTCGATGCTATTCGATAAGGCATCATCTCTTCGTAAATAACAGATTTACGTTCAAGTAACTCTTGCAATCGGTTTTCCATGCCTGTTGTTTTCAATGGTTTGATAACTTCAGGAGCAAATTTATTTTGCACTTCTATCATCATTTCTCGGTACAACAACTCCATTTCTTTGAAGCGTCTAAAAACTGTACGAAGTCCTACATTGGCTGTTTTAGCAATATCTTCAGCGCTTGGCACTACCGTTCCTTGACGAATCAATTGTAAAAAGGCACTCACTATTTTTTGTCGGCTATTATCAGTGCGCAGCTTACGTCCATCTGGTTTGATTGCCGTTTGTTCTTCGTTGAGATTTGTTGCCAAAGTTGTATTCCTGTTTATATGCTCAAAGAACTAAAGAGTCTGAAAAACATTTTAACGATTAAAATGAGCCGTTTATTATGAGGATTAGTATAATACACTAAGGTGTAGAAGGAGCCTAGTCAGATCACCAGGGCAGGGCAAGATCATGAGATATATTTTATAGTCAAAGTGTGATCAAATAGCAGAAAAAATCACTTTGAGTTTCTTATGCTATCAACCATTGAAGAACATTTCGCCGTAGTTACCGATGAACGCCAACAATATAAAGTGAGGTACCCACTGCTAGACATATTATTAATCACACTTGTTGGCGTTATATGTGGTGCTGATGGTTGGGAATCCATTGAAGAAGTAGGTAAAAAAAATTAAAATTGTTAAAAAAATAGGGTTACTTTCATTACAGTATTCCTGTGCATGACACCATAGCTCGCATAATATCAGCGATAGAGCCAAGTCAATTTCAAGATTCCTTCATCAATTTGATGAAGGAAGCAGAGCTAAGTACACAAGGTGAAATAATCGCGGTTGATGGTAAAAAAGTTAGACGTAGTTATGATAAAAAAGGAAAACAAGGTGCCATTCATATGGTAAGTGTCTTCGCCGCAGAAAATGGTGTTGTACTTGGCCAAGTTAAAACGTATGAAAAGTCGAATGAAATTACCGCCATTCCTGATTTATTGTCGAAGTTAGATATTAAAGGAGCGGTAGTCATTATTAAAGAATGGGAAAAGCGTAAAGGTTGGCTTTACATCTGCTTAGTTTTAATCCGTTTTCCCTATTCGATATCGCATAGTTTGTTCGTATATATAACATTTCTTTATCAAGGATTCATTGAGTTGTTCTTGCCAATCTTTTACTTTTAAAGGCTTTAAAATTATTTCCTCGAACATCATTTCAATTTCGGGAATTAGCTCTCTATATAATAGCTCCATTTCATTAAAACGACGAAAAACAGTTCTTAGCCAACGACTGATATCTTAGCCACTTCTTCAGCACTGGGGGTAATTTTACCTTCACTAGAGGTTGTTGATCTTTCGCGGTTAAATTTTGTTCGAGCTAAAAGCGTTTTATTCGCGGCGAGTCGCGTGTAGCCTAGTTATTCTACGCAAACACGACTCAACAATGAAAAAAGCGCTTGTTGGACATTTTTACGGCGTTATCACCTTTTTATGTGGAATAACCACATTACAAAGGCTCTGCCTTGTATAAATACCCAACAATTCGCTGAAAAAACAATCAACAGCCCCTAATAAGTTGCAAAAAAACTTTAACAATTTTTAGTCTGCTAGCATTTGAACGAGCTTTCCGTCCATCAGCGTTTTTTCTGTTTGAATTCCCACTAAAACACCTTTGTTAGTTTATAAAATTTTCGATGTATTATGCAATATTAATAAACAGCAGCTAAATCACTATTATTTAACTGCTGTTAAAATCCTGGGCATTAAAAATGCTTTTTAAATGTTACGCCATAAGTTGCTGGCTCAGTGTAAAAATTAATGAGCTTACCACTTTGAAGTGCTGCTGGTGCACCAGAACTTTTTGATTCTTCATCGGTAATATTACGCCCCCAGAAAAGAAGGTCAAAATCATATTCGTCAAAGGTAAGCATTAGACGAGTATTGACTAAACCACTTGCATCAATTTCAGATAATGGGTCATTACTTGCTTCACTATAAAAACTATCAATATAGTTATAGTCAATACTCGCAGTACCAAAGATACTATCAGTTAGCTCAAAATCTTGTGCTATTTGTAACAATGCTGTGTTTTTAGGTTGTTGAATAGGTTGGTTACCTGCTTGGTTACAGTAAGGGTTAGGAACTGCAGGGTTATCACTTTCTTGACCTGGAGGTGTTTCTCCTGTATTCCAGGGTGTTGCAATCCAACAAGCGCCTTTGTCAAAACTTGCATATTCAGCATTAATATAGGCATAAGCAACAGACACTCTCATAGAGTCAGTCGGCAACCAAACACCTTCAATCTCAACACCAGAAGTGTCGTAATCACCCGCATTTTGTAAATTAAATCCTGTGCCTGCAAAGGTTGATTTCTGGAGATTTTCCACTTCTGTGATATGAGCAGCAATGTTCAATCGTAATGCCTGATCAGGAAAATCTTTCTTTAAACCTACTTCAAATGAAGATGATGTTTCTGCTTCAAAGATAGGATCAAAAGATGCATCAATTCTGTCAGTATTGGTTCCGCCAGATTTATAACCGGTACCATATGAGGCATAAACTAAGGTGTCATTATTAGGTTGATAACTTAGTTTAATTGTTCCTGTGACTTGTGAGTCATCTAAAGATTCTTCTATATCTGGACGAGCTGCGGTACCCGTAGCTATCGATTGTGCTGCCCAACCTTCCTCTTGAAATGGTGTGAACGTTTGAATTGCTTGGAAAAACGCTTGTGTACCCGGAACTATCATTCCAGATTTGATCATTTCTAAAGCAATACCGGCAGCACCTGCACTATAAAGCACACTACCAGGTACAATTGTTTCAGGGAATGCTGGGTTACCAACGGTAGTTAATGTTGTTGGATGCGTCGCACCACTGGCATAATTTTCAGTAAATGTATTGTTTAATTTTTTACTTTCATCGGTATAACGTAGGCCTGCAGTGATAGTAAACTCATCGTTAAGTTTATAATCTACCTGACCAAAAATAGCGTAACTTTTATGGTCTTGCACCGAATCATCATTAAAAGTTGATAGACCCATGGCCTCTGCCGCAGGAGCAATAAGACCATTGGTCATAGCACTCATTTCGTTAATACCTTGAAGAACTGGATTTAATTGGCCACCATAAATACCATTTAACACATAGGAATTCATATCATCTTCTATTGTGTTTATGGCAAGCGCTTTAATCTCTTGAGTAAAGTAATAAATGCCACCAATAGCGTGAAGGTTGTCATCACTATAATTTAAACGTAGTTCTTGAGAAAATGAGTTTTGTGTCGCATCATTTGTTTTTCCAATCAAATTTACCGAAACGAAATCAGCGTCTATATGATCGTAAGAGCTATAATCACGATAGGCTGATAAAGAAGTAAGAGTTAAATTATTATTTATATCCCAAGTGATTTCTGCTGAAAGGCCACTGTCTTCCATTGTAGACTGAGGTAAATAGCTTAACGCTGTTTTACGATCATGAAAGTCTTCTGCTTTGATAATTGTTGCATTAAATAATGGCGAAGAAAACAATGCATCACTACCAAATTTCCCTGGTATTCCACTTGCCTGGAAGTTATTCGCTGTTGGTCCTGAAGCACAACAAACTTCATCTATTTCAGAATAGTCTGTGATAAAAAGTAACCTTAAGTCATCAGAAGGTGTATATAATGCTTGCACTCTAGCACCATAGCGATTTCGGTCATTAAGTGTATTTTTGCCATGCTCTATATCACTTACTGTACCGTCTCGTTGAGTTCCAAACCCAGTCATCCGAAATGTTAGTACATCTTCAACTGCTGAAAAAGAAGAGGCTCCTGAAAAATTTTTAAGCCAGTAATTTCCTACACCTAGTTCAATGAATGCATTTGCATAGCCATGGCTTGGAGCAACAGTGCGAACATTAATGGCGCCCATCGGGGTGTTTTTTCCAAATAAAGTACCTTGAGGACCTCTTAAAACTTCTACAGCTTCAACATCAACATAGTTATTAATCATTGCATTTTGACGAGAGCGGTATACACCATCAACATATAAACCAACAGAAGACTCAAGGCCAAAGTTTTGTGCGACGGTTCCTACCCCACGAATAGAGAAGCTTGCTTGGGTAGCATTTTGACTTTGATAAACATTCAAACCTGGCACATTAGCTTGAAGATCAAAAACATCTTTTATTGCTTCTGCAGCAAGAGTCTCACCGTTAATAGCAGTAACAGCAATGGGAACTTCTTGTAAGTTTTGTATTCTTTTTTGAGACGTTACTGTAATTACCTCAAGTGATTTACTGCTGTCTGCTTCTTTCTCTTCAGCAGCTTGCGCTGACAAGTTATAACTAGAAAGTAATACAGGTATAAGTGCTGATAAATATTTTTTATTTGTTACTAACTTATTTTTCAATCTCATTCTTAATCTCCCCATTTTTTGTAATGTTTCTTATGTTTTTATACAGACATTAATACATATTGACACTCTGGGCGTCAATAGTGTTTCTGTGAAATTGACATCTTGAGTGTCAATTTATATTGGGTATTTTAAAAAAAACTAAAATATTCAATATGCTAGTAAAAATTTTATTATTTCATTGTTTGTGGATTTTTTTATATTGACATTCTTCATGTCAAAATATTTGACACTGACAAGAAAGGTAGTTTATATTCGTAATAGTTAGCTGCACAGATTTAAGGAATAGTGACGGTAGTCGCATGGAAAATAAAGATGCTCTGTTGATATTGGAGGTTTTATTAAGGGCGATAAATTATTATATCTAACTAGTGCCTGCTCATTTATAAACAAAAATTCAGGATATGCTTCCTGAGTAAAACTAATGCATGAGAATGAATAGAGAGAGAAAATGAACGTATCTGACTTATTTAATTTATCGGGAAAAATGGCATTAGTTACCGGAGCAAGTAGAGGAATAGCTGAGAGTATTGCCAAATTGCTGGCTCAAAGTGGCGCACATGTCATTCTTTCAAGTCGTAAACTTGATACCGATTTCAATGCCTTTCAAAAAACTGTTGACATCAATATTCGCGGTTATTTATTTATTTATTTATGTCATCTATCGGCGGAAAACTGATGAAAAACAATGGCGGTGGGACAATTGTTAATGTGGCATCTGTTAATGGTGTCATACCGGGAGATCAACAAGGAATTTACTCGATTACTAAAGCTGTGGTGATTTCAATGACCAAAACGTTTGCAAAAGAGAGCGCGCCATTCAATATCCGTGTTAATGCCTTATTACCAGGTGCGACAGATACAAAACTTTCCTCTGCACTGGTGAAAAACCCTGAAGTATTAAATCAAGTTATGGCTCATGTGCCAATGAACCGAGTTGCTGAACCTAACGAAATGGCAGGCACTGTATTGTACTTGGTTTCCAATACATCAAGTTATACTACGGGTACGTGCATTAATGTTGATGGTGGATACCTATTAGCCTAATTTCTTTATGCATGATTACCAACTGATATTAGTTAATATCAGTTCATTAATATCACTTGGCTATTAAGTCTTTGAGGAGATAAATATGAATTTTGAATATAGCGATAAAGTAAATTCACTTATTCAGCGCCTAAACCAATTTATGGATGATTATGTTTATCCCGTTGAAGACGAAATGGTGAAGGAATTTTCAGATAACCCATGGTCAACGCCAGATCTAATGGAAAGATTAAAAGATAAAGCAAAAGAGGCTGGCCTGTGGAATTTGTTTTTACCATTGAGCTATGGCCAATACAGTGCAGGGTTGACTAATTTAGAATATGCACCTTTAGCTGAAATTATGGGTAAGATGATCTGGGCACCAGAGGTTTTTAACTGTGCGGCACCTGATACCGGTAATATGGAAGTGCTGGCTAAGTATGGTAATGAAGCACAAAAAAAACAATGGCTGGAACCTTTATTAGAGGGGAAAATTCGGTCCGCTTTTGCCATGACAGAGCCAGAGGTTGCCTCAAGTGATGCGACTAATATTGAAACGAGAATTGAACGTGTTGGTGATCAATATGTGATCAATGGTAGAAAGTCTTATATTAGTGGCGCTTGTCGAAAACAGTGCGAAATATTAATCGTTATGGGAAAAACAGACCCTGAAAATAGCAACCGCTATATTCAACAATCTCAAGTCTTAGTACCGATGAACACACCAGGGGTAAAGGTTGTCCGCCCAATGACAGTTTTTGGATATGACGACTCACCCGAAGGCCATGCTGAAATTATTTTCGACAATGTCAGAGTGCCTATTGAAAATATTATTGTTGGCGAAGGTAAAGGGTTTGAAATTGCTCAAGGTCGTTTAGGGCCAGGCCGAATTCACCATTGCATGCGCTCAATTGGCGCCGCACAACGCGCATTAGAGCTTATGTGTAAACGAGTAAACGAACGGATTGTTTTTGGCCGACCCATGATCAAACAACAATCAATTCGTGAAGATATTGCTAAGTCTGTATGTCAAATTGAGCAAGCGCGTTTATTAACTTTAAAGGCAGCTCAAACAATGGACACCGCTGGTAATAAATCCGCTAAAGAATTAATTTCCATGATAAAAATTATAGCACCTAGTATGGCACTTGATGTTATTGACAGGGCTATTCAATGCCATGGGGCTGCTGGTGTTAGCCAAGATACATTCTTAGCTCATATGTATGCGGCACAGCGAACTTTGCGCTTGGCCGATGGTCCAGATCAAGTACATATGATGCAATTAGGTCGAGATTTAGCTAAGAGATATTCAAATCAATAATAGCTCTTATCGTAGAGCATGAAATTACTGCAATTATAAATTAAAACAGTCATCACCAGAGCATTTAAAATGTCACTAACTACTCCATTTGATATCGAAAAAATCACTGCTTATTTAACGCTTAATATCGAAGGGTTTGTTGGTCCAATAAGTCTTGAGAAGTTTGCTGACGGCCAATCTAACCCTACCTTTAAGGTGAATGCTCAATCTGGTGTTTATGTCTTACGTAGTCAACCGCAGGGTAAGTTATTGAAATCAGCTCATGCTGTTGATCGTGAGTATCAGGTTTTAACAGCGTTACAAAATAGTAATGTGCCAGTCGCGAAGGTGTTTCATCTTTGCACTGATAAAAATGTTATGGGTTCAATGTTTTATTTAATGGAGTTTTGTGATGGCCAAGTCCACTGGGATGCATCTTTAAAGGACGTTGATAGTAATGAAAAAAGAACGTCCATGTATGATGTGATGAATAAAACACTCGTTGCTTTACATAGTATTGATATCAATGCTTGTGGATTAAGTGATTATGGCAGAGCAAGCAATTATTTTGAACGTCAACTAAACCGCTGGACAGCACAATATAAAGCATCTGAACAGCAAAAAAATAGTGCGATGGACGAATTAATGAATTGGTTGTTCGTGAACCTTCCTGAAGACGATGGTCGAGTGTCATTGGTTCATGGTGATTTTCGTTTAGATAATATGATGTTTAATAAACAAACGTCAGAAATTATTGCTGTGCTTGATTGGGAGCTTTCTACCCTTGGACATCCGTTTGCCGATCTAGCATATCAATGTATGCAGCTTCGTATGCCTCAGGGAATGGGCAGTATTGATGGCCTCAAAGGAATAGACAGAGCCAGTTTAGGCATACCTAACGAAGAACAATATGTTGCTAGCTATTGCCAACGTATGGGCATAGAAAAAATTGATAACTGGACTTTTTGTTTAGCTTTTAGTTTTTTCAAATTAGCCGCAATAGCACAAGGGGTAGCCAAGCGAGCACTACAAGGTAATGCCTCAAATCTTCAAGCAAGTAAAGTTGGAGCTTTTGTTGGGCCGCTAGCAAAAATGGCTTTAGCTGTTATCAAAGATGAAAATTAAAAAATATAATGATTTTATTTATGAAAACGATTGTATGTAATGAATTTAGTGCGGTTGAAAATCTGCAGTTAACCAATGTCGATGCCCTAAAGCCAAAGCAGGTCAAGTCGTGCTTAATATTGAAGCCGCAGGGGTAAATTTTCCTGACGGACTTTTAGTACAAGGGCTTTATCAAATAAAACCGGCAACGCCTTTTATTCCAGTCACTGAAATAGCAGGTACTATTGTTGAAATTGGTGATGGCGTAATACACCTTAACAAAGGCCAACGAGTGATATATTTTGCATGCTTGGTGTTTTTGCCGAGCAAGTAGCAGTAGATGCAAAAATGGGGATGCCGTACCAGATGATATTCCTAGTACTGAAGCAGTAGGTTTATTAACCGCTCATGCTACAGCACATCGTGCACTTCGCCAACGAAGTAACTTGACGGCGGGTGAAACTTTATTAGTGACAGGCGCAGTTGGAGGCACCTGCTTAGCTGCTATTCAAATAGCTAAGGCAATAGGCGCTAAGGTTATAGCCGTTTGTTCAAGTGAAGACAAGCTCGCCATAGCCAAAGAAAATGGTGCTGACATTTTGATTAATTCCGGTGATGGAGAGGTGAAATCTGCAACCGAAGGCAAGGGGGTTGATGTTGCTTATGATTGTGTTGGTGGCGAGTTATTTAATGTCTGCAGTATTGTTGGCATTTTTTGGAGAACTTTTACCTAGAAACAGCCGGAAATATTTATTCAAAATATACAGGAGTTAATGCAATGGTATCAAGACGGTAAGGTAAAAGTTGTTATTGATGAAGTGTTTCCATTATCGGCAACCGTTGACGCCATCAATAAATTGATGAGCCGTATGGTGAAAGGCAAAGTTATTATTCAATCATAACTTGTTAGGGGCTGTTGATCTTTCGAGATTGTTTTTGCAGCGAATTGTTGGGTATTTATACAAGGCAGAGCCTTTGTAATGTGGTTATTCCACATAAAAAGGTGATAACGCCGTAAAAATGACCAACAAACGCTGTCTGAAAGATTCGAACAAAATTTAACCGCGAAAGATCAACAACCCCTAATGGGATTGGTATAAATATAAGCAGAGAGCTAAGCTACTTACTTGGGAGTCGATAGTGATCATTTCAGAACTGATTTTGTTTGTTATTTTAACCTGTTTTATGATATTTATCGCTCTTTCAATAATATATAGCTCGGTAAAGGTGGGTATTACACCGATGCCAAGTTCAAAAAAAGCTTATCTTGCTATGATGCAATTAGTCAGTGATACGGGTACAGGTACTATTGTTGACTTGGGCAGTGGTTGGGGTAACTTTGTCATACGCATTGCCAAGCAGTACCCGCAAAGAAAAATAGTGGGTTACGAACTCTCATTTTTACCTTGGCTAACCGCTACATTACTTAAGAAGCTATTCAACTTAAAAAATTTAACCCTATACCGACAAAATTTTTATCTTGCCGATCTCTCAGATGCATCGGTCTTAGTCTGCTATTTATTTCCTGAGGCGATGGAAAAAATTAGTCATAAATTACAGACTGAACACGCTAATGTTCATTTTGTTATTAGTAATAATTTCGCCCTACCTTCATACAAACCAAGTAAAACGGTACGACTCAATGACTTTTATAAATCACCCATTTACCTTTATAAGATAAGTAAAGAACGAGCTGAGTCGGTTATTAAATGATGAGTATTGCAAGTTCGACTGGGTAAAAAACCCAATAAACAGTGGTCTGTTTACTGGGTTTATCCATTATCGAATGACTAGTTATTGTGCTTTGGTTGCACGTGACACATAGTCACCAGAGCGTGTATCAATACGCACTTTCTCACCAATTTGTACAAACAATGGCACACGAATAACCGCGCCAGTCGATAACGTTGCTGGTTTGCCTCCAGTACCCGCAGTATCACCTTTTAAGCCGGGATCTGTTTCGGTAATATCAATTTCAACAAAATTTGGTGGTGTGACTGAAATGGGTGTGCCATTCCATAAAGTAATAGTACTGAGATCACCTTCTACTAACCATTTAATGCTATCAGCTACCGCTTTTTCATCGGCACCTATTTGCTCAAAGGTTTCATTATTCATAAAGTGCCAAAACTCACCATCTGTATATAAATAAGCGAGTTCAATATCCATTACGTCCGCACCTTCAACAGATTCACCTGATTTGAAAGTTTTTTCTAATACTTTACCTGACACTAATTTACGAATTTTAACTCGGTTAAAGGCTTGACCTTTTCCCGGCTTAACCAATTCATTTTCAATAATATTACAAGGTTCGCCATCAAGCATGATTTTAAGTCCAGCTTTGAACTGGTTGGTACTGAAATTAGCCATATAAGAGTGCTCTTTTATTAATTACTTTAGTGATTTATTTGATCTTGGCCAGACTATAACCGTTATAATGATTGGAGTAGTTAGCAAGAGATATTCAATTGAAATTAGAATTGCCGCAAATAATAACCCAAATTGATCATAATTTGCATCTTTGTGATGAAAAAGCATGGCAAAAGTCTTTGCATGAGGTCGTAACTGATCCAGATCAACTATTGAGGTTACTGGATCTCGCCCCTGCTAAATACTTACAACACTTTAAAGCCCGTAAACTATTTCCTGTTCGAGTACCTCTTTCATTTATTCATCGCATGAACAAAGGTGACTTTGACGATCCACTACTCAAACAAGTCATGCCATTATCCAAAGAGTTTTTAATGACTGACGGTTATTCTGATGATCCATTAAACGAACACGACACGGTTGCAGAGGGTTTACTCCATAAATACAAAAATCGCGTATTAATGATTGTGAAGTCTGCTTGTGCTATCAATTGTCGTTATTGCTTTCGCCGTCACTTTCCTTATCAAGATAACAGCCCGAATAAACAACGTTGGCAAAGTGCTCTTGACTATATTTCGGCTCATAATGAAATCAATGAGGTTATTTTTAGTGGTGGTGATCCATTAATGGCCAATGATGATCACTTAGCTTGGCTTATTGATAAAATTGAGCAGTTCCCTCATGTATCACGTTTACGCATTCACAGTCGATTGCCCGTGGTTATACCGAACAGGATCACCATAAAACTGGTTACACTGTTAAAAAATTCCCGTCTAAAACCCGTCATGGTATTGCATATTAATCACCCCAATGAAATTAATGACGAGTTAATTGAAGCACTTGAGCCATTACGTGAGGCACGTATACCACTCTTTAACCAAAGTGTGCTGTTACGTGGGGTCAATGATGATGCAAAAACGTTAATTAACTTAAGTGAAGCATTATTTGATGCGGGTATTCAGCCTTATTACTTACACCTTTTTGATGCCGTAAAAGGCGCAGCCCACTTTGACGTAACAGAAGCCGATGCGATAGCTATTGTTAAAAAGATGCTCGCTAGCTTACCGGGATTTTTAATGCCCAAATTGGTACGAGAAATTGCAGGACAAGCTAACAAAACCCCAATCAATCTGGCATAATCACTTCATTAAGAGCAATCATTAAAGTAATACATTTTATGACTAAAGCAATCGAACAACAACTCATTGAAAACATTTCAATTATTTTAAAGAAGTCATTAACGGCAGATGCAACATTAGCAAATTTACGTGAACAAAAAAAAGCCAACTTCGCTGCTGTTTTTACGACTGATTCACACTTTAAAAGTTCAGCCAATACCTTCCAGCCCTATGTTGAAGAGATTGCCAATGACCTTGTACAATGGCAAGCGAATAGAGAACAAGCACTGCTTATTACTTTAGTTAAAAAAATAGAGCAACTCTTCATTGTATTAGCCGATTTTGAGCAAAGCTACAGTAATACCAGTTCACATAAAAAAGGCGAGGCATAAAAAAAGCCACCTAGTGGCTTTTATAACGTGTTTGATAAACTATCAATTATTCAGTAAAGGTGTCTTTAAACCATTTGTCGAGCATTCTTTTTTCGTAACCAAAGGATTTTTGACGATACTTCAACGGAACACTTGTCATAAAGTTCATGTCTCTTACCACGACGTCTTCATCTGATTTAATAACGTTATCATTAGCATCAATCAATTGATAAGAAAGATTTATTCTAGGTGGATACATTTGTTTAATGATTCGAATAGAATGAATACCACCAATATTAATATTCCCAGCTAAATCAACATCAGTGACGTTTATTTTCAAGGTTCTATCCTCGGGTAATTTAGCAGCCAAACTAGCAATGTGTTGTTCAATCGTTTTAAAAAGATGCTCTCTAAACTTCTTTTTAGTCATAGAGCCTTCTCGAATATCTCGATAGCTTTCATAATCAGTCCAGATCACTTCACTACTTGCCGCAAAAGTATTTGCGGTAAGTAAAAGACTGCCCGTAAATAGTGTCACCATTAAAATAAGTTGTTTCATAGCTTTCCCCTCAAATTATTCATTCACTTAACTTCTAACATCATTACAACAAAAATCCTCCGCTAATACTGTGATCCTTTGTAACGTCTATAATCAGTTAGTCACGTAAAACTGGTTCATTACACGCTTAACAACGGCTGCTGCACGCTGTTGCCTTTGGATTTCATTATGCTCTGTATGAGCAAAACCTTGTACTGCACCACGCCATACTTTTTGTTTTGTGCGTGCATCTTCAATGAAAATTAAGAAACTGCCCTTTTTTAGGCTGTCATTACCCGCTAAACCGGGCGTAATACCAAATTTATTATTAATGGTTTCGTCAGATAAATCACTGGCTAAAGCAATAGCAAAACCAACATGAAATTCAGCTGATGTAGCATCTGTTGTACCTTTAAAGCCATGCTCGGTTAGATCAGCAATAATTGCATCCGCATAAACCTGGTATATAGCTTGTGTTTGTTCCGTTTTCAAGGACGTTTCTTTGACATATTTAGGCGCCAACGAAAACTGACTACCTTGTGAATAAGAAATTTGAATGTCGCGTACACTGGATAGGGCTAATTGGCTTTTATTGACTGGGGGCTCTTGGGGCACCGTTATACAAGCACTAATAAATACGCTACTTAAAAGAGCCATGGCTAGACTAATATTTTTCTTCATTATTCAATCCTAGAAATATGTATTAACACACCAATTCTGACTTAATTATTTAATGAAGTATATAAAGACACTCAATTAAATTCTGCAATAAAATGTAATTGAATTCAAGAACTAAAAGGAGATAGAAAAAAGTAACATGCCTATGTAGTTTACTCAGGCACTCTTTGTCTGCGTCATCTTCGAAGTTTATAATCGAAGATCCTTGCGCTTTAGGTACTGGATCCCCGTATTAAAACACCACGGAGATGACGATACTGAGAGTAACTCAATAGTTGCCTCTAGGCAGCAGAGCAAGCAGTCACCCGCTTTCATAGTAAACCGCAAGGAAAAATAAAGCTCACCGCTCCTGTGAGCTATGGAGAGAAGAAGATACTGCCACTGGTGAACGATTTTGTCCGCCTATACGATGAGATAGAGGTCATCACAGAACTAAGCAACCATCAGGTTGATCTGATTGATGGTGGATTTGACCTTGGCATAAAGGTTGGACAGTTACCAGACTCAACCCTCATAGCTAAACCGTTAGGCCAGCGGGTTAGCTATGTTTGCGCCTCGACAAGTTATTTAGAAAAGCACGGTGAGCCCGTAAATTTAACGGATCTTAAACTGCATAACTGTCTGTTAGGAATCCAAGACTTTTGGCGCTTTACAGACGATGGTAAAGAGCGAACGATAAAGGTAAAAGGAAACCTGCGCTGTAATAGTGGCATGGCCCTGCTAGATGCAGCCCTCAAAGATATTGGTATCATTCAGCTCGATGATTATTTTGTGAAACCCTACATTGAATCGGGCCAACTTGTCCCGATACTCGAACCCTTTAGAAGAGCCGAAGAAAGGCTCTGGGCCGCCTATCCGCAAAATCGATACCTATCTCCCAAGATCCGCTTATTGATCGACTTCATGGCTGAACACTTAGATTAGTAGTAAGAGCAAGATTACGAACATGTACCTTTATTTTGACTTTTTTGATTGTTTTTTTCAAAAAGCAGGGCGCACCTCTATAGATCTTAATTTAACAAAAGATTGATTTGTAGATCAACTTTAATTGTGATCATATACTTCTTTTTATAATCAATTGAAGTTAAATATGTCAAAACTCACTTTGTTAAGTCAACTTTCGATTATTCGAGATCCACGCCAGCCACGTAAAATACATCACCATTTAGTTAATGTTTTATTTTTGAGTATTACAGCCGTTATTTCTGGATGTGAAGGTTGGGAAGAAATAGAAGATTTTGGTAATGGTTGAAAGTAAAAGTCTAACCGTCTATGGCCTTAAAAACACCAAAGACGGCTGATTAGTGGCCTTTAGTGTGGTGTCTTATCATAAATACAGTAACACTATTTTCTCGTTATTTTGACATCATCCGATAATGCTCAAAAATCAAGATAGTGACAAAACTATTTATCAGTACATAGGGTCAGATAAGCGCAGTGGCGGTAATTTATTCAAGTGTTTACGCAAAAAAGGAAAGCGGTATCAATCCCGTAGTAAAGAGAAATAAGCAGACCAAGGGTTTATTAAGAACCGTGTGAGTATTAATTAACGTCCCCAGACTGTTGTGGATAAAAGTAGAACGGGTGATTGGGAAATTGATTTAGTTATTGGTAAAGGCCACAGCGGTGCATTGGTTACTATTGTAGAGCGGAAAACGAGTTTTACCATATCTACCCGTCAGCGAAGACTGTAACGGCCGCAACCATTGCGCTGTAAACGCCATTATCTGCTGTGTTAACAATCACAGCAGATAATAGCTGAACACATGGCAACTATAGCTGCGTAGCGGTCATGCACTTCAGAGTTGAATCTACCTTTTCAGCTTGATAAAATTCTACCTAAAAGCGCTTAAAATTTAGCTCTAACCCCTAAAGAAAAACGAGATCCAGTATCAGAAAAAGATAATAAACGAGATTTATAGACACTAAATTTACGAGTATCTTCATCAAGGATATTAACGCCTTCAATAAATACATTTATAGTTTCATTAATATCATAGCTCGCAGACGCATCAAATTGACCGTAAGCTTCTGTTTGAATAGGCTTAGAACCGCCTGAACAAGTTGCACAATTTACATACTCACTACGCCAGTTATAAGCAACTCTCGCTTGAAAAGGTCCACTCTCATAATAAGTAATTAAATTAAATGAATCCTTAGACAAGCCATCTAAAGTAAATGACATATCTTCCTGCCCCGGAGTAAATGCTGCATCACTATCAATATAAGTATAGTTAAACTGAACACCAAAACCGTTATCAAAGTTATGTAATAGTGCAAACTCAATACCTGATGCATCTGAATCTTCAGCATTGTAAGGGGAGCTCTTACTAAAGGGTAACATTTTAGTTCCAGAGGCAATATCATCAACAAAATAAGGTACTTCAACAATTACATCTTCTGTTAAAGTGGTAATCCAATCATGAATTTGCTTATTAAAATACGTTACACCGACATAACTACTTTCAGCGTAATACCACTCTAATGCCAAATCAAAATTATCCGAGGTATAGGGCTTTAAATTAACATTCTGACTGGTAATAGTACCTCCGTCAAAAACCAACTCACCATTAGACATTTGACCTTCGCCACTATAATTTTCAGTAGGCGTTAATTTACTCAAGTTAGGTCTAGTTAGGGTTTCAGAATAAGATATACGTGCTACAAGATCATCAGACAAATCAAATTTCAAGTTCATACTTGGTAAGGCTTTGTTATAGCTGCCTTTATCACTTACAGCTTGACCTGACTCCTTATCTAAACCAGCGGCACCTGCACCTGAATCGAGTTTATAACCTGTGAGTACAGTACCTGTACCAAACGACTCTGTATCCGTGGTTATATAACGTAAGCCAATGTTACCTGACCAATACTCACCTTCTAAATTAGCTTGAACAAAAAACGAGGTGGTTTCTTCAGTAACGCGCCATGAACTACTCGCGTTGTGTTCAGGAGCAAAAGCACCTAATCGATGTCCTGAGTTTCCTACTGGAACATAGCTTTGTAGTGCTTCAATTCTTGCATATCCAGCATCCGATGCATTATCTGCCGCCACTTGTGCTTCAGCTTGAGTGCCATAAGTAGGATCACCATTTGCAAAGTTATTCATTATTTGGTCACCAAAGCCACTTGTTTGAGCAAGGGCTTCTGGCGATAATAAGAAGTCAACTAAATCTGTAGGGTTATAAGTATACCAACTATCAAGAAAACCACCTTCATCACTTAAAAAACCGCCTGTGGGGCTAAAATCTGTCAATATTGATGCCGACGGACTAAAATGAAAGCCCTGTATAGGTCTAAATACATTCGAATAATTGGTTGCTGCATTATTTTTTACTTTTTCACGATATGAATAATAAGCTCCCGTTTGCACTGATGAAATAAACCCCATATCTTCTGGCGTCCATTCGATATTTGTATGAAGTTCGGTAATATCGTCATCACGCTGAAATTGGCTAAAAGAAACGTTATGAGCATGATATAAATCTTTACTGGTACCTATAAAATCTGAAGGTTGACCAATCCAAGAAAATGAATTTCCTGACATACTAAATTTAGTAATATTTTGTGTCGGATTTGCCAATACAGTATATGGATTAACCCCACTATCAGATTCCGCTGATGACGTTTGTATATCAAATTCAAAAGCTAATTCATCACTTACATTCCACTCAGCATTTAACCCCACCATTGTGGTAGTTACATCACGGTTATTACCTCTTCGGGTAGCACTATTCCACTGGCCTGTACCTAATCTAGTCCCATCTTCCCAAAGTTGAAAGACGCCTGTTGACACGTAAGGCTTCGGTGTACGACTAAACGCTGTAACCGTATTAGTCTCCTCATTGATTGTCGCACCAAAAACAGGATTAGAAAACCAACGAGATAACTCATGCTGTTCATCATCTACAACAAGCCTTGAATAGATTACATCCGCAGTTAACGAAAGTGAATCTGACGGAATCCATTGAGCAGTAATAGTAGCACCAGTACGTTTTCTATTTTGTGCTGTCAATTTTTGCCCCGCTGTTTGCGGACGCCAAACATTATCCCTATCAAGGTTAGTCGGATCATTCGTAGTTCCTACACTTGATTCCGTATAACCACCAATGAAAGCTTCATCTTTACGTGATTCTCGCTCTTGATAGGCAAAAGAAGCTAAAACACCAAATTCACCATCAAAATTTTGACTAATTAAACCAGAAATATACGGGTTAGTACTATCAGCTAACCCATCATAAACAGCTTTAGCACTAGCAACAGCTTTAAAACCTTCATATTCAAGCGGTTTAGCGGTTGTAATATTCACTAAGCCACCAATACTTCCTTCTGTCATTGAAGCTGTGGTGGTTTTATGAACATCAGCACCACTAATTAACTCAGAAGCGAGCATATCAAAAGAAAAAGCACGAGTAGCACCTTCAGTAGGCACTGTACGTTGATTAAGAAGTACGACATTAAATTCTGGGCCAAAACCACGAATTGAAATTTTACTCCCTTCGCCCCCTTCACGCTCAATTGTTACGCCTGTAATTCGTTGTAGTGATTCTGCAACATTTTGATCAGGAAATTTCCCCAAATCTTCTGCAGATATACCATCTACTACGGTATTGGCAGATCTTTTATTAAATAGCGATTTTACCAAACTACCTCGTATACCCGTGACCTGAATAACTTCAATTTCCTCAATTTTTTCTTTTGATATATCTTCCGCCAATACAGGCGTACTTGAAATAGCCACAGTCACAGCTAATGCTAAACTGTTCATTTTAAAATTCATAACCCCACCTTAATGCTTTGTATTTTATAATTTTTATTTTGTAATTCCATGTACCTAGTTTAATAATTCAGTAAACATTTTCTACTGCACCATCTGATAATTTATTTCAACCACTATGTTATCAGTTGTCATACGACAATGTAACAATACAACCTGAGCGGATTATAAGCAATAAGTTTTTATTAAAATGAAAGCAAATAAAAGAAAAGAAAATAGAATGAAACCTCGTTAAGGCTACAGACCGTAACCTAATACCAATCCCATTAATTATGTGTTCATTTCTACTTGCTAAAATC
>JBAHZW010000165.1:0-34087 GCA_037132835.1 Colwellia sp. | reverse complement strand
TTAATGCATGTTGTTCGACGATTACTTGCCATTGCTGAGGTGTTTTTTGGGTATTTGCCATGTGTTTTCTCGGTGAGTGAAGATGGCATTACTTTAGAGGATTTAGGTAGAGATGGAAGACGGCCTATAATGATCGCTTACCTTACAAAAGAGGACTAGTGGTTGCCAAGTTATTATAAATAGATCTGTTTAGCTCCAATACTGCTTCTATCAATAGAGTGGTAAATTCTTTTAAAGTATAAGTAGCATCTTTTCTAGGATCTCTATCACCACGAACTACTTTTCCACCTCGTGTCGTACCTAATAAGCTATGAATAACCTCATCATTTAATAGACCGAACCGACGTTCCACCATTGCTTTAAAGTCAGGCCTATAAGGTGGAGACAATTGTAGTTCAGTCAAAGGTACAACTAACCTCTGAGGCTCTAATCCTATCATTTCTCCATTGTCACACATTAACCTTAATGGAATATGTGCTGGCGGCCAGTCAGAGTCTTGAATATTAATATCGAACTCTTTGCAATATGATGATTTAGGTAAAAATGCATTCGCTAATGCCTGTCTTGCCGCTCTCCATGAAGCATGATAAAGCGATACATTTAATCCAACTATCATTGCACTCGCTCTATCTACTATAGAATATATTGTTGGTCTCCCTAATACATATTACTTACCAAAACTAGAAACTATGTGAACATCAGCTACAGTTGCGTCAATTTCAAAACAACTGCCCGGTACTGGCCATTTATCTTTGGCACTGCCCAATAACCCCCTTTTATTTAATAAATAATCTCGTTCATTAGTAGATTTTTGGGTTATGTAGTCTTTAGAAAACAGCTTGTTTTTCCATGTTCTAATTTGCTTATAGCTAGGAACATAAGGTGCTTCCCTCAAGGCGTCAGCTCTCTTTATTTCATCAGAGTAATATGTTCTTAGTAACTCTTTTCTCGTCTCAACTAAATTTTTTCCGTGTGGTTTTAAATGATGTTTTTTAAGTGCCTTACGGATATTTTCTTTATCTAAATCAGTAACTATAAAAGTTTTAGACCTTTTAATAGCTAAGGTCCTAGTGGTTTTTGGAGAGCCAAATGGTTTATTAGAAATTTTACGTTGTTTACCCGCGCCACCACTATTTTGATAAGCGGGTAATAGAGCATTCTTGTCCTGACCATAGCGCCAATATGTGTTTAACAGCCTTGCTATAGTGGTACGTGCCTTTTGTTTTTCTTTTGCGTGCTTAGCTACAGCGGGCACTCTACTTTTTGTTGCGTAATCGAATATAAAGTTAGCACTATTGACTAGATCTTTTATTAAGCCAAAACTTTCATCTCTAGCCTCTAAGTGACTTTTATCAATTTCTTCTTCGCTGTAGAGCAAATGTGGAGGTAACGAGAACTTTTTTCCCGATATCAGATTGTGTTTTATACCCAGTTTGAATCTATCTAACTCTATAACTAAAGGTCTGTTTAAGCTTTTTTCTTTTTCCAAATAAAATAGAATCAAACAAGAAATTTCATCAAAAATTTGAATTACACGATATAAACCAGATGGAATACCTTCGATATCCTTAATATTCCATGTACTGTTCTTAACAATTTCCACTGACTAAGCCCTCCTTAGCAATGTTAATGTTTAATATTTTTATAAAATCAGCGTTTTCTAGAGGGTAGGAAAGGTCTACAGCGATTTTCTTTTTCGCTATTAGACATCTCAGCATGTTGAGAGCTGCTTCGTGCTGCAAATCCATTTTACTGACAAATAGGTTACAAATATCTCGAATAAATTGTTGTCCTAACGTTAGAAACGATAAAGCCAAATCCATTTCATTTTCAGTAAAAACATTCTCTTCCGATCTTACTGGGTGAGTTGCCCAATTAATGTTACTACTTTGAATTTGTGTTATCTCACTGCCTATAAAATACGAGAATTTTATCCCAAGTAACTCCCACCAAACACGCTCTATTTCTAGCTTTTCCAAAACCCTTTTTTCATCAGATTTATCTTCTGGCTTTACTGAAATAGCATCATAAACTATTTCACCATTTATCAGCCTGGTAAGAAGGAAGTCCGTTGTAATAATTATTGGTACTTTAGTTTCAGGGTGAACAGGGTGGTCAACACCTAGAGTTTGGGCAATTTTGATAGATAAATTTACAGGAAACAGAGGGAATTGCTCCCTAATATCAATCACAGAGTCTGAATATTCTGCAAGGTAAAACAATTCGGTCTCTATTGATGAGAGAGTATGGTGAATTCGCCCCGTTTTCAGGCCAAATTTTTGTGAACGAACACCTTGAGATTTAACATCTTGAACTCGTAGCCAAGGTTTGTATGATTTGCCATCACCAACTCCATATTTATTTTTTAAAGACCTTTTAAAGTCATCAAAGGTCTTGAGTTTTCGTCCTGCCATCAACTGACACCATAAAGTATTTGTTCTTTATAGAGTAGTCAATAATACTACTTCGTGCAATCTTTAAGGGAAATCATAGGTCTTTCGTGCAAACTTTAAGGGGTTCGTGCGGACTTTATTGTCACTACACAGCTAAACCGCTTGCCCACAGGCGAAGCCACTCGCCCAACAAAACTGGAAATTATACCCCCCCAACCAACCTGTCACATCGATCACTTCACCAATAAAATACAATCCTAGTTGTTTTTTACTCTCAAATGTTTTGCTTGATAATTCATCGGTATTCACCCCGCCTAAAGTGACTTCTGCAGTGCGGTAACCCTCTGTACCATTAGGTTTAATTTGCCATGTGTGTAAATATTCACTCAGCGCATTAAGGTCATGGTGGTTGAGTTGTTTTATTGGTTTATCGGCAATTACGCCGTCTTTCACTAAGACTTCAACAAAACGTTTAGGCAGTAACGTTGCCAGTAGATTTTTTACTGACTTATCACCTTGCTCACGCTGCCATTGCGTTAGCGTATCGCTGAGATTATGTTCTGGTAACAAGTTAATAGTAACTGCCTGCCCAGCTCGCCAAAAAGAAGATATTTGTAATATGGCTGGCCCTGATAAACCGCGATGAGTAAAGAGGATATTTTCTTTAAAACGGGTGCCATTTTCACTGGTGACTTCGGTTAATAAACTGATACCGGATAAACCATCAAAACGTTGTTTGTCATGCTCATGCAAAGTAAAAGGCACAAGAGCAGCAGTAGTTTCCAGTACGTTTAAAGTAAATTGTTTCGCTATTTGGTAACCTATTGGTGTTGCACCTAGTTTCGGCATAGTTAAGCCGCCAGAGGCCACCACTAATGATTTACATTGATAGCTTTTTCCTGTTGTTTTGACAACATAACTTGGTTTGTTGTCATCGCTATTCACATTTTCAACTTGGCTGACCGATAGTACCTCAGTTCGTAAATTTATTTGCACGCCTGCCCACTCACATTCGGTCATCAAAATATCAACCAAATCTTGCGCGCTGTCATCACAAAATAGCTGTCCAAGGGTTTTATGGTGGTAACTCAAGCCGTGACGATCAACTAAATCGATAAAATCTTGTGCGCTATAACGGCTTAATGCTGATTTAGTAAAGTGAGGGTTTTGGCAAAGGTAGTTGTCTGGATTAGCATTTTCATTGGTGAAGTTACAACGCCCGCCGCCACTAATTAACACTTTTCGGGCTGGTTTTTTCCCCATATCAACCACAATAACACTTTTGCCACGATAGCCCGCTTGGGCTGCGCACATTAAGCCAGCTGCGCCAGCGCCAATTATTAATACATCTGTTGTGATCACGAATACACCTTAAGAGAAAAGCCTTAATAAAGAGTGAGGCTCAAAATTTCATCCTTATTATAATCTTTAGACAAAGAATGCGTATACAAAAAGCTTACACAAAACTTTTATTAATGATAAAGTGATCAGAATTACGTGATCTGCCTCCTTGCCTACTAAAGTAAGCAAGTGTAAAATTTCGTAAAGATCGAGTAAAGATCGGAACTCTTTGCCAAACCTCATGTCTATCTACGGCATATTACTTGACTATATTTTTTTTCGGACGATATAAATGAAGACATTAATACCCCAAAAAAGCACTTTAAGGGCTTGCATTGCCACGAGTTTATTACTTTTAACGCTGGCAGCCTGTGATGATAATGACTCCAGTGATGTAGGTTATGTTAAACTTTATAACTTATCCTATGACTCACCCACTATGTATTTAACGCTGGATGAGGATCTTTCTTCAGATAGTGATGATGACGATGAACATTATGAAGCAACGTACACTGGTCTTGACTATGGTAGTGCTCACAGCAATATTGAAGTAGAAAACCAAGATTATGAGTATCAAATAGCGTGGCAAAGTGATGATGACAGTACAGACACTGATGATTTAGAGGTTGTTTATGAAGATGAGATTGATATTCTTGAAGACACCATTCATTTAATTGTATTTCACAACAGTATATTGTCTCCAGAAGTATCTGTTTATGCTATTCCTGAAATTGATGAAGACGAAGTCGATGATGACTCCGACGATGACCTATTCAACCTTAGAGTGTTGAATATGCATCCAAATGGAGACGCGATTGATCTTTATATGTCGGAAGATGATGAAAGCTTTAGTGAAGCTGAATTATTTAGCTCAGCTAACTTTTTAGAGTTATCGGATAATCAAAAAGTAGACCAAGACGACTATATTTTTTATATCACGACTGCGGGCAGCAATGAGGTGTTATTTACCTCAGAGAGTATCCCTTTCTCTTACGCCTCTCAAAACATAATGATAGTTAAAGACAACAATGGTCCAGGCTCGTCACTGTACACCTTAGATAAAATGTCAGACTCTTCGGTAACTGAATATGTAGATGAGCAATCAGATGCACAATTTAGTGCTTATAATGCCGTGGAAAAGAATGACTTACTCGATGAAAACTATAACCAAAACGAAGAGATGGCTTTACATCTTGGTGACATTGGTAACACCCCTATAATCGATGCATTAGCTTATGGTGAGATGAGTGAACTACTGTTAATGGCAAGCGCTGACTACAGTCTTAACCTGACTACTACTGTGGATGATGGTTTAACGCCACTATTAAGCAGGATTTTATTATCACTTGCTGAAAATACTAATCAAACTCTTTTCATCTATACTGAAGAAGTAAGGGTTGAGGATGAGTATGGTGAAAATATCATCATCATCATTGATGAAGATGGCACTGTCGTCTACGAAATGGAAATGAATATGTATACCCTTGCGGTTGAAAATAGTTTAGCGACCAGTATTTATCAACATGAAGTTGAGATTGTTAACTTAATTCAATCCGATGACTTTTCTAGTGTTAATGTCTATTTTGTTAAATCAGATGAAACCGTTGATACCGCACTTTATAGTCGTAGCGTAAATTACAAGAAAAACAGTGCGATCACCTTACCAAATAACAGCTTTGATGTGTATGTTATCGCTACTGATAATGATAGTCGCACCATATTAAGCCAATTTAAATTGACTCTAGATGAAGACTCAATCGAGCAGTTTTTAATACTTGAAGTTGAAATTGATGGCTGTGACGAAGATGACGTAGATTGTTTCGTCTACAAGGCGACTTTGCTTCCGCAAACGCCCTCAAGTGACGATGAATAAGATTAAAGCTAGATAAAGTGAGTATTAGCTAAAAACATTAGTACTCAGTTAATTTAATAAAAAACCTCAAAGCGTAATAACGTTTTGAGGTTTTTTTTACTACATAATTTTGGCAACTTAGCAACTTTCTGAGTGGGAACTAATTTAATGAAACTGGTATAAGGCTGATAACAAAAAAAGGGCTTTACTCTGCAAAGAGTAAAGCCCTTTTTAGCGATTATCGCTTCAATAAAGATTAGTCAGTGCGCTTTATGCACCAGCTTCTGTCATTATACTCGTGCTACCGTTTGTGGCTAATTCAGCTAAATCTTTATCAACAAAAAATAACGCATGCCCATCATCGCCCACTAAGTTAATTTTATCTAAAATACCTTTAAATAAAGTCTCTTCTTCGTGTTGTTCTGCAACATACCATTGCAAGAAGTTAAAGGTTGAATAATCTTGGTTGGTAAATGCTTCATGAGCAAGTGAGTTAATGCGCTCAGTGATCAGACACTCGTGCTCGTAGGTTAATTTAAATAACTGCCCTAAGCTTTCAAACTCGTGTGGTGGCGCATCAATGGCACCAATAATAGGTAACGCACCGGTTTCACTTACGTAAGTAAATAAACGGTTCATGTGCTGAATTTCTTCATTGGCATGATTACGTAAAAAGGCGGCTCCCCCAGCAAAACCTTTCTCTTCACACCAGGCACTCATTTGTAAGTACAAGTTTGAAGAGTAAAACTCTAAATTCAGTTGTTGATTTAACTTCTTTACCATTTCTGCTTTTAACATGATTTTGCCTTAAATATTTTAATTAATAGGATTCTGCCTCTTTCAACGCTTTGATTCAAGTATTAGTTTACCCAGACAATAGTTTAAAACACAGTAAAAACGCTTATAACCAATAAGTTATAAATGTTAATTGTTCTTTTCATATTATTCATACTCTTTGTATATTCATTTAACCCTTCTTTAGGATTATACCATTAACCTGCTTTTCTAAGGGTTTGGCTTATGTCATATACTTGACTAGTTACATCGTGTGATATAACACTTGATAACTGCTGTGAGCCCATCACCTCTTTATCAACATTGTCCATCGCTTGCTCAAAGGCAATGAAGTGTACCTTTTGACGGGTGATTTGTTCAAGAGTGTCTTGAGCAACGGTAGCAGAAGCTTCTGCCTGACCTGAAACTGCCGAGGCTGTTTCTTGCAATTCATCTGCAATCAGTTTTTGTTTATAAGATGCTTTTTCAATGTTGTTAATAATGCTTTCAATTGAATTACTGGCACTTTGCAATTGATTTAAGCGCTCTGAAATCTGCTTAAGAGATGCTTGCGTTTTACCAGACAGTTGCCTTACTTCATCAGCAACAACCGAGAAGCCCCGTCCGTATTCACCCGCTCTTGCCGCTTCAATCGCCGCATTAAGTGCCAATAAATTAGTTTGGTCGGCAATAGAGCTGATTACATCGACAATCGAAGTGACTGATTTCACCGACTGGAATAACGAAGTTATGGCTGTTTTACTCTGTTGTACCGCTAAATTAGTCGACTTACTTGCGGCAAGTACCTGAGAAACATGGCGTTGGCTCACCTCCATCGCTTGTTTAGTGGCTTGGGCATTATCAACCACCTGCCCTGATAAAAGATTTACCGTATCAGTCGCCTCGCCTAACGCTTTCATAATATTTCGGGCACTTTGTACATGCTCGCTGGTACTGTTAGATGATTGATAAATACGTTTCACCTGATTTTCCATAGTAGTTAATGCGGTTGCGACTAAATCAAGCTGCAAGGCTTTTTCTTTATCATCTTGCTCCAACCGATTAACCATATGATTAAAGCTTGCTGATATTTCACCAAATTCAGTACTTTTATTAATGCCAGTAATAGTGTCAACCTTTCCTTGCTCCATCAATTCGACAAAGCTATCACGTAAATTACGTAACGGTTTGAGAATGACGCTGTGTTGTAACCAATAATTAGCCAATAAGAAGCACACTAAAAAAACCAACAAAAAAATAATGATAATATACAAATCCGCATATATTTTATCTTGATCCTGTAATATATCTTCCTCTCCTTGTAAAATGGCTTGCTCAATATTACCCACTTGTTTAGCCAATAATGTTAAGCCTACTTGACGATTTTTTTGCTGAGACAGGGTGTTTTGTAATTCTTTTTGATAGCGATTTAATAACGAGCTGAGTTCATCAATAGCGTCAATACTTAAATCTTCAGTCTCGTCACTATCCCCAAGTAAGTCTTCCTCATCGTCATCATTTTCTGGATGAATTTCTAAAGCGGGTTGGTTCGAAAAAAAATTATTCACCCCGTTCATATCATGTAGTAGCTGTTTTATTGACTGCGTATTAGAAGATTTTTGCATAAATAGCGTTTCTCTCGCTTTCATTAAGTCAGCCAGTAAGTAGCTCATTTCTTGATTTTTTATTAAATAAGTTAACTGTTCTGAGGTCGACAAAATTTGGCTTTGTTTAGCGTATTTAGCTAGCTCATTATTTATCGATACCATTTCTTGCTCACTATTGCGTAATAAGGCTAATGGTGAGCCACTTAATTTACCTATTGCACGAAACTTTACTTCTATATTATGGGCTAAATGCTTTGCTTGGCTATCAATGCTCTTAGACAAATCATCCATATTGAGGCTATGGGTTTTCTGCACAATTTCAGCTAATTGTTGTTGCGCCAGATTTAACAAGGTCGCATCACCCGTTTTCAAGTATTCAACAATAGTACGGTTAAACTGAATGGTGGTTAAGGAAATAAGTGTTTGATAACCCTTGTATTGTATTCTGTTTTTATTTAGTGATTCACCTACATAATACATTGTTGCTAAAAATATCACCGCAAATAGACTGATAGCCGCAACGGACAAACGAGAAAAACTTGATACACGCATGATAAAGGCCTTAAGATAGAAATAAAATAAAGCCAATAATCTCTTATTTATATGACATTTATGTTACATAAATATGACTGGTTCATGTCATTCTTATTGTCACTGAAACTAAACACTGACAAAAACCACCATTTAAAAACAAAGACTTAATCACGGAACTGATGCAAGGGCACAAGAACCTCATGACTCAACTCAGAATTAAATTATTGATTTTATCGATTATTTTTATCGCTTGTTTAACTGCAATTAACTTAAACTTGTCTGATGGAGCATCCGTTGCAGATTTTCCAAATATTGCCTTTACCTCCTCAGAGACTCGAACCTTAAAATCGCCTGTTAAAGCTAAAGAAATTAACACCACTCCTACAGGCAACGGTTAGAAGTATCGCTTAAATCACTTGTTATGTGCATATATTAATTTACTGGAATAGTATTATTTTTTAATGATTCCTTAGCATCTTTACTACCATGTTTAGCCGCCTTTTCGAGCCAAGACGCAGCTAACTTTTTATCTGCTTGTACGCCATGTCCTTTAGCATACAAAGTCGATAAAAAGTACTCCGCATCAGGGGATTCTTTTCCAGCTAGTGACGACATGATATTGAACGTTTTGGTAAAGTTCTGATCTTGGTATGCATCTAGAGCATCTTGATAACGCTCATCATCAGTTTGAAGTCCGATGTAAGATAGGATTACAACATTGATAAACAAAATTGCAACTATCTTTTTAAACTGATTTTTTTGTGGTGTTTTTTTCATTTTAGTTCCTGTGCAGGTAATGCTCATTTAGGGCTAATAATTGTTTGCTGAAATGTTAAACAGAGAGAAACCTAGCCACTATTAACAGTCCCATTTTAATTGCTTGTTTATGCCACTGTAATAATTTTCTGTCCAACCTACAAGAGGTTGAAACTTATCTACTTAAATATTTTAACCCACAATACATGAGTGTGGGCATATAATATTTATAATTGACTATGTGACTTCAAATCGTTTAGCCGAACTTCATAAGATATTTCAGGCTCGTTAGCTCTTTCTGATACAGCAGCCAAGCCTTCTTGATCTTCACGCATTAATAATCGAACAGCTTCATCGCTTAGCTCAGAAACTGATAGGTGTGCGGAGACTGCGCGCATTTTTAAAGCTTGGTGTATATCAGATTCAAATAAACAGTCGAACATCTAGAAGCAACTAACGCCTCGTTAAAAGGTATGAAATTGTTGGCTAAAATGAGTGACATAAGCGTTTAGCTTATGTAAGTACAACAGTAATCAATAATTGTTTTTGCTTTGATCTCAAAGGAGCTGTTTGCGTCAACGTAGAACGCTTGTCCACCCACAATTTTTTGCCACTCACTAGTACCCGCAAGTAAAATTTCACATTCACCCACAGTAATTTCCATTAATTCTTTTTCTTTAGTATCAAACTTGTAATCACCTGCTTGCATAATACCAAGTGTTTTAAAACTACCATCGTTAAACGTAATAGTACGGCTTGTTACTTTACCGTCGAAATAGACGTTGGCGGCTCTGTTAATACTTACGTCTTTAAAATCAGACATTGAGTCTTCCTTAATAAATGTTGTAATAATAGCCATTATACTGCTGCATATAATACCTATTTAAGAAATAAAAAACGGCACTGAATAAACTCAAATGCCGTTTTATTTATTTAAACAAGAAGCTTAAATAAAAAGTTCTATGTTGCGCTAGCAATTTTTTTCATATCTTTCATATAACCACGAAGTTTTTTACCAACCACTTCAACACCATGGCTGCGAATTGCTTCATTTACTTCAATCAAACGGGCGTTATCAACATTATTTGAGCTAACGTTTAGGCCTTCACCTAATTGCTCTAATGTTAAGTTAGCGGTGTAATCTGCAAGTAACGGTACCGCGGCATGAGTGAATAAGTAGTTACCGTATTCAGCCGTATCAGAAATGACTACGTTCATTTCGTATAACTTATTACGTGCAATACAGTTAGCAATTAAGGGGGTTTCATGAAGTGACTCATAGTAAGCCGATGCTTCAATGATGCCTGAATCAACCATGGCTTCAAAAGCAAGTTCAACACCTGCTTTGATCATAGCTACCACAAAAATACCTTTATCATAGTATTCTTGCTCTGAAATTTCAGTGTCACAATCAGCCGCTTTTTCGAATGAGCTTTCAGCGGTTTCTTCACGCCATTTTAATAAGTTAACATCATCATTTTTCCAGTCTGCCATCATAGTCGCAGAGAAACGGCCTTCAATGATGTCGTCCATATGTTTTTGGAATAATGGGCGTAAAATTTCTTTTAATTCTTCAGACATATCAAACGCTTTAATTTTAGCAGGGTTTGATAAACGGTCCATCATATTAGTGATGCCGCCATGTTTAAGACCTTCAGTGGTCGTCTCTAAACCGTATTGTAATAATTTACGTGCGTAAGCTGCATCCATGCCTTGAGCAACTAATTGCTTATGGCCTAGTACTGCAGCAGTTTGTAACATACCACAAAGAATTGTTTGCTCGCCCATTAAGTCCGATTTAACTTCAGCGATAAAAGAAGATTCTAAAACGCCCGCTCTATCACCACCAGTAGCACTTGCGTAGGCTTTAGCAATAGCTAAACCATTACCTTGAGGATCATTCTCTGGGTGAACAGCGATAAGTGTTGGCACACCAAAACCCCGTTTATATTCTTCACGTACTTCAGTACCTGGACACTTAGGTGCAACCATTACCACTGTGATATCAGCACGAACTTGCATGCCTTCTTCTACAATATTGAAACCATGAGAATAAGCTAAGGTAGCGCCTTGCTTCATTAATGGCATTACCGCAGTCACTGCTGAAGTATGTTGCTTATCAGGAGTGAGGTTTAATACTAGGTCGGCTTGAGGAATTATTTCTGCATAGTTACCTACGGTGAAACCATTTTCAGTAGCCCACTGCCAAGATTGACGTTTTTCGCTAATCGCGGCATCACGTAAAGCATAAGAAATATTTAAGCCAGAATCGCGCATATTTAAACCTTGGTTTAAACCTTGAGCGCCACAACCAACAATAACAATGTTCCAGTCTTTGATGAAGTTACAGCCATCGCTGAATTCTTCACGTTGCATAAAACGACATTTACCTAATTGGCCTAACTTTTCACGTAAACTTAACGTATTAAAATAATTACTCATGCTTAACTCCTCATAATTGGTATTTGCTTATACTAAACGGGTACGGTGTTCAGTCAGTTTTCTGACGATAAGGCATCATACCCCAGAGATTTCGTTGCACAAAGTGATATATTTACACCGCTGTGTTGCGTTTTTTGCAATAAAGAGGCCTAATACCAAGCAACAGCTATTTATTCACACGGGTATTGAGCGGGTAAGTTATGAATCAAAAGGCACTGGCAATGTTTGTCCATTTAAGCCAAAGTTTGCATTTTGGTAAGACGGCACAGGCACATCACATTAGTCCATCAACACTCAGTAGAGCTATTCAACGGCTTGAGGCAGAGGTGGGGGGGGGGTTATTACACCGTGACAATCGCTCTGTGGTGTTAACTGTCATAGGAAAAAAATTCAAAGTTTATGCTGAACAGCAGCTTGAGCAGTGGCAAGGCTTCAAGCAATCTCTTGAGTATAAACAGGCTTCTTTAACAGGAAAGCTGCACATCTATTGTTCAGTCACTGCAGCCTATAGCCACCTACCACCGCTATTAGAGCGCTTTAGGGTTCAGCACCCTTTGGTAGAAATCATGTTAACAACGGGTAATGCGGCTGACGCCCTTGAACAAGTACACAACCAGTCAGTTGATTTTGCCATCGCTGCTACCCCTGAACATTTACCCCGAAGTGTTTATTTTCATCATCTTGATACCATTACCCTCGCGGTAATTGCCCCGACAATGGCTTGTAAAGTACAGCAACAACTGAGTAAAAACATACTTTCGTGGTCAGAGATCCCCATTATATTGCCTGAGCATGGCGCTTCTCGAAAACGGTTTGAACGCTGGTATCGTAAAAAACAGCAAGGTAAAGCCAATATTTATGCAACGGTTTCGGGGCATGAAGCCTTAGTAAGCATGGTCGCTTTAGGCTGTGGCGTTGGCATAGTGCCACAAGTGGTCGTTGATAACAGTCCAGTAAAAGATCGAGTGCATAATCTAGTCAATGTCGGGGAAGTAGAGCCCTTTGAATTAGGCGTTTGTTGTCTTAATCAATCTAGGGCAAAACCCCTGATAAAGGCATTTTTTAACGCTATTACTTAGGGGCTGTTGATCTTTCGAGATTGTTTTTGCAGCGAATTGTTGGGTCGTGTTTTCGTAGAATGACTAGGCTACACGCGACTCGCCGCGAATAAAATTTAACCGCGAAAGATCAACAACCCCTAATATTTTTAGTGAAGTTATCTAACAGTAGGCTTCTCAATGGTAGGTTACACCGCTACCGCGCTGGTTAAATGCCTTAATAATCGGTCCATTGCACGATAAGATAACGCCTCCACTAAATGTTGATGACTAATATGCACCGCTGATTCCATATCGGCGAGGGTGCGAGCTATTTTCAAGATTTTATGATGCGCTCGAGTAGATAGCCCTAACTTTTCTACCGCAAGCTCTAAAAATTCATTGTCCTGGGCACTGATTGGACAAAATTCTTTCAGTTGTTTACTACCTAAATGCGCATTCGCTTGGCCTTGCCTTTGTAATTGAATAGTTCTGCATGCGCGTACTCGCTGTTGCACGACTCTGCTCGATTCATTTTTTTCAGTATTTTGTGCCCAAGTGCCTCGGGGTAATCTTGCCACCTCAATTTGAATATCAATGCGGTCAAGAAAAGGGCCAGACAGACGATTTAAATAGCGCAACACCTGCTCTGGCGTACTGCGTTTGTCATTATAAAAACCCGTCGGGCTTGGGTTCATCGCCGCAATCAATTGAAATCGGGCCGGAAAACATTGCTTATGTAAAGCACGCGAGATTGTTACCTCACCCGACTCCATCGGCTCGCGTAAAACATCCATCATTTTTATAAAGAGACGATATTTGTATGTTTAAGTGAGTGAGTGAGTGAAAACATACATATACCAACACTATCTGCACTTGCATCTGTTTTATTTTACATACGTATTTTACATTCAAATATTTTAAGTTGAATGCAGAAAAAACATATAAAAGATACGTCAATGTTACATACACATTTATCCCTACATGGGGAAGTACATAATCTAATCAGAGTCTGTATGTTCCATCTGATACTTAAGCCCCCGTATTGACAGCATGACCATTTAAAGTGGTTTATTACTGTGAAGCTGAATAAAGTTCGAAACAAAAACCCCATGCAAGCCTACTTATGTCGTTGAGCATAAATGGACTTTCGTGAATAAAGATAGAAACAAATTTGGCAGTATGTTTTATTTATTAACACAGGTTCATTTGTTAGATGCATTTATTCGGACGATCACGTTCTAGAGACTTAGTTAGTCTATAGAACGGTAGTTAAGCCAATAGTTTGGTAATGGCTAGTTTAATTTACTGAACGCTCAACTAAGATTTTTTTAGCTGGCTTGGATTTAAAGTATTTTTGAAGGCTAATGATATCGAGACCTCTCTCCTTAAGAATTGATGCCGCTTCTGCTCTCCATACAAGATCTCCTGCCTGTAAGTATGTTTTTCTTAATTCTCTAATTGTTTGGGTAGCTACTATAGCCCATGATTTGAAATCAGCAAGTTGCCAAAGAGCAACACCTTCAAGGTGTACTAACGCACCAGGATAAGTGGTAGAAACAGGTGTTAACAATACTGGAGTTATTTCAGTATCTTCCGAAGAGCAAGAGCTTACATGCTCCTTCATCCAAGTGGGGTGTGACGCTACTTGTCGAGCTTTCTTTACATCTAAAGAAGAACTTTCATTTGCATTAGCATGATCTTCAAAGACCAAACATTTGTTTCCACACTGCCACCAAGGATCTGGTGAGCCTGACGTTTCTTGCTTACCTGCATCAAAACCTATATGTTCACCTAATGATTGGTGTGCAGTTTCGAAAAGCTCTCCATCATCAAGCCCTGTAAGGATTTTACACTCTTCTTTAGAAAAAAGTCGGTCATGAGATGTTCCTAATAAATCGAGTCGACTTTCAATTTTTTCAACTTGGATCATTATTAAGCTATCGGATTCATCTTGCCTTACTGCAGACTGATTGGCTGAAGTAAATTTAGATAAACGAACTAACCAAGGTATATTTCTTGCCGCATTTTTAGCTCTACCGAAATGAAAACTTGCTTTGCTTGCATAATCGGGTTGATCAATTGCAGCAAGTGAAGCTGCTGAACCTGCAAGATATTCCCAAAGTGCTCGGTAACCTCCTAATTCAGCATCTACTAACTTAGCTAAAACCGATTCAGCTTGGCTTAAAGCCTCTATATAATCTTCCTGCCATAGTGCTGTCTGATATTTTACTTCGTGTTTGACACTTTCTTTTAAATTGGAGATACAAGGAAATTCTTTTTGTATTAAATCCTTCCTACAGTCCACGATCATTTGGTTGGCACTTTCCCAATCCCTACCATTTTGAAGAAATATATCTAAATTTTCTTCAAAATCTTCTATTTTAGCATTCTTGGATTGTTCAACTCCAAAGGTTAACTCTGCTTGAAGCTCAGGGTGAAGGTATTCCCTTCTTTTTGGGTTTGTTAGATAATCATTAAGCTCTACACCTGTAACAACAACAGCCGAGTAATCTTCTAATGAACGAGTACATCGTCCTATCGCTTGAAGAACACGAGTTTGTATCCTTTCATTGAATAAAGTAGCCGCTCCCATTCTTGACATTAGAAAGCGTTCCTGTGAGTTCACCGTTTTAGGTAGCCCCTCTATGAACAATAAACGACACTCATCACTCGGAAAATCTATGCCATCGTACCTATTTGCGATAACAGCAACAGAATCATCCGTTGCTGTAAATTTAGCTTTGGATTTTTCAATATCTTCAACAGAAAAAATGGTTAAAGATAAGTTATCTTCTATATCTTTAATAACCTCATCCTTCATTTTACTGTTAGGAACTAAAACTAAACTTCGATTAGAGTTTTGAAGTAGGTTTCGGCGAAGCTGTATACTATCGCTTGTATCTAAAGAAAGTGATGGAAAAATAAAGAAGCGTCTACCGACTCCTTGTGTATTCCAACCTTCTGGTATCGGTAATCGTTCAATATGTTTTCTACCTAGAAGCCTCTCTAAGTCTCCTCCTTCACCTAGGGTTGCTGACATGTATATTCGTTGTTGAGCATTATCAAAAGCTGGATGCGACCATGTAGGAGCGATTAATGGTCTAATTAATATTTCGGAGGATGACAAATATAAATGACATGCCTTTAGGTTATGACGAAGCATGCTCCAAGGATATCTTAAGTTTGACATACTCGTATGTTCATCTAGAATTTCACAAATTTCATCATGAAGTTTGATTAAAAGAGGCGTAGGGATCTTATCAACCCAGTCCCTATCGGACGGGTTAGACCATTGACCTGTTAACCTCGTATAACTAATTGAGTCTAAATAACTTTTTAAAAGAGTCGATAACGCACGGTGAACTGCTTTATGTTCTTTATTTGAAGACTCAATTCTTAAAGACCAAAGTTCAGTAACATAATTTTCCGCAGCATGAGCATCATCGACTATAATTATGTCAGCATCATCAAAAAAAGGATTGGTATTAAAAACACTACTGTAAGTAGTAATTGCGATGCACTCCCCTTGTTTGTACTTCGCAACATCACTCGTATCATAATTTCTTTTTGAACCTGTAAAGCCGACTACGGATAGACCATACTTATCATTTGCTTGACTAACTGCTTGATGAACTAATTGCTTATTAGGGCAAAGATAAACGACTTTATCTTTGAATTTTCTACGCCTCCACTCTCCAATTAGTAGACCGACAAGAGTTTTGCCACTACCTGTAGGGAGTTGAAGAGCAACATCTTTAAAGTTGGCTGCTGTAGATGAATATAACTGCATCATTGTTTTTTGATGAGGTAATGCGTCTGGAATTTTCCTTCGGGGTAAATCCCTAAATATTTCATAGGGTGAATCTGGAGTTTCCACTTTCGGAGTCATCTTTACAAATGCCATAACTATCCTAGTCCTTAACGTACTTATTATATTTAGCAGTCGTCAACTAATGACGGCCACAATTCATTGTTTATATGAATAACATTTTAACCTAAAGCTCTCAATACAAATACACCTTAAAATTCATATAGTTCAACTAAAATGTTCGCACACCATGTTTTATGCTTTCTGCAGTGGCGTAGTTAATTTAGCTAAGTTTTTAGATCTTTTATATCTGCTTTTCGTTATCTGTTACTGTAAATATCGACTAAGATCGAACGTCTATATCGTATCCTAAGTGGTCATTAGATTAGATTATTTTAACCGATGAATTAGGTCGAGTATTTGATAACACTTAGCTTACAGATATCAAGCTAGGCACTACAGTCATAATTTATGTAAAATGAGGTTTTGCTATTAATCTAAACATTAATGTGTATCACAAATTCTCATTTTTTATGACACCCCCATAAAAACACTACAAATTTCTTTTGTAAAAATCCAATGATTTTTGATTTATTATCAATCATCAACTAAGTTTTATGTTGAAGTTAATATGGAGATATAAACATGGAGATATAAACATGGATGAGTTTTCTAAAGTATTTACTCTTAATAATTTAATCGAAAAACATCAAAAATAACCTGTCAGTTATACGACCATATACCTTTTAGCAGATGAAATTAATTACTTTATAATCGCGATATCATGGGAAGTTCGAGGTGAAACTCACTTCAATATGTTTAAGAAGCAATCTCAATCTGAAATATTGTTATTTAATAACTCTATATCTGAGCAATATGGCAACTGGAGTAATCAAATATATCATTGGTTTGACAAGCCAAGTGCACCAATCAAGCTAAGCAATAAAAACATACCTTTGACAGCTAGTTATTCATAAATATCTTTAACACAAGCTATGCATTTTTAAGTGTTTTAAAAATGCATAAAGTGTTTTATGGCTGAAAGACGCAAAAAGTAAGATGTTTACTAAGTTATGCTACTAAAACAGCATAACAAATCAATAACACAAAAAATGATGATGGTTTAAAGTAAGCGTTGTATAAGGTTTTTGATAGATAGTCCTAAAGCTCTACCCAATAAGGGAGGAACTGCATTTCCTACTTGAGTATATTGAGGAACTTCAAACTTTCTCATTTGCCCGCCTGTAGTTACCTTTGAGCGGAAAACAAAACTATCCGGAAAGGACTGAATACGAGCCATTTCACGAACGGTGAGAGTACGTAACTCATCATGATGGTAATGACAAGCATCATCAGGAATTGATAGTGCAGCAGGTGCAGGTGAATTTTTAACTAGAGCTTTTTGAGTTTGTTTTTTGGTTGGGTGACGCTCTAAAAAAGCAATAAACTCTCCTTTGGTTTTAAACGTTACGTAGCTACCATCTTCAATCAGATAATCATGTGAGGAGAAGGCATACCATGCATCATCACTTAAGTCGTTGCTTGTTCCTTTTAATATTGAACGGGCTTCTTTCGTTGGGCTTGTGCCCGCTTTTTGCATTATCTGGTAAAGCCTAAAGCGCCTTTGTACCAAAGCTCCATTACTTCGTTCTTCATGGTTCCAGATCGGCTTAGGCTTATTGTAAGCTTCACCAGTTAAGACCTCATAATTAGTAGTAATATATTTTGATGGCGTTGAATTCGTCCCATTAAATCTTAAATCTTCAATTGCATCTGAAACATTCACAAAGCTTTCTGAGTGAGATACCAACTCTGCAAGAAATGAGTCCTTGAATAGCCCAAGTTCTGCTGTGTTATTTACGTCATGGCACTTCAACCTCTTAATTTCAGAGTCTATCTTGTTTCGTACACCATTATAAAATGCAAAAGATGACGAAAACAGCTCTTTTTCAGAGTTATTAAAGCTTTCTGATAATTGGTTATAAATATCTTCTCTCACACCAATCATAATAAATCTAGGTCTGTTTTGTGGGATGCCTGCAAATTTTGCGTTTACATGTAAGCATAAAGGAATATAGCCAATTTGACTAAATGCTTTCGATACTTCAATCCATGCATAATACTTTTCCCCTTCCTCCTGAAACGCTCTTAAAATACCAGTTACATTCTCTAATATGGTGAATTTAGGGCGTACTTTATCAACAAAAGAAGCGAACTCCCAGGGCAATGAATTTTTATCGCAATTCTTTTTCCTCATGCCTGCCAAACTAAAGCTTTGGCAGGGGGGTCCACCTGAAACTAAATCTAATTCACCATCACCAAATGAATCAGATAGTTTTTTAACTAAATCAGGATTTTCTTTAAGAAACTGATTTAAATGAATTATATTTGCTACGACTAAGTTACCTTTTAAAGAATCAATATCTTTGATATCACATATACTATTAGTAGTGTTTAACTCTGGATATGTCCTCGGATCTTCTCTTAATCTAAGTGGCATTTCATTCAGGGTAAAGTTGCTTGATAACCACTTAGTTTTATCAGGGGAGACTTTCTCAAAATCTTCTTTAAAAAAGTTATATGCAAAAGTTTGGGCAGGCATGGGTGATAACTCATTAGCCATAACCATATTAGCACTTTTAATTGATTCAAGGCCTAAAGATAAACCACCACAACCTGAAAATAACTCTATGTAATTCAATTTCGTAACCTAAATAATATGTGATGTTAAACTCTAAACTACTTTTCTAAGAAAGTCCAGGATTAATGATGCTAATCTATCTGAAGTATATCAACTTTACTTCTGGACACTCTAACGATTTATGAAGTAACCTGACTTTAAAGACATTGATGTCATATGGACAAAAATTGAAAGATCCTTCTAAAACTTTACTAGCCAACTCTTCTGGTTGTGATCAACTAAATAAAGCTCAAAATGTCATTCATAATAAGAAAAAACTTGTATCTCTAGGTATTGACTTTGCCACATTTGAACCAACTCCGACTGGTCTCAAAAAATCTATTCTTGATGCTACCCACCCAGTTAGGCACTTATTTAGAAGTGTAGGGTTTCATAATTATGATATTCAAGAGCAAGGACCTGATCATAAAGTTATCAATACTTCATTACTCATATGGAAAGATAAAATAACAAAGGCTAAAACTAGTCTCTATCGGCCTAAAACTAAGCTTGGTGATCCACGAATGTGGTTTGTAGGCTTAGCTAAATTTTCTGAGGCTGGTGATCGAGTAGCTTTAATTTTTGCCGGCAAACAACTACTGTTGCTGAATTTAAGTTCTTGTGCATTGGAGGATAACTGCTTTGAATTAAATAAGCTGCGAAAAATATTCTCTAATGATGAAAGTATTGCTGAAGAACTTTTAGGAAAATTAAAAGCAATAGCTAAAAGTGGTTTGATAAAAGCGGCTAAGAAAGGTTCTACTGCTATAGGAATGGCTGTTGAAGATGCATTAGGCATTCCACCAAATAGTAGTAAGTTACCAGACTATAAAGGTATTGAACTTAAATCTAGTCGAGGAAATGGAAATAGAACTACTCTTTTCGCTCAAGTTGCAGACTGGAAAATTAGCCCCTTGAAAAGTAGTGCGCAAATATTAGATGCTTTTGGTTATCAGAGGGAAAATGATTTTAAACTCTATTGCACTATTTCAGCTAAAAAGCCCAACAGTCAAGGCTTACAATTTACTTATGATGATAAAGATGAACTGCTAATTGAGCATCAAATTAAGTTTGGTGATGTTGCTTATTGGCCTTCTGACTTACTTCGTGGACGTTTACTTGAGAAGCATAGGGAAACTTTTTGGATAGATGCTGAAAGTGTGGAGGTAGATGGGGTTGAGCACTTTAAACTTAAATCAGTTATTCACACTAAAAATCCTATGGTAAACCAGTTAATGCCTTTGTTATCTGATGGTACTATCACTATGGATCACTTGATAAAACGTAAAGGTGGCGATAAGCCTAGGGTTAGTGAAAAAGGTCCTTTATTTAAAATGAATAAAAAGGATTTAGCTTTACTTTTCCCAACCCCATTAAAGTACGACATTTAACAAGTTGTTGTACAAGTCTTTTATAACTAATGATACAAAATTAATACTCTAACAAAGTATGGCTGAACACTTTTACAAAGACTGAGTGGAGAATCTATATCAGGATTACTTTTTTCTTTATATAAACAAGTTCAGGTATATGTTGATTCAATAGTCCCTTCCTATTATTCATAAATTACACTACCCCCAAAGAAGGCTGTACATTCATACAGCGCTCATCTACTATTAATTTTCAATGCAGTTAATTATTTTCGTGATCATAAACTGGCAATTTATTGAAGCTCATCTAATTTACAGAAGAGGATAGATTATGGGAAGTGCAGAGCAAGCAAAGATAGATATTTTTAACAAATTCATGAGTTGGTCAGCAACTCAAGATGATGTCTGTTTTAGTCAAATAGTCTTCCGTGGCAAACTTAATCGTAAGGAAATTGCTCTTGGTGCGGACATCGGGAAATCTGCTCTGACACAAAATGATCTTATAATCCCTGCACTAGAAGCCCTAGAGAATGGTCTTAGAAAACGTGGTGTTTTACCTAAAAAAACTAAAGAACTCATTAAAAAAGAGAAGCAGCCTCAAGAGTTTGATCAATCCGCCAGTGGGAACGCGCTGAATAAAAGACGGTTATCAAAACTCGAGCAAGAAAACACTGAACTTCAGGCTAAAGTACGTGAGCTTGAGCTTAAACTAGCAAAATACTCAGAGCTAGGTGACGTCATAAATGAATTGGGAATGATGCCTAGATGATTGATTCAGAAATTAGAGAGTCAAGGTTTAGGGTTACTAGTGTAACTCGTAATACATCTAATTATGTCATCTTTATGGGAGCACCATTAGATAAAAGTAATAACGTTTTTAGTGCAAAAACTTTAATTACAATCATGTCAAAGAAAACCAACCTTCCTGTTGAACCTGCTATAGGGCAGCACTGGATGGTTAAGGACAAGTATAAAGTTTCTGATTTTGTTAGTAATGATTACATATACAAACAAATCACTTATCAAGACCCCATATTCGCGGTGTGCACGCTTCCTGAAACAGGTGAGCAATTTATAAGGTTCGTTGCATACGAAAAAGCATTCAAAGGTATTGGCACTGTAAAAGCTAGAGAGCTTTGGGAATACTATGACAAAGAAATCTATGCAATGCTTAGTCGCAACTATACTGAAGACAAAATATCGTTAAGCAAAATGCTTAGCGATACCTCTGTAGAAGCTTTGTATGAAGGATTTAAAAAGTATTCAAATCTTAAATATGCAAATTGGATGTCTAAAAAGCAGATCCCTTCAAACGTACAGCAATCATTGTTAAAATTTCATGGGGATCAATCCATCAAAGAGATCCAGCGAGATCCTTTTAAATTGATGTCATTTGGTATGTCGTTTAAAGCTGTTAGTGAATTAGCTAAATCACATTTTAATGTTGTTAACGATGATGATAGGAGATTGTCAGCGGCAATAGAAGAGGCTTTACGTGCATCTTTAGGTAATGGTAACACATTCGCAAGCCAAAACGAGTTGAAGCCTATACTAAGGCGCTTGTTAGGTTGTATGGAGCTCACCAAAAAATCTTTTCAAGTCGGATTCAGTAAAAGTCAGTATATTATTCACCCTGAACATGGAACATATCATCAATCAGCCACATTGATAATGGAGGGTGTTGTTACCAAGCGTTTTAAAACGCTAGCAAGTTTTGGTGATACCTTCGATGAATCATTTACTAAAAGCTCAAGACAAGCGATTGATGAATTGCCTTATGAATTGGTAGGCAAGCAGCAAGAAGCTGTTGTGAACGCATTAGCGTTTAAAATAGCATGCATTACTGGTGGTGCAGGTACGGGGAAAACAACCGTGCTCAGAACTGCGCTGAGGGCTATGCATTTCGCTGGTTATACAATACATGCTATAGCGTTATCAGGCAGGGCTGCTATGAGGATGCATGAATCCATCGGCTTTGCTACATGCACTATTGCGGCATTCTTACGAAAGGAAGAGATTAATGATGATGGTAAGCATATCGTCGTTATCGATGAAGCATCAATGGTTGATATACCTACGATGTACAGAATTGTCACGCGTATACACCCTAATGTTCGGATCTTATTTGTGGGTGATCCTAACCAGCTACCTCCTATTGGTCCAGGTAAAGTGTTAGCTGATGTTATAAGTAGCGGCACCATCATGAACACAACATTAGATATCGTTAAACGACAAGACGTTAGCACAGGTATACCTGAGTACAGCGCACAAATATGTGATGGGATCGTTCCTAATAACTTATCATTTAAGAACATAACATTTCATGAAACGTCTGAAGAGGAAATATCATCTAAATGCGTTGAACTATATTCACAGTCACCTAAAATTAGTCGTGTTATTGGTGCTACTTACAAAACAACGTTTGGGGGTATAGATGAAATTAACAGTCTTGCCCAAGCAGAGAATAACCCTAATGGACAGATGCTTACAATTAAGCACGAAGGCGAGATGCAATTTGTACGTATCAAGCTCGGCGATCCTGTTTTGTTCACCAAAAACAATTATGAGATTGGTGTGCAAAATGGTTCCCTCGGTGTTATTACATCTACTGAGCATATCGGTGACAAATTTGGTGTAGTGACGCTTGATACTGGTGATGAAGTAGAACTTGATTTAGATTTGTTTAGTTCAATTAAACTGGGTTATGCAATATCACTACATAAAGCTCAAGGCTCACAGTTTCCACGTATAATAATCAGCCTTAAAAGTGGTAGGATTGTTGACCGAAGTTGGTTGTATACTGCAATTACAAGGGCTGAGACAGAGGTTCATATTGTTGGTAAAGAAAGTGATTTCATCAAAATCACTCAATATGAAAGTAATGCTAATAAACGGAATTCATTTCTAAGTGAATTATTATCAGGGCAGAACTTGAACGATTTGAATTAATAAAAATAGGTATTAATCATATGAATAGCATTGTTGAAATAGAAAGCTACTTCACACTAAAAGAACTAGATTACTTAATGCCGTTACTTAATAAATGGACTAAAAACGAATCTGAGGTAGTTCATTGGTTTAATACATTTATGATAGCAGCATGTGCTAACAAAACTGCGTCTGAGTTGTGTGAAGCTGATAAAAAAGACATTTTTCTTCAATATATTAAGCATATTGAACATGGTGGCTTTTCATAATGAGTAAATTAAAAATTGGCATTATGCCTAGAGAGCAATTTCAACGTAGAGTCCTTGAAATTGCGTCAGGAAAGATAATACCAAAATGTGGTGAACCGAAAATATGGTTTAACTCTCTGAAGTCACTTGGTGAAGTATTAAGTGATAACAACATGCGATTATTGAAACTGATAAATGAGTGTCATCCAGAATCAATTGAGGAGCTCGCTCGATTGAGTGGCCGACAAACTAGTAATGTCAGTCGCACTCTTAAAACAATGGAAAAATACGGTATTGTTGAATTAACAAATAATGCTCAAAAAATTCAGCCAAAGACAATGGTTACTGAGTTTGATATTAAATATGCTATCGCTTAATAGCTAACAATTGAACTTGATGTTTAGGCTGCCCATTCAGCTCACAGTCATCAACTACTAATAATTTTGAAGGTTATCATGAGTCGTTTTACAATTATTTGTCTCTGCTTATTTACGATTTTTACGTCGTCAGCTCAAGATACTTGGCGAGGACTGATTGTCGAGCCAGAAAATAGATGCTCTTCATATGATAAAAAAAAGCAATACCCTTACCCACAGAGTGTCGAAGACACTATTGTAGATCTGATGGATGGACATGTTTATGGCCCTTATACAGGGCGCTATTTTGAATCCGACAAAGAAACAGATATAGAACATATCGTAGCTGCTTCAGAGGGACATGATAGCGGGTTATGTTCTGCATCGGCAGAGACAAGGGTACAGTTTGCAACTGATATGCTTAATCTGACTCTGGCAGCACCAAAGGTGAACCGATGTAGCTCTACAGGAAAGTGTGGCTTAGATGCTGCAGAATGGATGCCTGCAAAGAACAAATGCTGGTTTGCAAATCGAATCGTCGAGATTAAGGTAAAATATTATTTAAGTGCCAATCAAGCGGAAGCAGATGCCTTAAAGTCAGTGTTAGCTTCTTGTGAAAGCGTCGAAATGATTTTCTTTCCTAAAGCAGATCAAAGTATAGTGGATTTACCAACACCAAGCTCACAGGGTGCCCTCAATATGTACGATGACAACAAAAATGGTCGCATTACATGTTCGGAAGCTCGTGCTCATGGAATAGCACCGGTGCTACGAGGACATGCAGCATACATTTTCATGAATGATCGTGACAATAATGGAGTGGTTTGTGAGTAATGCTTTCCTTTCTTAATTTTAAATATAGTTAATTCTCTAAATTAAGTCTAAAACTAAGTCAAACGTATACTGAAACTAATCCTTCACCTGTTTTTCTCAGTGTTTTTGACAAATATAGTGTAATATTAATGCATATCGAAGCATATTTGCATCTTTTCGAAACTTTTTGTATAGTCTCTTTGTGACCAAACAAGCATAATTTTTCAGACTTAAAAGAAAAATTATGAACTTTATTAACTCTTTTGCTAAACGGTAAAAGAGTATTTAAACATTCTTGTAAGGTTACAAAATCATGTTCAAGTCCAAATACTATTTCTGCCATTTTATATTATTCTTATCTACCCACTGGCCCACATTTTCTACTTCAATCCTTTTGATAAATCAGCTTTGTAGGGGCAAAAAATGAAAAATATTACCATTGAATTAGACAATATTGATGAATTTTTGCTGTCGACTCATAAAGAGGGACTTTATAAATCGGATGAAGATTTTATCAAACAAGTCCTAGTTGTAGGCATGCGCGAAATGTTTTCTCCTCAACTTAGAAATCAATTCCGCTCGCAATTTGAGTTTTTAGGTTTAAAAAACATTAAGGATATGGATGACTTCTATCATCATAAAAATAGTTTGTTCATCAATGTAAATGGACTGGATTGGTACGTCACTATAAATGATGGTCGCTATAAGATGACTTCAAAAAATAGTTTTTTCAAAGATCGTTACCCAAAAAATTATACTGAGATGTATAAGATACTATGGGCGACATTAAAAGTGGATAAGCAACTAAATGCGGAAAAAACATGGGGTATTCAAGAAGAAAAAAATCTTACAACAATGCTAAAAGAAGGTTTTGCTATATCGACAATTTCATTACAACTTCAGCGTAGCCCATTTGCAATACTAAAACGTGCTGAAAAAACATATCAACATTTTGATGTAAACCGACATATTAATACTATTGATTATAATGATAATTATGAGTCAATACTGACGAATATTAAATGTAAATACCCCACACATTTCTTTAAAATCAATCATTCTAGATTGGATGTTCTCTTTGAGATGCACCAAGAAGGTTATGTACCTGAAAGGATAGAGAAAGAAATAGTTCTAAACATTGATGCTATCAAAAATGAAGTTAGTCTTAGTTTGTAATGTGAAATGTTGGACTTGTTTGATAAATAAATTTATGGTGGATTTTGCCTCCATCAGGTTAGTTTAAAACCTGATGGAGGCAAAGTGTCTGGTTGAGTTTGAACTACTACAATTAACGCGCTGGCTAAGTACTCTTGCAGAACTAACTTTTACTTGCCACTGCCTTTTTTCTATCCTCTTATGTCAGCTTAAGTTTAACTCGCACATTAAGCGGTAACTTTGTAATTGCCAGTGATAATTGCTCCCCCGCATTTTGCGTTTCTAGCTCTTCAATACGTTTATTTGCCGCTTGTGCAGAAGAGTATATTTCAGACTTAGATTTAGAGGCTAAACCAGTTCGGGGTTTTGCTATGCGATCGTCTTTGCGCTTCATTAGCTCACCATTGATACCACCCGTCCTTTTACCGTCGGTATCTTCCTTACCTTCAAGGAAAGTTAGAAGATCCTCTGAATAACTGCTGGCATAAAATATCGCTTGGGTTGTTGCTCCTATCTTGTCGGCTACTTCTTTTTTCTGTACTTGAAAAGTTTTTGCCACACGAAATTTCGTTGCGGTCTTGTGCTTACTGATATAAGCAAACTTCTCTTTTTTTATACTGTTAATTGCCTCATAAGCCGCAAGCGAGGCGTTGTCAGCAGAAACCCACTCGGGTAGTTCATTCTCTGGCTCAGCTTTGTCTTGTGCGACTGATTGTGCGAGCAAGTCGTTAAATTCCATCATTAACCTCCCATTACAAGTGCATCATCAAAATACTTGATGTGGTTATCGTATTTATTACTGCCGCTGTTGCGTTTTAACTGTAAAAACTGCTTTCTAGCTTCAATTACCGTTGATTTAGACTTACTCTTGAAAAATTGTGGTAATTCGTGATTTTTCAATATTTTCACATCATTTTCAACTTGTAGCATGATCCCCACAACATGACCTTCTTCGATATTCCCATTGATGCAGCCTAGACATAATGATGGGTCAGCATTTTGTCGTTGCGGCACGCCATCAACGGCACATTTTGCTTGTTTCTCTGTGGTACGTCTCAAAATGCAATTGCACCACGAATTCGCCTTTAGATCGATAACTTCAGTGGCAACGAACTGCTCTACTATTTCGGGCAATTCCTCAATGGATACTACCATGGTTGTTTTACCTAAACGGCGCATAAAAACGTCAAATTTTCCGGTGTATTCTCGATGTTCATCCTGCAATGTCAGTAAATGCATTCTCACAATGGCGCTTACTGCTGTTCGCTTAGCGATATCATGAATATCCTTAAAGTTTTTCAGTCTGAGGTATCGCATAAAAAAGCGTTCATCTAAGTGCTTAAAGTGCGAACGAATAAACCAACCTACGTCACCAGAGTATCGCCTCAGCACCGCTTCTGCCCAAATATGGCGGAATGCATGTGGCGTAGGATAAGCACAATTACTTAGCATACTTGCAGTACAAGTTTTGATTAAATCACTAGACAGATCAGCTGGTTTTTTTATCGTTAGCTCAGTTAGCTGTTTTTGTAGTAATGGATCGAGGTGCTGCAGCCATACCTCCATCTCATTGGCATTTAATGTACCTTTTATAAAGCCAAACAGCATATGCCCTGGTCGGTCATATTTATTTCGGCTTAACTGGCCTGTTACCTGAATTCGCGGTAGTTCGTCGGTCACTTTTCTCATGGTGTATCTAAATTCAGCTGTGTAAGCATTGTCTGGGTATGCTTCCATCAACAGAGTTAAATCTTTACGTTCATCTTCAGTGAGAACTTCAATATTCTTTAACGTATCAAGTTGTCGCAAATTGACAAAGATGGTGTAGTGATTCACAAAGTGTTCCCACATACGCAGCACACGAGAGGAAAACATCTTCGATGAGTCATGGATATTTGTTCTTTTCATTCCTGAATAATACAAACAAGGGGTCGTATCGTCACCTTCAATCAAGCTATCCATTTGATAGGCAAGTAAATATGCTGAGAGAGTAATTTCACGATCTAATTTGGTTTTACCGTTGGTCTTTGGCACAATCCAGTTGAGTATAAACCGAAAGGGGGTATAAGTACTGTCTAAGATATCTTGATTGTCAGTTACCTTTATAGCGGCAAGCGGAAAACCATATTCGCTGGCTCTCCAACCTGTCAGTGCAAGCATTGAGATGCCACCAGCGGCTTCGACATTACCGATAAATTCACGGATAGTTTTACTGTTACTTGCAAAGGGGATATTGGCCTGAGTTAGTAATTGAGCTAAGCTTTGATCACTTTGCGGTGTTAATATCAATAACTCTTTTTTTACTTCATCACAAGAATCAAAAAAATGTTCTAAAGTGATCTCACGTTTGCCTTTAAGGGTAGCGCTGTATTGTCTTAATAATGCCTCGGGGCCACGTGGGGCTGAGATATCAGTTAACTGTGTAAGCAGCATAGAACGCAAGAACTCGAAGCTGTCAAAGCGTTTGGGTAACTTTAAGTGCTTTGACAATAGTGTCAAACCTTGCTCACTAAATAATATAGCCTCCTCGCAAGCTTGATGATATTGTTGCCAGAAAAAATCCTTTGTGATGCGTTCAAGTAACTTACACCTATCCTTTGTAATTATGAACTGGCCTTTTTGTCTTCCGCTGCTTATTAAGTATGGATCCGTTAAAATATCCCGACCTGTCAATACTGCTCCTATATGGAGTAACAAATGCCTTTCAACTTTTAAGCGGCTGCCAATGCGGTGTTCAAACTCTTGTTGGATGATTTCAGGTAACCCTTGCATACATGCCCGAAAAGCCCTAGCTAGAGGGTAATGCTGCTGAAAATAATTACCGCAATGATCGATATAATGACGACCAACCGATAAGGTTAAAAAATTAAATGAACCACCTTCCGTATAATCGGCTAGCGTCAATCCGGTTATCACTTCAACCGCAGATTTTTGTGCTTTTTTGATATAAGCACTTGATGTGTGGCTGAGTACACCTTCGATACCATAGAGTTGCAATACACCATGTAACTTATCCATATTAATTGCAAAAGCAGTGTTATAGCCTAGACTTGAAAATCTTTGTTTGATACCAGATGTGCTTACATCTATGGTCATAAAATATTGAAACAACTCTTGATAATCTGATGCTTTTACGCAAGTTAAGCCTCGTTCTCTAAGAAAGAAAAACAAGCGTGCTAGCTGTTTTAATCCCGCATTAAAAGTACCATAACTGGTTGTGGAAGCTTGCTCTAAAAATAAAATCTTTGCCAGTTCTACACTGTTAACTTGGTATTTCTCTCCATCAAAGATCAAATCAATTGTTTCAAAAAATTTAAGGTGCGGGCAGTCAAACAGTGAAAAATCCAAAGAGATATTTCGGTTTTGTCCAGATGATCTATATTTAAAGTACCATTTATTTGAAGAAAATTTAGTGCTATCAAAGGTCATGAAAAGAGCAAGTTTGTCGTCAAGTTTTTGTAATAACCCATTACTGACTGATAAAAGCGGAGCGTCTTTAATTAATGCCATACATTATCCTTTTAGTTGAGCTGTAAATAGTGATGGTAAATGGTTGTGGTATTTCTTATACATAACATCCCCCGCTTTAACTGTTTCTTTACTAAAGCCTTTTCCGTTTGGTATTTTTAAATTTGATGCATTAAACAACACATCGATCCACTCGCAGGTTGGTAAAACAGTATATTCAAGAAATACAGGATTACTCATTAGCAGTTGCTTGTAGTGCTTTAATCCTTGAGCAAGATAATGTTTCATTTGCACATACGTCTCGGCCGTATCAAGTAAATAAATGCTATCGGGATAATCACCCTCTTCGGGAACATACTCCTTCATTATGCCCAATTCATTCACTTTACCTTTGGTGTTTGTTACAAGCTTTAACCGCGACAACACATCATTTTTTTTATCATTAATGACTTCCAGAGCTTGAGTGAAATCACCGTTAAATACCAGATCACTGGATGGACTTAATAAATTGATGGATAGATCATGCATTACAGAGCGAGTTACCCGGCCGCAATTATTGAGCCAGTCAGGATTATCTGACGTCATATAACTATCAAGCTCGGTTTTATTATCATGTGAATTATAATTCACCAAATGTCCAACCCGGTATTTATCTGAACGGGAGTGGACAGCCGAATTTTTGATGGCCTCTAGGCTAAACCAAGATATAGGAAGAGGATTATTCACTTTAGTGCGAAATGCTTCTACCGAAGTATCTTTTGACATTTTACGATTTGCCCAAAAACTCTTTGTTATGCCTTTAGAAATCATAGTATTGACGCAGTCAAGTAATACAGGTGTTGACTTGCGCTTTTCAAGTGCTCGTAGGATTTTCGTATGAATAACGGGGAACTTTGCCAAACAGAAAATATGATTAATAAAAGTTGTAGGACCGCATGCTCTTAACTTACATAGGTTAGGCATACTCAACAGCTCTGTGTCTACATCTATATGCAATAATTGTCGTTGTATAAAGCTTATAATGGCATTACCTTCAGCATCAATAACTGCCAGTAATGGTGTCTCCTTATAGTCATGAGCACGACTTTTGTAGTATTCACAGCTCACATGGGTGACAGTTCCGTTAGTCCGTTCCATTACACGAAAATCGCTCTTTTTAAGCTTGGGAATATCGGTTGGTTGCACCATTTGACAGGCCATCAGCCACAAAAAACACCTTTGTTCCAATGCTGTCACCGGCATCGGTGGAATATAAGTTGCACCCAGCTGTTTTTGTTCAGCACGCTGAACCACAGCTAATATTGTGTCTAAACTAAATAAACCTATATCATTATTGACTGTCTTGAATTCAGTACGAAAAGCATTTTTTCCGATCTTCTCTCCACTTTTTAGTCTCCTTAAATTATCCTGATAAGCCAAAGGGCTGGATATATCAAATAACATAACTTTAATGCAGTCTAATGATTTATCGTTGTAACCTATGCAAAATGTATTAAGTAGATGTCGCAATTGCCAATTTTTGTGGGAATAATCACTTTTTGTGCTACGTTCAATGGTTAACTTGTTCATCGTTATATTATGCTCAAAACAATACAGCTCTAATTCATCAAGTAGTCGTTGCGCTTCTAGCATTAATGTAGCAACCGTGATAGAAAATGATTCGATTAAGGCTTTGGGACTAGCAATACGATTGAATAGTTTATTATCCATATGTTCACGAACCCACTGTACCTGACTGAAATAGCTTGTCAGTGTTGTTTGCTCTGGATCTAACTTCTTTGATAGTTTTGTGTTATCAATTATGTTGCGAAGGTATACCACTTCTGATTGCGATAGTTTATCCCGGAACCCTTCAACCTCATACCCAACCCTAAGAGCATCTAGTATAGCTATGGCTTGTGAACTTTGAGGTTTCACATTGCACTCATTTACCCTAAATGTCTCAAAATCCTTAACGATATTTGACCGGTTACGACCATCAATGATGTGGCTATTTAACCATGGCAAAAAACTAGTTAGAGCTACAGATATAGACCTCAATTTTGTGGGCGCATATTTCTTCGGGTGTGACTGTACATCATGTAATCCAGTAGCCATGCAACTAAACAAGAATTTGGCATCAATATGATCGTTGGTACACTCAAGTACATTATTTGATTCACGAATGTCTGACTGGTCGTGCAAAACAATGCGGGTCGGGGATATGCGTACAGCAGTAACGGGCTGAGCATTTAAAAAGTCCGCTTGCAGTTGATGCTCTTCCATTAGCATATCATCTGTTACTGCATCACTCATCACTTAAGTCCTTCCATTGTCATTTTGTCTCTAGCACTACGTATATAGCCCCGGGTCGTTCCTAAAGCATGTTTTGTGTTTAATAATGAGTGACCCAACAGTTCAGCAATTTGTATCATCACGGCGCTGTTTGCCGTAATCGCATCAATTTCAACTCCGGTATCTTTGGCAAACTGGTAAAACTTATCTGTGCCGAAACTATGGCGCAAGGTGTGAAAAACATGATCTTTATGAATTTTGTACGTGAGCGAATTATCTTGCTCTTGTGCCAGTAAAAGCAGATCTTTTGTCTCTTTGAATACGTTGGAAGCATGCTCTTCTGAAATGGGTTCACCATAGCCATTTGTATCTTTTCTTAAGAAGAAGGTATTGTATCGAGAATTGGTTGGACGCTCTTGTTGGTAGTATTCTTGCATTTCTTGCAGCAGAGCAACTTCGATATACAGATTACGTGACATGCCCCCTTTACCGGGCTTGCCTTTGCTGTTTTCTCCCGGTAGAAAGTATGTAAAAGCCGTTTTATCTGGATTAGAATCCATTTCTATAAATAAGGTTTTCAAGCCTTTGCGTGTTTTCTTCCCGTATTCGAAATCTTCTAAATAAAAACCGGCAACTTCTTTAGTTCGCGTACCCATCTCCGCCCCGCATTTAAGTATCGTTTTGTTTCGTATACTGGTGCACTGACGATACAGTGCATTTCGCGTACTTTGTGGCAAGTATTTAATCGCTTCGCGCCGTTTGGTATGTTTTTGTGCAATAGTTTTATTGCCTGGTGCAATGCTAAGAGATTTGTATGAAGTTAAACCTATCTTGGTAAGATAGTTATAATAGGAAGTAAGAGCAGCAACACACTGCGTCGCATTAGTGCTACTGTGCTCTTCTTGGACGATAAAAACATCGTTGATATAATAATTAATAATCTCTGGTGGCAGATTATGATTTAGCATCAACCAGTTTTGACCTGGATTCTCTTGATCACTTTGATACAAATAACGTAAGAAGCGATCTAGCTGCGATATATATTGCGAAGCTGTTACTACGCTAATATCCGATTGTTTAAGTTGAGTTTGATTTATCCCACTCTTTAATTTTTTATCAATTTGCTTGTAATGACTAAGATGATAGGATAAAAACAAGGAATAGAAACTAGGAATAAGAATAAGGGAATCGTCATCATGAACAAACACATTGAGTTGTTCAATAGTGCGAGACTCATGTTTAAAGTTTTTAAGAATAACCTTTTTCATATGCATACATAATCTGTAATTCATTCAATGTCATTATAATAGTATATCCCCTTCTAAATATCCATACACATTTAACATTACAATTAGTACTCGGCAAAAATACTTTTCGCTCAAACTCAGGTAATTCATCTAAAAACAATACTCCATTATGCGCCAAGGTTATTTCTCCCGGTCTAGGCTGACTACCACCACCCACTAAAGCTGCCGATGACGCAGTATGATGAGGTGATCTAAACGGTCGCGTAAACCATGATTTACGGGTAATTTCTTGATGGCTAATTGATTGTATCGCCGCCACTTGCAGCGCTTCTTCTTCCGTCATCGCGGGTAAAATTCCCGCTAAGCGACTAGCTAACATTGTTTTACCTGTGCCTGGTGGACCAATAAATAATAAATTATGTCCGCCACTGGCCGCCATTTCTAAGGCACGCTTTGCTAACGGTTGCCCCACAACATCACTAATATCCAATATGGCTTCCGTTGACTCTTCACGGATAGTTGTCTCCGTAATTAACGGTAATACCTGTTGACCAGCAAAGTGAGGGAAAAGTTGGGTTAAATGATTAATCCCGTGGATTTTAGCTCCTTTAACCCAACTTGCTTGTTCCGTGTTTTGTGTCGGTAAAATAAGAATACGCTTGTTTTTGCTACTGGCTAGCGCAATAGGTATTTCACCAACGATGGCACGTAGCTCTCCCGACAAGGCGAGTTCACCAGCAAATTCATATTGAGATAAATCTACGGGGGGTAATTGCTCTGACGCAGCTAAAATTCCCACGGCAATAGGTAAATCAAAGCGACCCCCCTCTTTGGGTAAATCGGCTGGTGCTAAATTTATCGTGATACGTTTGGCTGGAAACTCATAACCACAGTTGATGATTGCGCTTCTAACCCTGTCTTTGGATTCTTTAACCGAGGTTTCGGGTAAACCCACTATATTGAATGCAGGCAAACCATTGGCAAGATGTACTTCAACGGTA
>JBAHZW010000046.1:0-5335 GCA_037132835.1 Colwellia sp. | reverse complement strand
TCAAACGCTTGCTGTTGCTCAATGATAGTTTGTTCATGTAATTTAGCTTGTTGCGCTAATGTTCGAGCTTCAACATCCATTTGTTCAGCAAGAACGGCATACTCTTCTTTTTCTTGCGCTAATAAACTCGTTAGCTTTTGGTCATTTTCTATTTGTTCATTGTTCTCAAGTAACTGGTTTTGTAATGTTTGAATTTGAGTTTGTAGCAGGCGAAGTTGATGGCTAGGGTCTTCTGGTAAAATGAATGGTCCAGGCTTAAAAGCCTGCTTGAGATTAGCAAAAGAACGATGGAACCAGATTGCTAGTTCACGTGCCAATTTTAAACCGTCTAATGCTTCTTTATGTTTAGTTACAAACTGATGATTGGCTATGTTGCCTTCAACTCGTAGTGTATAAAATAATTGTTTAATTATTGGTTCAAGACTTATTGCACGATTTATTCTATACAGTAACTCGTGCTGACTTGTCGCATCGTCGAACTCAACTCCAGAACGGGCAGCAATATCTTGCGCCAGCGCTTCACCTAGCTGACGTAATTTCATCAGTGTGGTGTTGGGATCGCTAGCAAACACCTGTTCTGCTGTACTCGCCAGCTGAAAATAAACAGGGTCATGCTGTTTTAAAAACTCGAAGTTACTGCATGTACTAGTCATTAGATGTCCTTTCTTATTCTTCAGAAAAATAGTCTGTATCAAGCGCTTTAATTTCAAATACTTGTTTAATGCTGACACCAAGGTTGTATTCGAGCATAAGTTCAGTGAGCCTTTCGCCATCAATTAACACAATTCGCTTTTCAATCATGCCGGTAAATTCTTGTGCTTCTTTACTAAAACGACTGGTGGTTATAAAGACACCTTTTTTAGTCTGTAGAGATATTACAATAAATAAAGGAGCTTAACAAAAAATCTGATTTGTTATAAATATATAAGGTAATACTAGTAAGTGTGAATTAAAAAAAAGATACACTAGTAGAAAATTTTAAACTCAAATAGGTGTGATGTTGCAATAAAAATTGGTGCTCTATTTTAGGGAGCTCGTGTTTATAAAAAGGGTAATAAATAATTTACGTTTTTTTAAAAAACACCTAAGCTATTGATAATAAATTAATATTATTTTCATGATTCGTATGTTGTATGCTAGGCATACGAATTTAACTGCGAATATAGCTTTTTTATAACTGCGAAAATTCGCAGTTATAACTATGTCAAATTTGGATGGTTATATTAATGCCAATTCGTTTACAGTCGAACTTTTATTGGCCTTTGTAATTAAAGGGTCAACGAATAAGTAATCCCTATTGGCACAATACTTATTTAATTTCCTTAACTTCTTCTCATTGCACAAATAGCTTTTAGCGGGCTTATTATGCTCTTTGGTATCATTTTTAACGAAGTAACTTAGTCTGTATGCAACGGGTGCGTAATACCATGATGCCGATCGGTCAATACCACTTCTCACTATTTATTACAAAGAGATCCTGAGTGCAGGCGGCTTAGAAGACATGATGAAGAAGTGTTTAGTGATTTTGATGCTTACCCACCTGTTGATGGTGCAGCTTGTGAGAACAAATGAAAATAGCTAGATACAAAAAAGCCTCGATAACGAGGCTTTATAGGGGGGTTAAGGTAAGTGAATATTTATGGGGTAACTATTCAATATTCGCAATCTGCTCGCGCATCTGTTCGATTAAAACTTTTAGTTCAACCGCACTGGCGGTAACTTCGGTATTAATAGACTTTGATCCTAGGGTATTAGCTTCGCGGTTAAACTCTTGCATCATAAAGTCTAAGCGACGGCCTTGCGCGCCACCTTTATTCAAGATTTTTTTAGTTTCGCTTACATGGCTGTTTAAACGGTCTAGTTCTTCGGCAACATCCATTTTTTGCGCCAGCAATACGAGTTCTTGCTCAACACGGCCAGAGTCTAGGTCAATTTTTGCATCGGTAAACTTATCGATAATACGCTTACGTTGCCATTCAATAACTTCAGGCATGTGGTTTTGCACTTTATCGGCTTCTGTCGAGATGGCATCAAGGCGCTGCTCAATCATGGCTTTAAGGTTCTCACCTTCGCTAGCACGAGCCGCTATAAAGTCTTTCAGTGCTTGATCAAATGCGGCTAATAACTCGCTTTGAATTGCTGACATATCAGCTTCAGGTGCTTCCATAACACCAGGCCAGCGCATTACGTCAAGTGGGCTTACTTGGCTGTTAAGTGTTTGTTCATTAATCCAGTTTGCATGTGCTATCAGTTGTTGGGCTAGCTTTTTGTTGAGTGACAATTCATTTTTGTTAGCCGCACTGGCATTAAAACGTAGGTTACATTCTACTTTACCGCGATTTAATTGTTTGCGAAAACGTTCGCGTAAAACCGGCTCTATACCGCGAAATTGCTCAGGTAAGCGGAAGTATGTTTCTAAAAATCGTTGATTAACAGAGCGAATTTCCCAAACTGCATTGCCCCAGTCGCCTTTTATTTCAACGCGTGAAAACGCCGTCATGCTGTAAATCATATTAATACCCAAGTTAATACCCAAACAAGTAAGTTATACATTGCTTGGGATTATGCCAGAGCGGGTTAAATCTAGCCAGAATTTCAGCATAATGTGATCGGTTTGTTTTTAAGGAAGCCTTAGAGAATGTAAGGAGTGAAGGTTATTTGACCAAGATTAGCGCTAAAAATTAACACACCAAATGTTGAAGCTCGTTAAGGTAGATGGCGTTGGTATTAATCAGGGATCCAGTTTCTAAAGCGCAATGGATCTTCGATGAGAGACTTCGAAGATGACGCTTATAAAGCGTTCCTGACTATACTAAATAGGCATGCTATTTTATGTCTTTATTCGACCGAATGGTTATGACGTTTAGTGAGTGTTAGCCAATGCGCTTTTATTTTGTCAGCCACCCGAAAGGCATTGGCATAAATAGTAAAAGTGTAAGGGACACTGCCCCCCGTGGGCATAAATGAGCCATCAGTCACATAGAGGTTATCTACTTCGTGTGCTTGACAGTTTTTATTGAGCACAGACGTTTTGGCATCATCGCCAAAGCGACAACCACCCGCCATTAAGTTGGTTGCTGGATAGCCACTTACCGAGGATGAAATATTGCTTGCGCCGAGTGCTTCGAGCAGCTTTTCTGCTTTAGTTGATAAGTACTCACCTACTTCAAGGTCGTGTTCATGGTAACCAATACGTACTTTAGCAACAGGATCACCCCATTGGTCGGTAACGTCTTTATCTAAACTGACATAGCAGTTATCGGTTGGCAACCAGTCATTAAACACTTCAAAGCGGAGTGTTTTATAACCGGTAAACTCTTTTTTTAAGCGCAGTTTTAGCGCTTCACCCCACAGCAGCTGGTCATTGCCCTTTTCATCAAGCCCCCATTGGCTGCCACGCGCTCTCGCGATAGCGTTTTGATGGAATAAAAAATCAATGGTGCCGCCTTTAGCTTGGCCTTTGTGATTAGCGCCAGTAAATTTTTTATCATTAATTTGGTACCAGTCTTGTAAGGCACGATTAATAAAAGGACCCACTTGTTTTAGCTCATTCACTTTTGCCGCGGTTAAATTGGCATAATCAAAATCACCTTGCCCCGTGCCACCACCACTAAAGAGTAAGTTTTTACCGACCTGACCATTATTATTGGCTAAGCCTTGTGGAAATTTTTCCCCCGTTGAGGCTAACAATAAACGTGAGGTTTCTACGGCTTGGCAAGCGACCACAACTATTTTGGCCTGAACTGATTTTTTTCGACCGATATTGTCATAATAGTGTACCGCTGTTATCTGTCCTTGGGCGTCAGTCGCTATTTTATAAACTTTGGCATTGGCTTTTATGGTGCAGTTACCTGATGCTACCGCAGCATTTAACAACGCAGCTCTGCCTCCGCCTTTAGCACCAGAAGAGCAGCCGTAACTACTACAATAGCCAGAGTATTCGCAACTTCGTCTGCCCATAGCGGGTGTTGATAAAATAGCTCTAGGCACAGGAATAGCGTGATAACCTATTTTTTTAGCGGCCTTGTCTATCCATGATGACATGGGTAATTCAGCCACTGGTGGGTAGGGGAAGTCGGTTGATCTCGGCTCTTGATACGGATGGTCAACCACGCGACCAGATACGCCCACTTCACGCTCTACTTTGGCGTAATAGGGCTCTAGCTCGTCATAGCTTATGGGCCAGTCGACCACATTGGCCCCTTTTATTGCGCCAAATTCTGACTTTAAACGAAAATCTATGGGTTTCAAACGATGAAAGTAACCACTCATAAAATTAGAAGAGCCACCCACAACATTGCCATTCCACCAACTCCAGCCAGAGTCACTGGTTTTTTCACCTTGCCAAAAGGGCTGGTTATTTTCATCGGTGTATTCTTCTTCAATAACGTGTTGTTCGTCACTTAATTTGGGGTTGTAAGCATCATGAAGACTAACGGTTAGTTCATCTTTAAAAAAATCTTTTTCGGTTAACCAAGGGCCTTTTTCAAGCACTAAAACTTTAGCACCCGCTTTGGCTAATTCATGGGCGATAGGAGAAGCGCCAGCACCGCTGCCAATTAGGCAAATATCATAGCTCATGCTTTTCGGCTTCCTTGAAATGATTTTTTAGAGGCGGTTATTGGCTGCTTGTTTAAGCGTTTTTCTGGCGTGAGCAAAGGGGTGTATTGAACTCGGCTAATGAGATCAATACGCGCTCTACGGGGTAATTCAAAATAGCGCTGGCCTATGTCTGGTTGTGGAAAACCGGCTTGATGTTCAAGCCACTGCTCGCCAATGCCGTTAGGGTTACCGCCATAACTCTCTGGTGCTAGCATGGCTTCAAAAATATAACCGAGCAAGGTATTTAACCAATTACGCCCTGCGATTGAGCGACTAATACCCCGTAACAGTTGTTCTTGGTCGGTAACTGATAAGCGGGAAAAGTCAGCCGATTTTTCAGTGTTTGCATAACTGTTTAGCCAGCCAACTCCGTTGAGAATAAAATCTTTTTCGTTTTGCTCTGTTGGTTGTACCGTCATCACTTGGTATAAATAAGCTGTCGCGTTAATTTCTTTAGCACTTGGCCCCGTATCTGAGCTTGGCAATAATTGATTAAGCGTAGCATCCAAGGTTAGCCATGGCTCGGTTGCTATCATTTTACTCAGCGAGCTTTGCTCTTTTGCGGAAAGATTAAAAACAGGTATAGCGGCTATTGCGCCCATACCTGCGGCTGATTTAAGAAAATGGCGTCTATCTTGTTGCGCTCGTTGCTTTTGCTTTAGGATAAATTCAGGGACTTGATAATCTTCATCAAAAAAAGACCTATCTTTATTCATGTTCATGTTCATGTTCA
>JBAHZW010000061.1:0-69853 GCA_037132835.1 Colwellia sp. | reverse complement strand
CAATACCAATACCAATACCAATACCAATCGGCTATTAATCACTTAGCGAAAATTAGAAGGCTTAGCGGCAAGGTACTGATTGCAGAGAATAGTTGCTCAGGAGAAGAGTCCTGCATGCTCTAAGACGCTGTATCCATTTCGCGTCCTTGTCAAAATCAATAATGCAGCATATAAACCTTAACCTTTTAACGAGGTAAGCGCCCTGCGGGAGTTCATTAGACTACTGATAACAGCACAAAATGAATGAAATATAGCATAATACGGTTTCACAAATTTTGCTTGTTCTAAGCACGCTAATGTAACTCTAAGTAGGCTAAGTTATAATCCGTTTGGTGTAATACTTATTGTACTGGCTAATGCTCACTGATAAAAATTAAATAACATTTATTTTCAATCACCTTACAAAAAACAACAAATGATAATAATTATCATTTGCATTTGTATGGTTTTATGTCTAAGCTATTCTAACACTATGGGGAGTAAACCTGATGACTAATACCATTAACCATACAGACAAAGTACAAATTGAGATGTCCAGCGCCCTCCTTTCGCATTTACTGGCTTCTGGCATATTACATTTCAGCGATTGTAAATATTTAAATTCGAGTGCTAAAGTGGTTATTTGGCATGCATTACTCGTCAGCAGCACTAAAGTTGACACCGATGATAGAAATAAAAAACTATATGCTTAATACCGACCCCCGTACTTGGGTATATACACAAGTACGGGGTAGCGAAGGCGCTCAGTTTGCCTCTCAACAAATAACTCAAGTACGAGACTATGAATTGTTGTGGCGACAAACGAAATGACAACCTTAAGCGTTGCCGTGTAATAAAAAAGTGTCGTAATAAGCTTAGGGGGTGTTGATCTTTCGCGGTTAAATTTTGTTCGAGCTAAAAGCGTTTTATTCGCGGCGAGTCGCGTGTAGCCTAGTCATTTTACGCAAACACGACTCAACAATGAAAAAAGCGCTTTTAGCCGAATCTTTCAGACAGCGTTTGTTGGACATTTTTACGGCGTTATCACCTTTTTATGTGGAATAACCACATTACAAAGGCTCTGCCTTGTATAAATACCCAACAACTCGCTGCAAAAACAATCTCGAAAGATCAACAGCCCCCTAATATTAGAGAAATACTTTTGAAAAAAATGACTCGACAAGATAATTTCATCTATCTGACCTTTAGCTTAATTTTATTACTACTTGGCACATCATTAGCGCAACAGTTTTTTGATGGTACGATGCAACGTATGGTGCAATCAGCAACTGTGGTGACCTTATTAGTGGCAGTATGGGGGGTGGAATCGAAGGACTTTGTACTGCGAAAGACCTTTATTTTCCCTCTCGCCATTTTATTATTTTCATTTTTTAGTGCTTGGCTCGACAGTGCAGGTTTTGACCAAGTCTATTTACTGTTGCTATTAAATTTCTTTATTTCTAGCGCATTACGCACTGCTAAGCAGGTATTATTTACTGGCGACATTGATGGTAATAAAATATTAGGCGCTATTTGTTTGTATTTATTAATGGGCTTAATTTGGGCCGTACTTTATACCTTGGTTCAACTGAGTTTTCCTGATTCTTTTGTTAATATTCATAATAATCATCAATGGTTTACTTTATTCCCCGATTTTGTCTACTTTTCATTTGTCACTATCACTACCTTAGGTTTTGGTGATATATCACCACGGCTCCCTATTCCAAGATTTTTAGTTTATATGGAAGCAATCGTTGGTCAGTTTTATTTGGCAATATTAGTGGCTAGCCTAGTCGGCTCACATATGACTCGTTATTATAATAAAAAATAATATTAAGACTAAGAAATTAAAAAAGGGTAACGGGTAATTTACCTGTTATTTTCAGCTTACCAAAAATAGCCGCTAGGCTGGCATTAAAACCAGGGCTAATCATTACCCCTCCCTCTCGTTCATATATTCTATCGTCAAAATTAAGCAATACCGCATCCACTAGTTCACTGTATTCTTTTAATAAAAAAGGGGATCCCTTGGCGATAAGTATTGAAGGTGTGTTTAAACTGTTTGCAAGTGTTAATTGCTGCTTCAAGGCGGTTGAATAAGTTAGCTTGTGCTGCTGCTGAGCAGCACTGCCGTAACTTGGCGTTAAGTCATCCATACCACCTAAATCCACTAAACTCGCCGTTTTAATATCCACAGTCGCCATCACAATATCAGCTTTGCTAATTTGCTGAGAATAACTAACACGCCGGCCACTGGTTACCGCTTCGTCATTAAATTGAGCATTATCAGCAATAAAGTAACTTAACTGAATATTGGCTAGCTCATCTGCTGTCAATGCACTTTTTATTGCATAGGTAAGGGCATCGAGCTCTTGTTGATTGGCGACAACTAAATGCATATGCTTAATTGTGGTTAATGTTAAGGGGATAAGTTTATCGTTATCAGTGCCTGCACTTTTCTTACTATTTTTAGTTAAGGTTAACGCAGCGTTAGCCAGTGCTTGCTCTGTTTGAAGGTGAGCAAATGTTGCGATGAGTTTATTCGCCGCACTGATCTGGCTGGCAACACTGTCATTAGGTAAGTCAAGATACAGAGCCTTCACTTTATTTAATCGGCTAATAGCTTGCTCAAATTCCGCTAACTGATAATGACCTTGTTCAATACGACTTGTTAGCGCTTTAGCAACGTCCTTGATGAAAACATAAAAAGATGAAATGTCATTGTCTGTTCTTACTTTAAATGGCATTACCGCAAGATCAGCACCGGCAACAAAGGTTTCGACTACCGCTTCAACATCGGTAAAAAAATGAGTGATACCCGCCATATCAAGAGCATCGGTAGCAATAATGCCCTCATATTTCATCTCTTCTCTGAGCAGATCTGTTAAAATTTTACGAGACATTGTCGCTGGACGCATCAATTTTTCACCATTTTTACTGACAAAATAACTGTCATCAAGCGCTGGATATTGAATATGCGCGGTCATGATCATTGCGGGTTTACTGTGTTTAATCGCCCAAGAAAAAGGCGCGAGATCAATGTTATCAATGGTGGCACGGTCGTGATCGACCCGAGGCAAACCTAGGTGGCTATCAACATGGGTGTCTCCATGCCCTGGAAAGTGTTTCAATGTTGCCATCACGCCCTGCGCTTGAATCGCATTAACGGCGCTTACCCCAAGTGCCGCTACTTGGCTTGGAGACTCACCAAATGAGCGAGTATTGATAACTGGATTATCAACATTAGTATTCACATCAACCACGGGGGCATAATTATTATTGATGCCTAAGGCTTTTAGCTCTTTAGCAATCACCTCATTAACTTGCGTCGCGAAGTAAGTACCCTGTTCAGCGTAGCTGGCACCAATCGCCATATTTCCAGCAAAGCCCGTCATTTTTGAATAACGAGCCACCCGCCCTCCCTCTTGATCCATCGAGATAATTAACGGTTTTTCGGTGACTGATTTAAGTGCCGCTTGCTGAATATCATCAGTTAAATGGATAATCTGTGCCGTGTTTTGTACATTTTCAGCAAACAGTACAATACCGCCAATATTTGTTTCACTGATCAATTGAGCTAAGGGCTCAGGAAGTTGTGTTACCGCTTGTCGACAATGCTTTGACGATGGCACACTTGCCTCACCTTCGATATCAGCACAATAATAACGAATATCGAGTGACATTCTTTGGGCTATTTTTCGCTCAAATTCAGTGAAACGTTGAGTATTTATCGGCTTATGGGTCATATTTTTTTCTGATGTGTGGCTTTGACAGGCACTGAGTGCAAATGAAACCATCATTATTAGCAAAGTCACTGCTATGAAGGGTCGTTTCTTATTAAGAGTAAAAGGGCTAAATGAGTACCTCATCAAGTATTGGCTACCTTATCCATGAGCATAAAACCTACTGACTTAACGCCAGCACATATTTCACTAATTTATTGATTCCTGTTGCCGCTTCACTAATTGACTCAGCTAACATGTACGCTGGTGTTGTCACTATTTTATGGGCTTCATCAACCACTATATCATCAACATCACAATCAATATGCATTAAGCCTTTGGCAGCAATAAATTTCGCCGTAGCATAATCTTTACCAATAGTTCCTTTGACGCCATCAGGATAAATAAAAGGTAATAACGCTGGCGCTATACACATAAAACCTGCTGGTTTTTCGACACAGGAAAAGGCTTTAGCCGCAGTGATTACTTGCTCATTAACATGGTAGTTATCGCTATCTAATGCAAAATTACTCAAATTTTTCGCTGCGCCAAAACCACCGACAAAGATGATAGCATCAAACTCTTTTTCATTGAGTTCAATTAAATCTTCTACATCGCCACGACCAATTCGTGCCGCCTCAACGAGTACATTACGGCTTTCATTTTTGCTCACCTCACCCGTGAGGTGATTAATAACATGATGTTGCATTATATTTGGTGCAAAACAACGATAAGAGCCCCCTTGCTGCTCAATTGCTAACAAAGTAAGCACCGCTTCATGAATTTCACTGCCGTCGTAAACACCACAACCACTTAGAATAACTGCTACATTTTTCATTAGGTTTCCTTTATTTGATTTTTTGTCATTGAGCTGTTTTATACCTAAACCATACGCGGATCTGACAGCATAAGACAATGCCCACAGCGGTAAACATTAATAAAGCAAATGGTTTAGCCGTGCCATCATAAAAAAAAGTTAAAATTGGCCCTGCTAATGCGCCAATTCCCCAGCGAAGTATACCAATTACCGCGGTGACTGTGCCAGAATGTTCAGGAAACTTGACTAGCACTAAAGCGTCACTGTTAACTAATACCATTGAAATACTGCCCATCAAAGGCAATATCACCACCACGGTATAAATCAAGGGTAACTGCAATACACTAACGAGCAATAACGCTATTGCTGACAAAGTGGCTATCACCAAACCAAAGCGTAACATGGCTCTTGAACCTTTACGGACAACAAGTCGCGTATTAATGAAATGAGCCGTCATTAAACCAACAACATTTAACGCGAATAGCAGACTAAATTTATATTCTGACACAGAAAAGACGGTTAAATATATATAAGGTATTGCGGTAAGATAAGCAAAAAAGGCCAGTGATATCATCATTGAGCTAATAATATCTAATCGAGCTTTGGTATTACTTAGCACGACTTTATAGCGTTGGACAAAGCTCAATTCATTCTGCCCTGCTTCTTGCCCTTGCCGAGGTACTATAACCTTAGCATTGGGTAGGTAATAACATACCAACACAATGACAAGCAAACTATAGGCAGCCAAGACATAAAAAATAAGTTGCCAACTATGGGTAAGTAATAATGCACTACCAATACTGGGCGCTATCATAGGCGCTAACATCATGATCATACTGACATACGATAATCCCTTGGCGGTATCCTTACCATAATACTCACGCACAGCACCCGGCACAACAACCGTAGCCGCGCTACTAATAAAAGCTTGAAAGAACCTAAGCGTAAGAAATTGTTCAATATTGGTGGAAAAAGCTAAGAGTAAACTTGCCACAAAAAAACCGCACATCCCCAATAACACGAGCGTACGACGAGGAAATTTATCAGCCATGGGGCCAAATAAGACTAAGCCAAGAGAAAAGCCTAATAAATAGATGCTTAAGCTATTTTGCACCATGGTAATAGGCGTATTTAGCTCTTCAGCAATTATCGGCATGGCCGACAAATACATATCTATCGCTAAGGGGGACATGGCTAAAATGGAAGCCAACAAGGGTAATAGTAACTTCAGCGAGACTTTAATCGGCGACGCAATCTGGTTTGGATCAGCGGTTGTCATAAACTCGCCTCCGATAACTTCTTTTTGTTTACGCGTAGACTCATATATTAATTTACCTTACTACATTAATTCGCCGATTCCATATCTTGTCCGCATTTTACCTCATAGCTGATCCACATATACCTAGACAAGATCATTATAAATTTAACTTTAAGCGTAATCAGCATACAAAAAACACAATTCTTCTATAGCACTTGATTCAGTTACAGTCCCTCGCATAGAGTGAAGTGGTCAAGTAAATCTAAGCCGATAATTTTAAATGCGCTTTTAATTCCATTAAAAACAATAAAAAGAAAGAAAACAATGCCAATTAATCAGCAGAGCCTAATTTAAAGTGCAACACAAATTTGATACACTATAAAAATCGTTTCCAATGCTGACATTAAATAACTTAACTCAATGGAGTACTATTTAATAAACGGTATTGCCGAGCATAATAGCAACTAAGTATAGCAGCCAAACTATTCCAGCTTAGTAAAACAACTTTAAAATAATTTAGGTAATCAAATGCAACGACTAGCTCCTGTTTTACGTCAAGACAATGTACCTCTTGATCTGATTTCACTGATAAAAACCCTTTTAGCGGCAACAAAAGAAATTTCATTTCGTGTTAGCCAAGCTCACTTAGGTGACTTGCTCGGCTCAACCCTTGACGAAAACATTCAAGGCGAAGTTCAGAAGAAATTAGATGTTGTCTCTAACGAATTAATTAAAGATATTTTACTCGAAACTGGCTTTGTTAAAGCAATTTCATCAGAAGAAGAAGACCACTCCGTTGCGGGTGATGAAAATGGCAAATATATTGTCTCTTTTGATCCTCTTGATGGTAGCTCTAATACCGACATTAATTCGTTAATTGGTACTATTTTCTCTATTCATGAAGCCTCTAAAGACATTGCTGGTGGTGATGATGAGCTGTTCAAACAAGCAGGTAATAAGCAAGTTTGTGCGGGTTATGTGCTTTATGGACCATCCACCATGTTAGTGATGACTACCGGTAGTGGCACACATATGTATGTATTAGACAGAACCCATGGTGGTTTCTTGTTAGCAGAGCGTATGATACAAGTACCGACTGAGACACAAGAATTTGCCATTAATATGTCTAACCAACGCTTTTGGCAATCACCAATGAAAAATTACATCAATGACCTGCTTGCTGGTGATAGCGGTCCACGTGGTAAAAACTTTAATATGCGTTGGATTGCAGCCATGGTCGGGGATATCCATCGTATTTTATGTCGCGGTGGTATTTTTGCTTACCCTACTGACAGTAAGGATGCGAATAAACCGAATAAGTTACGCTTGATGTATGAAGCAAACCCAATGGCCTTTTTAATCGAGCAGGCAGGTGGTTTAGCCGTAACAAACCAAGGACGTATTATGGATATAGAGCCGGAAAGTATCCACCAACGCGTTGAGGTTATCATGGGCTCTAAGAACGAAGTCGAGAAGTGTTTAAGCTACTATAAATAACTTTATAAGCGTCATCTTCGAAGTCTCTAATTGAAGATCCCTTGCGCTTTAGAAACTGGATCCCCGTATTAAAAAACCACGGGGATGACGATCCTGAGCCAAGTGCATAGGCATGAACAAAAAAGGCTTATTGTGTAAAACAATAAGCCTTTTTTATCCGTCAAACGTGAAGCTCAATCTGTTGCCGAAGCCCTTTAAAATTATAACGGATAGCCAATTCCATTTATTATGTGTTTATTTCTACTTGTTAAAATAGACCACCTAATGAACCGGAATGGTATGAAACACTTTACCGTTAAGCATTAACTGATTTTCTTCATATTCTGCGATAAAAATAATGTCGTTATCTTGTTTAGTTAAGTAACCTTGCTCAACAAGATTATCTACCATAGCGGCAGCACCTATCTTTGCCAAATATGCCAGAGGCGCTTGACCTTTAGCATTAGCCTCTAACCCTGTAAGCAATGCCATTGAACTAAAGTTATTGAAATCAATTAAATCTCTATTGAAGCTAACGTTCAATTCAGTGACAACTTTACCTTCTTTTGTGACGAGACTTAAGTCACTCACTTTTAAAGTAGGTTGAGCGTCTACTATATCCAAAAGATTTGTCACAGGAGGCATTGATGAATTGACCAAAGCGGTCTTTAACTCTTGTAAAGCATATAAGTCAACGTTGGCTAGCTCGACTTCTAAATTGGTGTTGTCTAAATTTTGCTCCAAAACATTAATGTTTTTTGCATGGTGTTTTAGTGTAAAAGATAATAAATCATTATCTAATGAAATGACGGTTGTTAGCCCCGCATCGCTCAACGAAAAATTGTGTTCAGCTACAGTCGCATAGGTTAGCCCTTCATCGGTCAACGAATAAACTTCACCCGGTGTATCATACATATCAAAACTCCCTACCTTAATACTTAGCTCCCCCGTAACAATTGCGGTGCCCTGCAGGTAATCACCACTAACAACTTGCTGGTCTGATACGATGGCCAAGTTACTCATGACAGTACGCTCTCCTGACTGATTAAAATACTCAAAGCCTTCCCAAGAAAAATCACCAATGACATGTTTATCATTAACAAAGGTAAATTGTGCTGTGATAGGAGCAGAGGCAATGCGTTCATCCCTATGCTGATGGCTAAATTCATCGATGTTAATAAAGGTTATGACATCTGAGCTAAAATTTAATAATGCGCCTAACTGAATTTTTTCATTAATGATAGTTATGACTTCTTCATCAATGTCAGCCGATGAAAACTTAAAGTTGACCTCTGAGTAGCCTAAACCTAGATGCCATCCTTGATCTGTTGTGACGATAACAGGGCCAAAAGAAAGCTCCTCTTCTACTACCAAGCTAACATTTTTTAAGCCAGTTTTTTTATGGGTAAAAGTCAATTTTGATATAACATCAGCACCGAACCAACGGGGTTTATATTCATTCGTCGTTAGCGTTATACCTTCGATTTGATTCAATTCAACAAGCACGTCTTCACGCTCTTGTTGCAAAACACCGCCAATAAATTTTGGCGCAACGAGCAAAATGGCTAAGATTAATGTCATCGCGATAAGTAATTTTTTCATGAATTATAATTCCTTGTTGCTGTTATATTAATTAGGTGAGCTATTTTAACCGTATAAAAAACAACCAAAGGTAAAGCCTTTCTTTTAATAACGTGTTGCTCAAGATAATAGGCTCCTGCATTGTCTAATAAGCTGTATCCATACAGCGTAAATGATTAACGAATACGTGGATTATTTTAACAAGTAAAAATGTTCACATGGTTAGTGAGATTAGTCTTATTATTCAATCTTGATTAGATTGAACGTTGACGTACTATTTCAAACAAGCAGATACCTGTTGCGACTGATACATTCAAACTAGAGACACTCCCAGCCATAGGAAGCTTCACTAATTGGTCACAATTTTCTCGGGTTAATCTACGCATGCCTCTACCTTCGCCCCCCATAACCAGAGCCATCGGTCCAGAGAGCTTCACATCGTATAAACTGGTATCCGTCTCTCCTGCAGTGCCCACAATCCAAACACCTTGTTGTTGAAGTTGTTTCATGGTTCTGGATAAGTTAGTCACTTGCACTAAAGGCACACTTTCCACCGCGCCAACCGCAACTTTACGCACGGTAGGGGTGATTTGTGCGGCATTGTCTTTCGGTACAATGATGGCCTGAACACCCGCTGCATCCGCATTACGTAAACAAGCACCAAGGTTATGAGGGTCGGTAACACCATCAAGAATAAGTAAAAAAGGTGCTGTCGATTTTTTCTCCGCCGCTAAAATTATATCGTCTAGGTCATTTTCAGTATAAATCTTACCGGGCTTCACTCGTGCAATCACGCCTTGGTGCTGCTCACCGTCACTTTTTTCATCAAGCACTTTACGAGAGACCAATTGAGAGCCGATACCATATTTTTTTGATAAATTAATAATGGGCATTAAGCGATCATCTGCACGACCTTTTAATAACCATATCTCAATAAACCGTTCTGGTGCTGCGTTAATTAAGGCGTGAATGGCGTGAATACCAAAAACTAACTCTTCTTTTTTTGCCATTATTATTCTCTATCTGTCTTTGCGCTGATATTTATATTGGGGATTTAGGTTTGTTCTTTACGGTAATTTTCGTACTATTTTTTTGCATTTTTACGGGCATTTTTTCCAGGCCGTTTTTTACGATCACTGCGCTTTTTAGCCTTGCTCTTCTCTTTAGGTTTCGCTTTAGCTTCACCCTTGGATTTACTTTTTGCCGACTTGTCTGTTGTAGGCTTATCATGAGAACGACGAGGTTTATCCTTGCTTTTACCCTTGCCTTTTCTTAACTGTTTATCCTTAGGAAAGTTTTGCGATTCAGCCCCCTCAAGGCACAAGTCTATTTTCTTTTCTTCAAGGTTAACCGCGGCAACTTGAACACGTATTTCGTCACCAACACGGTATTTTTTGCCGCTGTTGTCACCCGTTAAGCACATGCGAACATCATCAAAATGATAAAAATCACGGCCAAGGGAAGTAATATGCACTAAGCCTTCAATATGCAGGTCTTGTAAGCGGACAAACATGCCAAAGTTAGTTACGGTAGAGATAACGCCCGTAAAGCAATCACCAACATGGTCTTGCATAAATTCACATTTAAGCCAATCAGCAACATCACGAGTGGCTTCGTCGGCTCGGCGTTCGGTCATTGAACAATGCTCACCTAATGCAACCACTTCTTCTAATGTATATTCTTGAAAACCTTTATTGGCTTCATCGGACGCTTCATTTTCTAAAATAGCCTTGATGACACGGTGTACAACTAAATCAGGATAGCGGCGAATAGGTGAAGTAAAGTGGCTATATGAAGGCAGTGCTAAACCAAAATGCCCTTCATTATTACTTTGATAAACCGCTTGGCGCATTGAGCGCAACAACATAGTTTGAATAAGTTCTTGATCAGGACGACCGGCAACTTTCGCTAAAATATCACCATAATCTCTCGGCTCAGGCTCAGCTTTAGAAGCGAGCGATAAACCCAGCTCATTTAAATAAGTGATAAAGTTACGGTATTTTTCTTCATTCGGCTTGTCATGAACACGGAACAAACCGGGTTTATCATGTTTTTCAATAAATTTGGCAGTCGCAACGTTGGCCAAAATCATACACTCTTCAATAATTTTGTGCGCATCATTGCGAATGAGTGGCACAATGCTATCAATTTTTTTGTTTTCATTAAAAAGGAACAGTGATTCTTGTGTTTCAAACGCGATAGCGCCACGCTTAAGACGAGCATCCGTTAAGGCATGATACAAATGCTCAAGGTTTTTTAAATCGGGGACTAATGCTTGGTATTCATTGGATAAAGCTTCATCGCCATCAAGAATGGCTGCAACTTGAGTGTAAGTAAAGCGAGCGTGAGAGCGCATCACCGCAGGATAAAATTTACTGCCTGATAATTTACCCGCAGCACTGACCGTCATTTCACAGACCATGCATAATCGGTCTACCTTGGGCTTTAATGAACATAAGCCGTTGGATAGTTTTTCTGGCAACATAGGGATAACTTGGCTAGGGAAATATACCGAGTTTCCGCGTAATATCGCCTCATCGTCTAACGCCGTTCCTTGTTGAACATAGTAACTGACATCGGCAATAGCGACCCATAGACGCCAACCCCCTGATTTCTTCGGCTGACAATATACGGCATCATCAAAATCTCGCGCGTCTTCACCATCAATCGTCACTAGCGGTAAGTCGCGTAAGTCTGTTCTCGGCAGTTTAGCTGACGCTTCAACTTCATCCGCTATTTTGGCCACTTCAGCTTGTACTGTATGTGAAAATTGATGGGGTAAATCATGTGCACGTAAAGCAATTTCAATTTCCATTCCTGGGGCAAGATGATCCCCTAACACTTCTATCACTTTACCTATAGCATGGGAACGTCTAGTGGGTCTTTGTATCAATTCAACAACGACCATTTGCCCATGTCTTGCCCCCATTTTCTCTTTCGGATCAATGAGTATTTCTTGCTTAATTTTAGTGTCTTCTGATACAACGGAGCAAATATGATGGTCAATATACAGTCGCCCGACAATAGGTGCTTTTCTGGGTTCGATAACCTCAAGGATTTTGACTTCTTTACGACCCTTACGATCGGTACGGTCAACCAAAATAGCTTGCACAATATCACCATGGAAAACACGCTTCATTTCATGGGAGGAAATATAAAAATCTTTGCCTTTTTTATCGGTAATTGATGAATCATCAGGAGAAAAGAAACCAAAACCGTCACGATGACCAATAACTTTGCCGCTTAATAGGCTGTTTTTTTCCGGTAAGGCATATTGTTTGAATTTATTGAAGATTAACTGACCACTATTTTCCATCGCACGTAAACGACGTTTCAAGCCAATAAGCTGATGTTCTTCATCATACTTCAATGTTTTAACTAGACCGTTAAAACTTGGCGGTGGTGAGCATTTTTCAATGATAGATAGCAACAATTCCCGTGAGGCAACTGGCTTTTCATATTTTTTGGCTTCACGTTTAGCGTGTGGGTCGTTATAGGTCACTATAATAGGTCGATATTTAAGGATAACTACTTGTCAGTATATCATTAACCATTACCCGCTAATACTTAATTTGTATAGACAGTTACTTTGGCTTTATTGATCACTTTAGTTGGCATTTTACTGGCAAGATCAGCCAATAATGACTTTATTTTTTGGTAGGTTTTTTTATCGTCTGTTAACGAATGGTGTAGTTGAGAATATAACGCGGGGTAATCTAATGGACTACCATAACCGGCTTGATATAAGTCAGCCAAGCGCAGTTGCGCGGCTAAACTATTCAAGCTTGCCGCTGTTTTTAAATAGAGAATAGCGCGATCAATATCGACCTGCATGAATTTTCCAAGATGATAATAGCGACCTAGTTGCTCTATTCCTTCAACTAGACCTTGATCTGCCGCTAGGTGCATATAATGCAATCCTAATGGAATATCTTTTTTAACGCAGACACCGTAAGCTAACATATCACCCCATAAAAATTGGTACGATGGCAAATTGGTTATATTAGCGCGGACTTCAATATCTTGTACTAATTGACATTCATCTAGCACCACTTGGCCCAAATGTTTATTTTCTTTTATTAAATCAAGTAACTGATTATCTGTATAGATTTGCACGACTTTAAAGTTCGAGTTTGCCGCAAATACAATAGTGCTTGAGAATATAAAAATAAAAAATAAAGAGAGAATACGCATAATAATCCTATTAAGGCTACAACCAGGGGTTGTTGATCTTTCGCGGTTAAATTTTGTTCGAGCTAAAAGCGTTTTATTCGCGGCGAGTCGCGTGTAGCCTAGTCATTCTACGCTAACACGACTCAACAATGAAAAAAACGCTTTTAGCCGAATCTTTCAGACAGCGTTTGTTGGTCATTTTTACGGCGTTATCACCTTTTTATGTGGAATAGCCACATTACAAAGGCTCTGCCTTGTATAAATACCCAACAATTCGCTGCAAAAACAATCTCGAAAGATCAACAGCCCCTAGTTAAGAATAAAATTGAATTAATGTATGCTTGTCGTGAAATATCACTTCTTTGCATACCAAGTTATCCTTCTTTTTACATTTTCTAAATTGTTAGAGCTTTCACTTTCCCTAAATTCAGATAATAAGTGCCCTCCACTAATTAGCAACTTACTCAGCCCCTGAATTAGGGCATTTCATTATGTTCAGCAAATGAGTGACTTTGATTTCCCGCAACAATAATATGATCCAAGACCCGTACATCAATCAATTGCAGTGCTTGAATTAACTTAGCTGTTATTTGTTTGTCGGCTAGACTTGCCTCAGCGACCCCTGATGGATGATTGTGCGTTAATATTACTGCCGCAGCATGATGTTTTAAGGCTTGTTCCACGACCACTCTAGGATAGACTGCTGCAGCGTCAAGGGTGCCAAAAAATAATCGTTCAAACGCTAGTACCGCATGCTGACTATCTAAAAAAAGCACAGCAAATATCTCTCTATTTTCTAATCGCAGTTCACTGCACAAAAAATCACGGGTTGCTTGAGAAGATGTTAAAGCACTACCCGTTTCTTTCATTTTTTCTGCTAGATAACGCTTAGACATTTCTAAACAGGCTTGTAATTGTACATATTTTGCCACACCAAGCCCATGTCTTGCACAAAAATCTTCCTGGCTTGCCGAAAATATAGCGCCAATACTACCAAAACTACTCAATAAGTTCCGCGATAGGTCAACCACATTACATCCTTTGACACCAGTACGTAAAAATATGGCTAACAATTCTGCGTCACTTAAACTTGATGCTCCTAAATGTATTAACTTCTCTCGTGGTCTTTCTCGTTCTGGCCAATCTTTTAAGATGTTTCTCTGTAACGACGACTCATTGAACAACTTTTTATTTAACATGATAAGTGCATCCTTGCGTAATATTTTTAAAATTATTGATCAAAAATTAGTTTAGTGTGACTTCTTTGCTTATTTATCAACACCTATTTCTAAATAATGGCAATAAATGTTATCTTATCACCCTCAATTATTGTTCACTTTAAGATTAGCAGCTTATGCAGATACTTCAGGATAGAAAAATATTACTTGGTATTTCAGGAGGCATCGCAGCTTACAAAATACCCGAATTGGTACGGCGGCTAAAAGAGCACGGCGCAGATGTCCGTGTAGTAATGACCGAAAGCGCAAAAGCTTTTATTACCCCGTTAACACTACAAGCTGTTTCTGGAAATCATGTATCAGACAGTTTATTAGATAATCAAGCTGAGCTTTCTATGGGGCATATTGAATTAGCTAAGTGGGCTGATTTAATTCTTATTGCGCCAGCGACTGCAGACATTATTGCCCGTATAACCGCAGGCATAGCAAATGATTTACTGTCGACATTATGCCTCGCAACAACCGCTCCAATAGCCATAGCCCCTGCCATGAATCAGCAAATGTGGCACGCTAAAGCAACACAAGCGAATATCAAAACATCAAAAGATCGGGGCCTTCTCATTTGGGGACCTGGTACGGGTAAACAAGCTTGTGGCGATATTGGTTTGGGCCGAATGTTAGAAGTTGATGAATTAGTTAGCTTAAGTAGTGACTTTTTTTCTGATAAATACCTCAAAGGTCAACATTGGATAATAACTGCGGGACCAACACGCGAGGCAATAGATCCTGTTCGTTATATCTCGAATCATAGCTCCGGTAAAATGGGCTATGCAATTGCCCACGCAGCATTACGTGCGGGTGCTAAAGTAACGTTAATTTCTGGGCCCGTGAATATACCCGCCCCCATAGGTTGTGAATTCATTCAAGTCACTAGCGCCGAACAAATGCATCAACAAACGCTAGCGCACGCTCCACAAGCAACTACCTTTGTTGCCTGTGCCGCAGTAGCTGATTATCGCGTAGCTGAAATTTCAGCTGATAAAATCAAAAAAATCAATGATCAGATGCAACTCTCTTTGATTAAAAATAATGATATTGTTGCTGATGTTGCTCAATTAACGAAGAAGCCTTTTATTGTCGGCTTTGCTGCTGAAACACAAAATGTTGAACACTATGCCCGTGACAAGTTAATGCGAAAAAACTTAGATTTAATTGCCGCTAATGATGTTTCTAAAGTAGGACAAGGTTTTAACAGTAATAATAATGCTTTAACGCTCTACAGTGCGATTGATAAAATTGAAATTCCACTAGCCAATAAGCAAATTGTTGCCAAGCAACTAGTGTCATTAATCAATCAACATTATTTATCAAAGAACGCCAAGAAATAAAATAATTAATATTATCGTTAGCACAGACGAGTATTCATTCCTATTGAATGAATTAGTATCATTGCCACAGACAGAACAATAGAGAAACTTTTTATATGGTCACCTCACAAAATAAAAACCAGAAGCCAAACCGTAAACACCAAATATTAGAATGCCTCGCATTAATGTTACAAAACTGTCCTGGACAACGGATTACCACCGCAAAGCTTGCCGCGGAAGTTGGTTTTTCAGAAGCGGCTTTATATCGACATTTCCCATCCAAAGCGCGTATGTTTGAAGGTTTAATCGACTTTATTGAAGAATCTATTTTTTCTCGCATAAACTTAATTTTAGCGGATCAGAAAGAAACATTAGTACGTTGCCATCACATACTGCATGTTTTACTCGTTTTTGCTGAACGAAACCCTGGCATGTGCCGCATATTAGCGGGTGATGCTTTAATGGGAGAGAATGAGCGCTTGCACAACCGGATACAGCATTTTTTTGAAAAATTAGAAGCACAATTTAAACAAGTTTTACGTGAACGAAAGTTACGTGAAGGAAAAACCTTTACCATTAGTGAAGCAGCTTTGGCTAACTTACTTGTCTCTTTTGCTGAAGGTAAAATGAGCCAATATGTTCGTTCTGGCTATAATAAAAAGCCTAGTGCCGACTTTAATGAACAATGGCAATTTTTAATGGCCGGTAAATAAGCACACAAGTACGAGCAACTTCTCATCAATGCTAGAGGAAACTATGAGCAATATATCACAGCTAGAGCCGACAAGTTTATGGCAATTATTTGACAAAATTTGTAGTATTCCACACCCTTCTAAACATGAGCAAAAGATATCGTTATGGATCCAAGACTGGGCTAAACAACTTGGCTTAGTCGTTAAAGAGGATACCGTTGGCAACTTATTTATTAAAAAACCAGCCACAGCGGGTATGGAAGATCGAAAAGGTGTCATTTTACAAGCGCATATGGATATGGTGCCCCAAAAAAATAACGACACCAATCATGATTTCATCACTGATTCAATTAAACCTTATATTATTGATACAGATGACACCAACTCAGGCCGGTGGGTAACGGCTGAAGGCACAACTTTAGGTGCAGATAACGGTGTTGGCTTAGCGTCAGCATTAGCCATTTTAGCCAGTGACGATATTCCCCATGGCCCACTAGAAGTATTAGTAACCATTGATGAAGAAGCGGGAATGACTGGTGCTTTTGGTTTAAAAGCAGGCTGGCTTGATGGTGATATTTTAATTAACACCGACTCCGAGCAAGAAGGTGAGGTTTACATGGGCTGTGCTGGTGGTATTGATGGCCATGCCAGCTTCCTACTCTCTTTTGAAGAGGTACCCTCTGATTATCAAGCTTTCAATTTATCTATCTCAGGCTTAAAAGGTGGTCACTCTGGCGTTGACATTCATACCGGACGCGCAAATGCTAACAAGTTATTAGTACGATTTTTATTAAATGCCTACTCTGATTTTAATATCAGCCTAACGGATCTCAATGGAGGAAGTTTGCGTAATGCAATTCCTCGTGATGCCAACGCAAGCTTTGTGGTTGCCAACGATAAAGTCGCAGCATTAAAGCTCGCCTTAGCTGACTACCTCACCACGATTAAAACGAACCTAGCGGCAATCGAAACCAATATAGACATGGTATTAATATCGCCCGAACCTTTTGATAAGTGTTGGACAAAGGCAACACAAACCTCAATTTTACAGGCACTTAATGCCTGCCCCAATGGTGTTATGCGTATGAGTGACGATATTAAAGGTATTGTTGAAACATCATTGAATTTAGGCATTATTGAGACTCAAGGTACTCAACTTAATGCGATGGTTTTAATACGTAGCTTACATGATGACGGCCGATTAGAAACCCAACAAACGGTACAATCTGTTTTTAAACTTGCTGGTGTTAACATTGTTTTTTCTGGGGCTTACCCTGGTTGGAAGCCTAATAAAGATTCTGCCATCATGAACGTTGTTCGAGATACTTATCAGAGTCTCTTTAAAAAAATTCCCGCCATAATGGTCATACATGCTGGTTTAGAGTGTGGTTTATTCAAAACAGCTTACCCTCATTGGGATATGGTTTCTATTGGCCCTACAATCAAGTTCCCACATTCACCTGATGAAAAAATTGACATTGACACCGTAACACAATATTGGCAATTGTTAGTGGCAGTATTAGCAAATATTCCACAAAAATAAGATCATCATTTAATTAAATGCTTATTGACGACGCTATTGATTTTGACAAGGATGCTACTATGAAGGTAGCGGTATTAAAGCATGTAGGAACGCACTCTTCTGGGCTTATGCTAATACAATGCCTCTCATCTAAGCCTCGAGGCATTTAAAATCGCCAAGAGAACACGTTCTTATGCGGATTAATGGTATGGACGTTAGATTATTATTGATATGCCGTTATTTAATCGCTTCAAGACGGAGGTTTTAACATCTTTAAGGGTTAAGACATTTAAACTTTGTTATTAAAAAAAATTCCGTTAGAATAAAGAATCCTTAATTAGGAGTTTTATTATGATTCAGCCAGAAAAAATAATAATAGCTGACGATCACCCTCTATTTAGACAAGCTTTATTAGGAACATTAAAACCTAAACTAACCTCTACCACGTGGCTTGAGGCACAAACTATTGAAGAACTTGAACAGCTGCTCACGAGTAATAATGACAGTGATCTACTGTTATTGGATCTAAACATCCCCGGGGCCCATGGTTTCAATACCCTGATCCATGTTCGCAATCACTTCCCACAAATTCCTGTTGTTATCGTATCAGCTCATGAAGATCATAATACTATAAGTAAATCGATGACCTATGGCGCTTCGGGTTTTGTGCCAAAATCTACACCTGTTGGGGATATTTTCTCCGCAATTGTTACAGTATTATCGGGTAATATCTGGCTCCCTGCTTCGTTTGAGAAAAAACAAAGGGATAATAAAGATACCGATATAGCTGCACGTGTTGCGAGTTTAACTCAACAGCAATACCGTATATTAATGATGTTCGCTCAAGGCATGCTAAATAAACAAATTGCTTATGATTTAAATGTATCTGAGGCAACCATCAAAGCGCATGCAACGGCTATTTTTAGAAAGCTCGACGTCCGCAATAGAACACAAGCGGTAATTTCTCTCACTCAATTAAATTTAACGGATGTGGGGTTTCAACAAGAATCATAATGTTTAATAGCAGAAGTATTTAAGGCATAATTAAAGCGCTTTACTCATCGTAAAAAACGCTTTTCTCTTAAGTAAGCTTTAACGGCTAGATAAAGGCAAACGCATCCGCATACATATGTTCTAATAACGCACCGCGCTCAACAAAATCACTGCGAATAGCGCCAACCATGTCAAAGCGTCCCGCTAAATAAATATCGTAAGACTCAAAACTGGCAATATCCTGCATGGCTGCTTGATGAACTAAACCTTGTTTACCTGACCATGGTGCTATAGCATTTTCATCAACACTCTCAATGACAGGAACAAATTTGGCATCGGAAAGTTTTGCAATCGTTTCCTTGGTTTTTTCCAGATCATAAACCGCACTTTCTTCACGCAGTCCCCAATAAACCGTAATAGAACGACGTGAGTGTATCTCAGCTAAGTATTCAAACATTGATTTAATGTATGAGAAGCCCGTACCACCCGCAAGCAACAATAGTGGGCGCTCACTTTCAATGCGCAGTTGTGCATTGCCTAAAGGCACCTCAATGGTAATGGTATCACCACTGGCTTGACTCTTCTTAATTCGGTCAATCACTTGCATGGGGTAACTGTCAGCTGTAAAAGCACCTATTTGCAATTCAATTAAGTCACTATTAGGTGAGCTAGCAATTGAAAAGGGTCGTTTATCTTCATCACTCATGACAAAGTTCAAATATTGACCTGCACTAAAATTAATTTTTTCACTCGGCTTTAACAGTACTTTATACACATGAGACGTTAAGGGTGTTAACGACTGTATTTGGCAACTAACTGTCTTCATTCTTTAGACCTTTCTTTTACTTGTTGATTGTTACTCTTAAATAAGCTGTTTTATAGCAATATTATATAATATCTAATTCATCCCAAAGCTCATCAACTTGTTCTTTTATTGCGGGTGTCATCTTAATGGGTACACCCCATTCACGGTTTGTTTCACCAGGCCATTTGTTGGTGGCATCTAGACCCATTTTAGAGCCTAAGCCTGAAACAGGTGAAGCAAAATCAAGATAATCTATGGGGGTGTTTTCTATCAACACGGTATCTCGGCTTGGATCCATTCTTGTGGTCATTGCCCAAATAACATCTTCCCAACTTCGGGCATTGATATCATCATCACAGACAATAACAAACTTAGTGTACATAAATTGGCGTAAGAATGACCAAACCCCCATCATTACACGTTTTGCATGACCCGCATATTGCTTTTTAATGGTGACAATCGCAAGGCGATAAGAGCAACCTTCTGGTGGTAAATAAAAGTCCTGAATTTCAGGGAATTGTTTTTGTAAAATAGGGATAAATACTTCATTAAGTGCCACCCCTAAAATAGCGGGTTCATCAGGTGGTCTACCGGTGTAGGTACTATGATAAATAGCCTCTTTACGCATAGTGATATGCGTAACAGTCATCACCGGAAAGTCATCTACTTCATTATAATAACCCGTATGATCACCATAAGGACCTTCGGGTGCCATCTCATCAGGGTCTAAATACCCTTCCAAAATGATTTCAGCGGTTGCTGGCACCTCTAAATTATTACTTATCGATTTAGCGACTTCTGTTTTCGCGCCACGTAATAAACCAGCAAAAGCATATTCAGATAACGTATCAGGTACGGGAGTTACGGCAGCTAAAATAGTCGCAGGATCTGCCCCTAAGGCAACAGAAATAGGATATTTTTCACCCGGATTTTCTTTTTTAAAGTCTTGAAAGTCAAGGGCGCCGCCTCGATGTGATAACCAACGCATTATGATTTTATTTTTACTCAGCACTTGTTGACGATAAATCCCCAGATTTTGACGCTCTTTATGTGGACCACGGGTAATCGTTAACCCCCAAGTAATGAGTGGGGCTACATCACCCGGCCAACAAGTTTGAATAGGTAATTTGGTTAAATCAACGTCATCACCAGAAAGTACTATCTGCTGACAGACAGGCTTTTTGATGATCTTCACTGGCATATTCAATACCTGTTTGTAGATAGGTATTTTACCGAGCGCATCACGAAAGCCTTTTGGCGGCTCTGGCTCTTTAAGCATAGCGAGTAACTTACCTACATCACGTAAGGCACTGACGTTTTCTTGCCCCATAGCCATAGCAACGCGATCAGGGGTCCCAAAAAGATTGGTAAGCACTGACATACCATAAGGATCACCCTTTTCATTAACGGCATTTTCAAACAGTAAAGCGGGCCCCTTTGCTCTAAGGGTTCTATCGCTAATTTCAGTCATCGTTAAGTGGGTAGAAATAGGCTGAGTAATACGCTTAAGCTGGCCTGTTTTTTCAAGCTGACTGATAAAGTCTCTTAAATCACTATATTTCATATACATTACCCGTAGAAGAAATAGTAAACGAAGTAACAACTTCGCTTGCTATTAATATAAAAAAACCAGTCAAAATGACTGGTTTCATCAATTAAAGCAGCTCAAACAATACCTGCTTACTTACGTTTCATTGAATCAAAAAACTCATCATTGGTTTTAGTCATGGCAAGTTTGTCGATCAAAAACTCAATGGCGCCGATTTCATCCATTTCATGGACGATCTTACGCAAAATCCACATTTTTTGTAATTCATCGGACTTCGTAATAAGTTCTTCACGACGTGTGCCACTGCGATTAATGTTAATAGCAGGGAAAACGCGTTTTTCAGAAATTTTACGCGACAGATGTAATTCCATATTACCTGTGCCTTTAAATTCTTCGTAGATAACTTCATCCATTTTAGAGCCTGTTTCTACTAGCGCGGTAGCGATAATGGTTAAACTACCACCTTCTTCAATATTACGTGCTGCCCCAAAAAAGCGTTTTGGACGATGTAAAGCATTCGCATCAACACCACCCGTTAGGATTTTACCTGACGATGGAATTACCGTGTTATAAGCACGTGCTAAACGGGTTATTGAATCTAATAAGATAACCACATCTTTTTTATGCTCAACTAAACGCTTTGCTTTTTCAATGACCATTTCAGCCACTTGTACGTGACGACTTGCTGGTTCATCAAACGTAGAAGCAATAACCTCACCCTTAACAAGGCGTTGCATTTCAGTTACTTCTTCAGGGCGCTCATCAATTAACAACACCATTAATTCAGCATCGGGATGGTTATGGGCAATACTTTGCGCAATATTTTGTAGTAATAGCGTTTTACCCGCTTTTGGCGGCGCAACAATTAAACCACGTTGCCCTTTACCAATAGGAGACGCTAAATCTAAAATACGTGCGGTAATATCTTCTGTGGAGCCATTACCACGTTCCAACGATAAACGGTCGGTTGGATGAATGGGTGTTAAGTTTTCAAATAAGATTTTATTACGCGTATTTTCAGGACGGTCAAAGTTAACTTCCGTTACTTTTAACAAGGCAAAATAGCGCTCGCCTTTTTTAGGTGAACGAATTTTACCTTGGATAGTATCGCCAGTACGCATACTAAAACGTCTGATTTGGCTTGGCGACACATAAATATCATCTGGGCCAGCTAAATAGGATGAATCCGCAGAGCGTAAGAAACCAAAACCATCTTGTAGAATCTCTAATACACCGCCGCCGAATATATCATTATCTCCTTCAGCATGAGCTTTTAAAATGGCAAAGATTATGTCTTGTTTACGTGTTCTAGCGAGGTTGTCAAGCTTCATTGATGCGGCTAGCTTAACCAATTCATTAATAGATTTTTCTTTTAGTTCGGTAAGGTTCATAGGGGTTTCTTAAACTATTTTCAAGTATTTAGTGTCTTTGGCGATTGCCGACACAAGTGTATTTACAAAGTGTTTAATTTTTTCAAATTAAGAGAATAGAGACAAAGCGATGTTATTTTGTACTTTAGATAATAAATTTAACACTAAACGTTGATTAGGTCAAAGCTAGAATGAAAATGTAAGTAAAATTTTTCAGTAAAAGAGAGAAAAAAGCCCGATATCAGTCAGGCTAGTATTATTCAGCTTATAGATTTTTATCTAAAAACGCTTTTAATTGAGCTTTTGATAGTGCCCCCACTTTCGTGTCGGCAACTTCACCCTCTTTAAAAAGTAATAAGGTTGGAATACCACGAACACCATATTTAGGGGGCGTTTCTGAGTTTTGGTCAATGTTTAATTTACCAACCGTTACCTTACCGTCGTATTCTGTAGCTAACTCGTCAAGTATTGGGGCTATCATTTTACATGGGCCACACCATTCAGCCCAAAAATCAACTAATACTAAACCTGATGCTTTTAATACATCGGCTTCAAAACTGTCATCAGTTAGCTGAATAATTTTATCGCTCATTATATTCTCCGTTTGTTATGGTTAAAATACCTTTAAAGTAATTATACCGTGATTGGCTACTTTTCCAATACTGTTTTATGCAACTTTGGCATTAATTAAGTCGCTAAAAGTAATTATTTATTTATTAAGCAACCTTTTCACCAGCAAAAATGCTAAGCTAGCGCCATGAAAAAATCACACTTAACTGAAACTAAATTCACTGATCTAAATCTTGCCCCGCAAGTAATTACTGGATTAGAAGCCATGGGCTTCAATTATTGTACGTCTATTCAGGCGAAATCTTTACCTGTTCTTTTGCAAGGCACCGATATAGCCGGTCAAGCACAAACAGGTGAAGGTAAAACCATTGCCTTTTTAGCTGCTACCTTTCATCATTTGCTTCAAAAAGAAGCGCCTAAACATAATCAACCTCGTGCTTTGATCATGGCTCCAACACGCGAATTAGCCATACAAATATATAATGATGCGGCTGAAATGGCTAAGAGTACTGGCTTACGCCTTGGTGTAGTCTACGGGGGCGAAGGATATGAAAGTCAACGCTTGGTACTTGAACAAGGTGTTGATATTCTTATTGGTACCTGTGGTCGACTGATTGACTATATGAAGCAAGGTATTTATAACCTTAATAACATCGAAGTCATAGTACTTGATGAAGCTGACCGTATGTTTGATTTAGGCTTTATTAAAGATATTCGTTATATGTTTAATAAAATGCCTCCTGCTACAGCACGTTTGAGTATGCTGTTTTCAGCAACGTTATCATTCCGTGTGAAAGAGTTGGCCTTTGACCACATGAACGAGCCAACTAGCGTTGAGGTTGCACCAGAGCAAAAGGTTAATCAGCGTATCTCTGAGGAGTTATTTTATCCATCAAACGAAGATAAAATGACTTTACTGCAAACATTAATTGAAGAAGATTGGCCAGAAAAAGCCATTGTCTTTGCCAATACCAAACATGTCTGTGAAAAGGTATTTGACCATTTAAGTGCCGACAAAATTCGTGTAGGCTTATTAACGGGTGATGTTCCACAGAAAAAACGCCTAAAGATCTTAGAGAAGTTTACTAAAGGATCTATAGATATTTTAGTGGCAACTGATGTTGCAGCACGTGGATTACATATTCCTAGTGTAACGCATATATTTAACTATGATTTACCTGACGACTGTCAAGATTATGTGCACCGTATAGGCCGTACAGGTCGAGCGGGTGAAACAGGGCATGCCATTAGTTTAGCTTGTGAGCAATATGTTTTTAATTTACCTGAAATTGAAGCTTATATTACCCATGCGCTCCCTGTCACAAAGTATGATCATGAGGCCTTATTAACTGATTTACCGAAGCCTAAATATCGTCAACGCCGCCCTAGGGGAAACAGCTCTAGATCAGGCAACCGACAAGGTGGACGTTCAAACTTTCGTTCCCAAGGCAACCGTAGTGGCAGTAGTTATAGCGGAAATCGAAATTAATTAGCGCGTTATCTGGGGTAGACAGCACATTGAGTGATTTAGATAACCCCGATATAGCGATACCACAGTATGATGAAACTTATTATGCTGTGGTAGATTTAGGCTCTAATAGTTTCCACCTACTTATTAACCAATTAATTTCAACACCTAGTGGTAAATCAATAACCACAGTCAATAAAGTTAAGCAAAAAGTTCGTTTAGCTGCCAGTTTAGATAACCAGAACAACCTTTCCAATGAAGCCATAACGCGTGGTATTCGTTGTCTTAAACACTTCGCTTTATACCTAAACACTATCCCCGTAAATAATATAGTTATTGTGGCAACCGCCGCATTACGCCTTGCTAAGAATAACCAGATATTTTTTGATGCTGCTAACAAGGTTTTACCTAAAAAGATCAAGTTATTAAGTGGCGAGCAAGAGGCGGCAACAATATATGCGGGTGTTAACCACATCATTAGCCGTAATAAGCAACGACCTAATGATAAAAAATTAGTGCTAGATATTGGCGGGGCAAGCACCGAAATTATTGTTGGCTCGGGCTGTGAGGCTCAAAAAGTGGTTAGTTTAAATATTGGATGTGTGAGCTTTATCGGAAAATACTTTGCTGATGGCCTTTTAACACAAGAAGGTTTTGAGCTATGTACTGCTGAATCCGTTGCTGTTATCAATACAGTGAAAGAAGAATTTATTCAACTCGGCTGGCAATCAGCGGTCAGTAGCTCTGGTACTATGCAGGCCATGATAGAAATACTGACTAAACGTCAGCAGAGCCCTATCATTACGTTACCGCTTCTTAATGAAATAAAAAAAACGCTCATCGCGAGCAAGTCTATCGATAATATTGACATAGCGGGATTAAGAGAAGACCGTAAAGCCGTATTAGCCAGCGGGTTAAGTATTTTAATTGCTTTGTTTAAATGCCTTAATATCGAGACATTACACCGATCAAGTGGTGCGCTTCGCGAGGGATTATTATATGAATTAGTCCCTGATGCTAAAATCATTTAAAACCAACATTTATTCACGATAGCACTTCACTTAACGTACTTTTAGCTAGAGAGATGAGTATGATCAAATTTAGCTGATGTCATTAATAAGGGTCGAGTAACTGGTTAATGTTTTTTATGCGACCAATATCTTGTTGTTGGTAAAATGCTGAAAATTCCTGAGCTAACTTCTCACTTTCATGACAAACACGCTGCCAGTATTGTGCTCTTTTTTCTGGCTCTAGTGCCGAAAAATCACTACGGTCGGGGATTTTACCATAAGGCAGTGCCTCAATAAATCGCTGTGATGGGCAAAGTAATACCGTGTTATCGTAATGTTGTGCACGTACTTTTCTTGTGAGCTTTTTATCAAACCACCCAGCTTTAAGAATGGCATTAAAATGAGGGTAAAGCACAAGTCCTTTATTGTTAATGTCGATATCAAAATGGTAATCAATCAAGCCACCGTCTCGGTACATACCTTTTGGACAACCTGCAATGTCTTTAATCCCTTGCATCACCAAAGGAATAGCACCAGAAGCGAGTAATGCCTCTTTAATATTAGCGGTTGACAGCGTTATAGTTTTGGTTGGAATATTTGCTGGGTCACGTAATGTTAATTGGCTATCCTGCGTTTGAAAAATATAACGCTGATATTGATGTTTTAATAACGAACGATCAATAGAATTTAGCAGCATACTTTTCAATAACCCTATCCCTTGTATCAATCTATTTTCACTACCGACAAAACCATGATTTTTAGTGACGATAAAATGTGCTTTATACACCGGGTTATTGATGATTTCATCAATGCCATTATCACCAAATAACACGCCTAACAGTATCCGTGCTTTTTGAGTCACTTCCGCGGGCGTAACCCGCTCTGAGTAGACGGTGCCACAATATTCTTTTACGAAGCGATTAAGCGCAGAAATAGGATCCTTTTGTGCAAAACAAGCGGTACGAAAGGCACCGACACTCGATCCAATAAGATTTAAGGGCTGCTCTCTGCCTTGGAAAAACTCACCAAAAATGTATTTATCTAATCCATAAAGGGTAAACCATTTTGGCCCACCACTTGCCCCCAGAAAGGTATTAAACAAACGTGGGGAAAAGCCTTGTTCTTTGATGGTTTTTAGTGCGGTATCACCTGCGTATATTTCTAACATATATTATTTACTTTGATCGGGTGCTAGCACGAAGTTCTTTTCTTAACACTTTGCCAACATTTGTTTTAGGCAACTCATCTAAAAACTCAATAATTTTTGGTCGTTTATAGTTAGTCAGTAATTTATGACAATGATCAATAATATCTTGCTCGACTAAATCGGGATTTTTACGGACAATAAATACTTTAACCGCTTCACCGCTTGTATTGCTTGGTACTGCGACTGCAGCGGCTTCTAATATGCCTTCATGCATCACCAAGACTTCTTCAATTTCATTGGGAAAAACGTTAAAGCCAGAAACATTGATCATGTCTTTTTTTCGATCCACAATGCTAAATAATCCCTGTTCATTCATGGTGGCAATATCACCTGTTGCTAACCAGCCGTCTTTCAGCACTTGCTCCGTTGCCTCTTTTCGGTTGTAGTAACCTTTCATCACTTGCGGTCCTTTCACCCATATTTCACCCGGTTTACCTAGAGCAACTTCTGCACCATGATCATCGAGCAGGCGTATATCTGTTGACGGAGCCGGCACACCAATAGTGCCATCATAACAGGTTTGATTGTACGGATTAATGGTGACCAAGGGAGCACACTCTGTTAAGCCATAGCCTTCTAACAAACGACCACCCGTTACTTTTTCCCAAGACTCAGCGACCGGTCGCTGTATTGCCATGCCACCACCCAAACTAATTTTTAAGGCACTAAAATCAAGCTTATCAAACCCCGGCGTATGTAATAGCGCATTAAATAAAGTGTTCACCCCAGTAATGGCCGTAAACGGGTATTTGGCCAATTCTTTGACAAAACCAACCATATCTCTTGGGTTAGTAATTAATAAGTTAATACCACCATAAGCAATGAAAGTTAAGCAGTTAGATGTAAGGGCATAAATGTGGTAAAGCGGTATCGCCGTGACCATTATTTCTTCATCGGATACAAAGACATGTCGGGTCATTTCATTTGACTGTAAAAGGTTGGCAATCATGTTTCTATGGGTCAACATCACACCTTTCGCAGAGCCCGTGGTGCCACCAGTATATTGTAAAAAAGCCAGATCTTGTCCTGTAATTTCTACTGGCTTAAAACGCTGTTTACTGCCTTTAGCTAAGGCCTGATTAAACCTTACCGCACCAGGCAGATTATATGCAGGCACCTGTTTTTTTACATATTTAATCACACCATTAATTATGGTGCCTTTAAGTGCGCCAAGACGATCACCAATTGCCGTGGTGATAACATGTTTTACTTCTGTTTTATCAATAACCGCTTCCAGTACATGGGCAAAGTTTTCAAGTACAAGAATACCTTTTGCCTTGGAATCTTTTAATTGATGCTGTAGCTCTCTCGCGGTATAAAGCGGGTTAACATTAACCACCGTTATTCCTGCCAATAAGGCACCAAATAAAGCGATAGGGTATTGCAACGTATTTGGGATCATAATGGCAAATTTGTCACCTTTAATTAAGCCTAAATCCTGTTGTAGATAACTTGCAAAATCAGTCGCTTGTTGCGCTAATGTCTTATAGCTAAGTTTTACCCCCATATTGATAAATGCGGTTTTATCTTGATATTTAGAGGTGTATTTAACAAAAAACTCTGCTAATGAATTGTATTTATCTGCATCTATCTCAAAATTCACCCCAGGTGGATAACTTTTTTCTAGCCAAATTTTTTCCATCATACTCTCCTCATTTCCAACGACAAAACAGCCATCTAGTCGCTGATTTATTATTATTTAATCTTTATATCTATTGGATGATAACTTGCCTTTCATAACACTTCAAACAAACCTGCAGCCCCTTGTCCTCCGCCTATACACATACTGATCACCACATATTTAATGCCGCGACGTTTCCCTTCAATTAAAGCATGCATTACCATGCGTGTACCACTCATACCATAAGGATGACCAATTGAAATAGCGCCGCCGTTTACATTTAAGCGATCTTCTGGAATGCCCAGCTTGTCAGCACAATAAAGTACCTGTACCGCAAACGCTTCGTTTATTTCCCATAAACCAATATCATCCATGGTTAAACCATGACGTTCAAGCAGTTTAGGGATGGCATATATTGGACCAATGCCCATTTCATCTGGCTCACAACCGGTAACCACTAAGCCACGATAAGCACCAAGTGGCGTTAACCCCCGCTGCTCGGCTAGCTCACGTTCCATGAGTACCACGGCAGCTGCTCCATCAGATAATTGCGAGGCATTACCACCAGTAATTGAGCCATCCTCTTTCACGGTCTTTAAAGCTGACAAGCCCTTTAGATTGGTTGATGGGCGATTACCTTCATCTTTAGCTAAAGTCACCTGATCCTTACTGATCTCACCGGTGACTTTGTCCATTAACAGTTTAGTGCAGGTGACTGGCACAATTTCGTCATCAAACTTACCTGCCGCTTGCGCTATTGCAGTACGTTGCTGAGATTTTAATGCATAAGCATCCTGTGCAGCGCGTGAAATATTATAACGATTAGCAACCACTTCTGCGGTATCAAGCATGGGCATATAGGTAGCTGGGCGGTAAGCTTCAACACTGGGATCAACTGTACGGTGCATATTCATTTTATCATTTTGCACTAAACTGATGGAATCACAACCACCGGCTACCACTACCTGCGCACCATCACAAATAATATGTTTAGCCGCACTCGCAATAGACATAAGACCTGACGAACACTGACGATCAATGGTCATGCCTGGTACACAGACAGGAAGCTCTGCCGCCATGGCTACCTGACGGCCAAAGTTCATACCTTGATTACCTTGTGTTAAGGCGGCACCAAAAATACAATCTTCAATTTCACTGGCATCAATTCCAGCTCTCGCGACTGCAGCCTTTACCGCAACGGCAGCTAAGGTGGGTGCCGATAAATCATTAAAGGCTCCTCGGTACGCTTTACCAATAGGGGTGCGGGCGGCTGATACAATGACGGCTTCTCTCATGACAATTCCTCATACTTAATTATTTTATTGGTTATGCTTTGTTTATTGTTGCTATTTTTATTGGTATTACTGATGCTGTGATTTCATAAAAGCCATGGCCTTCATGACAAATTTTTCACCTTGCTTAGCGCCTGAGGCTAAAGACGATTGGTTGTCTAAAGCGATAAGTTCAGGCCAATGCTCACGCACAGTCTCAGGACTTTGCTCAGCCGTTGGGATAAAACAACCTTCGGTTTCAAAAATACGGGCACTTGAATAACCACCAGCACCGGCGCATAAAATAAAGCGATTAGGCGCGTCTTCATCGCATAAGGTCAACAACCCTGCGGTTACTGCTTCTGGGGAAAAAGCCTTGATGATTTCTTCTGGCATTAACCCTTCGGTCATCCTTGTGCCCGCTGTGGGCGCAAGTGCATTAATGTTAATATTATTTTTAGCACCCTCGAGTACTAAGGTGTTCATTAAGCCAATGACAGCCATTTTCGCTGCACCATAGTTTGACTGACCAAAGTTACCGTACATACCACTTGAAGACGTGGTCATCACAATACGACCATAATTTTGCTCACGCATAATGTCCCAAACAGCTTTGGTACAGTTAACCGTGCCCATCACATGGACATCCATCACCAATTTAAAATCTTCGAGTGTCATTTTTGAAAAGGATTTATCACGTAAAATACCCGCATTATTAACCAAAATATCAACGCGACCCCATTTATCCAAGGTCTGCTGCACCATATCTTGCACTTCATCAAAATTAGCAACATTAGCGCCATGACTTATCGCTTCTCCGCCCATGGCTTCAATTAAACGCACCACTTTTTGTGATGCTTCACTTGATGCACCACTGCCATCGCGTGTACCCCCTAAGTCATTCACCACCACTTTTGCACCGCGTTTTGCTAATTCTAAGGCATGAGAACGCCCTAACCCGTTACCCGCGCCTGTGACGATGGCGACTTTTCCAGTAAAACTTATTGTCATCTTTATTTCCTTAATTTCTTTAGTTATTCTGTTTATATCAATCCGTATATAAGAGAGTGTTATTTAACCATTTGTACTGAAATCCACTCGGCAACGAGTGCGGGGGTATCACAACCTTCAATTTCAATAGAGACTTCAGTACATAGGCGAAATTGCCCTGGTTTTTTCTCTTCAATAGCGACTATTTTGGCATGTGCACGAATACGGCTATTGACCGTTACTGGCTGTAAAAACCTGATTTTATCGAAACCCGCATTGAGACCCATATAAAAGCCATCAATGATGACACTAAAATTTTCAGCAAAATGAGACAACATTGATAAAGTTAAGAAACCGTGGGCTATGGTGGAGCCAAAATCTGTCGCTTGCGCTTTTTTTTCATCTACATGCATGAATTGATGATCAAGGGTGCAATCGGCAAATTGATTTATTTGCGCTTGTACTATTTGATGCCAATCAGTTGGTGGTGCTTGAAAACCGATTACATCCGCAATATCCTTTCTATTAATTATAGTCGGCATTATTTCCTCCTCTGTTGGTGCTGTTGCTAGCACCCGCTATGCATGAAATTTACACACTAATCTATGCTAAGCTGACCGTAACAATTAAACAAATGAATAGTTTTGATACCTAACTATTTGCTAAACGAATAGTTGGTTTTGATAAACGAATCCCCTTAGCTAGGGGATAAGTATGTCTAACATGGCTATTTTAGCAAAAAAAAACATTACCAATCATCATTGGTAATGCTAAATAAAAAGGAGCAATTTACCTTGCTCTATTTATTTTTAACCCTCGTAAACGTTAAAAGAACTCGGTTTTCATCGCAAAACTGGTGCTATCCATCGTGATTAACAGCTTTGACCAGACGGCTATATGTGGCAATTCAAAACGATAAAAATATTGTAGTGCTTGTAACTTACCTTGGTAGAAATTTTCATCGTCTTGATGAGGTTGCTCCGCTAAAGCGCGGGTCGCAACCAAGCCTTGTTTTAGCCATAACCACGCAATTATCACGTGACCAAAAAGCGCTAAGTACTTGACTGAATTGGCTAAGGCTAAATCAATATTTTTGGTCGACATTGCCGTTAATACCGCCGTTGTAGTTAACTTTAAGGTCTCGGTCGCCGCGGTTAAGTGTTCAACAAATTCGCTTAAGCTGGGGTATTGCTTAGCCGCTTCAAGGGTTTTACTGATCTCGTTTAGCGTCGCTGTGTAGCCTTGCATATTATTCATTGGCACTTTACGGGTAATAAGATCTAATGATTGAATACCGGTAGTGCCTTCATGGATGGCGTTTAATCGATTATCACGATAAAACATTTCAACTGGATGTTCGTCTATGTAGCCATGACCTGCCAAGACTTGAATAGCAAAGTCATTGGCTTTAGGGCCATATTCTGCAGGCCAACTTTTAATGATTGGCGTTAAAAAATCTAATAAGGTATGGGCGTATTGTCGTTGCTCTGCAGTAGGTAAAGTATGTTCATCATCACTTAACTGGCTGCCATATAATACTAAGGCTAGCGCGCCTTCCGCATACGACTTTTGCGCTAACAACATCCGGCGAACATCGGCGTGCTCAATAATATTAACCATAGGTGAAAGTGGGTCTTTACACGAAGGTAAGCGACCTTGTGGCCTGTTTTTCGCATAATCAAGCGAATATTGATAACCCGCTACCGCCAATACCGCGCCACTGGTACCGACCATAATGCGTGCTTCATTCATCATATGAAACATGTATTTTAGGCCGTGATTTTCTTGACCCACCAAGTAACCGACGGAGCCATTTTTTTCACCAAAACTTAATGCGGTCGAGGTTTGTGCCCGACCACCCATTTTGTGAAACAGGCCAGCAAGGGCTACTTCATTCTCTGCGCCAATAGAGCCGTCATTATTCAGTAAATATTTAGGTACGACAAAAAGTGACAAGCCTTTTATTCCTTTAGGCGCGCCTTTTACCCGTGCCAGCACTAGGTGGACGATATTCTCACTGAGATCATGGTCGCCGCCCGAAATAAATATTTTATTCCCCGAAATACGGTAAGTACCGTCATTATGATTTATCGCTTTAGTGGTTAAGTCCCCTAAACCCGAGCCACTACCCGGTTCAGTCATCGCCATGGTGCCCATAAAGCGTCCTGCACGCATAGGTTTTACCCAAGTTTCTATTAATTCATCACTAGCATGCGCTTGCAACAAGTTGGCATTTGCCGTGGTTAACATATTGTAGCCAAGCCCGACACCGCCCGCTACGGTGAGGTAAGCACCCGCAGCACTGGCAATAATCGGTGGTAGTTGCATGCCTGACAAGTGGTAATCTGCTACAGCAGAGCTAAGACCTGACTCAATAACAGCCATAATTGCCGATTTCAGCTCTGGAATTAAGTGCACATTTTTACCATCAAAGGTAGGTTGATGGCTATCCAGTTTTTGCCGAATAGGCAGAAAGTGTTTTTCTGCAATGGTCTTTGCGGTAGTCATTACTTCATTAAAGGTTTGGCGATCGTGATCTTGATAACGCGCTCGATCAATAAGTGATTCACTATCAAACAATTCGTAAAGCATAAATTCAAGATCGCGTTCATTCATTAAAGGTGCTGGCATGCTTGTTCCTATTGTTTTATTTGAGACTGATTTAATTGAGGCAATATTATTAATAAACTAGGATTAACTTACCGAGACACCGCCATCAATAGCAATGCACTGACCCGTTAAATAGGTGTTTTTCGGCGAAAGCATCATCAGCATCATCGCCACAACTTCTTTCGGCTCAGCTAAACGTTTCATCGGCACCGCTTGACTCATTTTTGCTTGCATCTTGTCATCCGCTATATCGGTAACCATTTGGGTTAAGGTAAAGAAAGGACAAATAGCATTAATACGGATATTATGACGACCATACTCAACTGCCCCGGTTTTAGTTAGGCCAATTACTGCATGTTTTGCCATGCCATAAGCTGAAGCGAGAGGAGCACCGAAAAGACCCGCCATTGAACTCACATTTAAGATACTACCGCCACCTTGTGTTAACATTTGCGCTATTTGATGACGCATACAAAATTGCACGCCTTTCACATTAACGGCAAATTGCTGATCCATTAAGCTTTCATCAATTTCATGTAGCCGTAAGAATGTATGAGCCATACCCGCATTATTGACGCCGATATCAACTTGCCCAAATTTCTCAATGGCAGTATCAACCATAGCTTTACAGTCGTCACTTTTCGCAACATCACATTTTAAAGCGAAAACCTTAGCCCCTGTCGCGGCAATAGCATCAGCCACTTGTTGCACCGCCGCTTCATCAATATCACTGAGAACTAATTTTGCCCCTCGTTGCGCTAATTCTTCGGCAAGTAATTTGCCAAAGCCTTGTGCCGCACCAGTGATAACAGCAACTTTGCCAGTAAAATCTAATAATGGATCCATGGGGTAATTCCTCTAAATTATTTTTCTATTATTGTGAATATTCTTGTTGTTAGTATCCGTGTTTATCGGTTATCTACGGCTTAACCCAATATTTAATCGCTATATTGCCGTATTCAGTTAGCCTTCTTCATTGATCATCACTAAAGCCATCTGAGCAAGAGGCTCAACAAATGCGCCTACTTTATTCGCATTATGATTGGATGCGTTACCTTCGATGGCACGCTTAGCAACGCCTTGTGCTATTGCCGCCAGTCTAAAAAAACTAAATGCCAGATAAAAAGTCCACTGTTCTATTTTGTCAATATTCATCCGTTGGCAGTAACGAGCTACATAGTCGGCTTCGGTTGGAATACCTACACTGGCACGGTCTACCCCTTGTAAACCATCAATACTGCCCATATCCGAAGGTATACGCAATTGCATACATTGATAGGCTAAATCAGCAAACGGATGCCCTAATGTTGATAGTTCCCAGTCAAGTAAAGCGATGATTTTTGGTTTGTTTTTATCAAACATCATATTGTCTAAACGAAAATCACCATGCACTAAACACACTCGGCCATCATCCTCGGGTAGGTGCGTTGCTAACCATTTCGCTAATTCATCCATAGCAGAAATTTGTTGTAATTGGGTTACTTGATATTGATGAGTCCATCGAGCCAGTTGCCGTTCAAAGTAGCTTCCCGCTTTACCAAAGTCACTTAATCCGACGGCATTGACATCCACACTATGCAAAGCAACCAGAGTTTTATTCATGGCATCATACATTTGGCCCCGACGTTCATTGCTGCTAATTTCAGCTAAAGCGGCACTCCAATAAACATTGCCATCACAAAACTCCATTAAATAGAACATTGAGCCAATAATGCTAACGTCTTCACATAAATGATAGACCTTTGCCACTGGGACTTTGCTATTTCTCAAGGCATTAAGCACTTTAAATTCACGGTCAACCGCATGGGCAGATTTTAATAAGTTGCCCCGCGGTTGCTTACGTAATACATAGAGACCTGAACGCGCAGTGACTTTAAAGGTCGGATTTGACTGACCGCCACTAAATTTAACCAGTGTCATAGGTCCTTTAAAATTGGCTACATTGGCTTCAAGGTATGCGGTTAATACCTCGAGGTTAATAGGTGGTATTGATGACATTGCTTATACTCATATAGTCAGTCTTTCTGTTTATTTATTGGTGAGCCTAATAATGACTCACCCATAGATACTTGCGATACGATACATGGTGATTTTAACTAACGATTTTTTTCACATAATCTCGGCCTAATTGCATCATATGCACTTGGTCTGGCCCATCGGCTAAGCGTAAGGTGCGCTGTCCTGCATAAGCATGCGCTAAGAAAGTATCTTGACTGACGCCGAGCGCTCCATGGCATTGTATCGCTCGGTCGATCACATCAAGAGCCATACTGGGCGCGACAATTTTAATCATGGCAATCAACTCTTTTGCCGCTTTGTTGCCATCAGTATCCATTTTTTGCGCAGCTTTCAGTGTCATTAAACGTGCTTGTTCAATTTGACACACAGATTTAGCTATATCTTCGCGAATGGATTGCTGTTTGATCATCGGCTGGCCAAAGACAATGCGTTCGTTAACGCGTTTACACATCAAGTCTAACGCGCGTTGTGCCACACCCACCGAGCGCATGCAGTGATGAATGCGTCCAGGGCCTAAGCGCCCTTGTGCTATTTCAAAACCTTTACCTTCAGCGACAATAATATTTTCAAGCGGAACACGCACATTATCAAAAGTGATTTCCGCATGGCCTTCAGGTGCATCGGCATAACCAAATACCTGCATAGGTCTTACTTTAGTGACCCCCAGCGTATTCATTGGCACTAACACTTGCGATTGTTGAATATAACGGTTGCTATTGCCGGGGTCGGTTTTACCCATCACAATCATAATTTCACATTGTTGACGACAAGCGCCACTGATGTAAAATTTTCGGCCATTAATGACGTATTCATCACCATCACGTTTAATACTGAGCTCGATATTGGTAGCGTCACTTGATGCCACTTCTGGCTCTGTCATGGCAAACGCCGAACGAATTGTGCCTGCCAGTAATGGCTCTAGCCAATTCTTTTTTTGCTGATCACTGCCGTATTTAGCTAATACTTCCATGTTGCCCGTATCGGGTGCTGCGCAGTTAAAAACTTCGGGTGCCCACATCACCTTGCCCATAATTTCAGCTAAGGGTGCGTATTCTAGATTAGTCAGACCAGCACTATATTTTCCGTAGGCTACGGGTAAGAACAAATTCCATAACCCTTGGGCTTTCGCTTTCGCTTTCAGGGTTTCCATCAATGGTGGTGTTGACCAAGGATCGGCACTGACTTGCTCATGCATCGCTTGCTCGTTCGGATAAACATGTACTGCCATAAATGAAGTTACACGATTTATCAACGTATTAACCTTGTCACTGTATTCAAAATCCATGGGGGGTCCTTAAGTCGCTTATCGACGATGAAGTAATCGAGCCTAATATAATGATAAACGCTAAATGGCTAATTTAAGTTCATCAGTGCTGCTTTGGTAAAGGGAGCAATTTCATCTTCTTTACCGTCTCGAATTTTATTGACCCAGTGGGCATCCACTAATAAAGCGCGACCAATAGCGACCAGATCAAATTCATCATTATTTAATCGCTGCAACAAGCCATCGATATTGGTTGGATTAGACGAGCCTGATAAGTCCATATTACCTTCACCCGTAAAGTCACTATCTAAGCCAACACTGCCGACAGTGATCACTGGCTTTTTAGTGATTTTTTTTGTCCAGCCAGCAAGATTAAGATCGGATCCCGAAAATTCAGCTACCCAGAAACGTCGGGTACTGGCATGGAAAATATCAACACCGGCATCCACTAATAAAGTTAAAAAGGTTGTTAGCTCTTCAGGTGTTTGACAAAGTTTTGCGGTATATTCTTGTTGCTTCCACTGAGAAAATCTGAAAATAATAGGAAAATCCTCCCCTACAGCGGTGCGGATAGCTTGAATAATTTCAACGGCAAAACGACTACGCTTTGCTAACGAGCCACCATAACCATCGGTACGCTGATTGGTGGCCTCCCAAAAAAATTGATCAATTAAGTAGCCATGAGCGCCATGGACTTCAATCGCATCGAAACCTAGATTTTTTGAATCTAAAGCCGCTTGAGCAAATGCCGCAACAACGTCATCAATATCGGCTTGAGTCATGGCAACACCATTTTCAGCACCCGGTTTATATAATCCAGATGGGCTATAGGCTGGCACCGCTTTATCAGGGCCTATGCCTGTTTTTCTGACTGAGCCGACATGCCAAAGCTGTGGCGCAATTTTACCGCCTGCGGCATGTACTTCATCAACCACATGCTTCCAACCAGCGAGTGCTTGCTCACCATAAATAGCAGGCACGCGTTCATAACCATTGGCGGCTTTATGGTTAATAAATGTGCCTTCAGTAATAATTAAGCCGACATTGCCTTCCGCACGCTTGCGGTAATACTCAGCCACTTCTTTAGTCGGTATATAATTAGGTGAAAAAGTACGGGTCATTGGCGCCATTACCGTACGATTTTTTAACGTTAAAGTGCCGCTTGAAAATGACTCAAACAATTTATCTGCATGTCTGCTGCTCATAATATTTCCTCTTCGTAGTTTTCAATTACTTATTCATGGTTAGCACGACTGAATTTTTGCTGCATTATCATGCTTTAGTTAACGAGCCGCGCTAACGGATTTATTTTTACCCTATTAAAAAACCACCATCGACATTAATGGCAGTACCTGTGGTGTAACTTGACGCATCAGAAGCAAGATATAACACAGTCCCCGCCATTTCATCGGGCTGTGCAACGCGCTTCATCGGCACGTGATGCATTAATTGCTCAAGAATTTCAGGGTTATTGACTAAGGTTGCAGCAAATTTAGTGTCCGTTCCCCCAGGTAAAAGAGCATTAGCGCGAATATGAAAGGGCGCACATTCTTTTGCGAAGGCTTTGGTCATTGAAATAACCGCCGCTTTAGTGATTGAATAAATGCCTTGAAGGTCACCCGGAGTGACACCATTGATAGAAGCGACGTTAATAATGGAGCCGCCGCCATTTTCTTTCATCAGCTTTGCACCTTGAATTGACATAAAAAAGTAGCCGCGAATATTTACATCGACTGTTTTTTGAAAAGCCGTTAAATCGGTATCCAGTATGTGACCAAAGTAAGGGTTAGCGGCAGCATTGTTGACTAAAATATCAAGCTTACCGTGTTGAGTCGCAATGGCCGCGAAGATATCTTCTATTTGCGTCAAGTCACCAATATGACAGGCAATGGCCTGTGCGCTTCCTCCTGCTTCGATAATGCGATCAACAACGGCTTGGCATGCTTCCACTTTTCTACTTGAAACAATAACATGAGCACCATATTGCGCTAGAAGTTTGGCGATGCTTTCACCAATGCCACGACTCGCGCCAGTAACTAAGGCGACTCGGCCTGATAAATCAAATAAATCACTACTATTCATGTTATTTTCCTCGGGTCAGTTCTTTTTAAGGAGTAAGCCGCTGGTGTTATTATCTAAACGTTACCCAGTCAGCACCTGCTGGTATTAAGTGGCTATAGTTATTGAAATAATCCACACTAATATTATTTCCAGAAAACAATAACTTACTCACGCTAGTATTTCTTAATTGTTGATTAATCTTGAGTGTTTGCTCATCACTTAATTGCAATATATGTTGCATGATAACGGCAATAGTACCGCCAGAAGTAAAGACTAAAATATCTTGCGATGCCTTGCTATCAAGCTGTTTCGCTCGAGCTTTGTCAGTTAAACCTCGTTGCATAATATCTTGTAAAGCACGAATACAACGCGCTTTAAATTGTGGCCAGCTTTCTTGGTATTGCGAGTCAAATTCACCCGATACCCAACGCGTTATCGCTAAAGATAATTCTTTTTGGAAAATGTTATGCGCTTCTTTTAACTGTTTAAGCTTAGCGCACATGCCCGAAAAATCACGCCAAGCGGGATCATAGCAACTCAATATATCAACATGGTCAAACTCATTCATACCTGAATGTAAAATAATACTGCTTGGTTTATGTTGAAAACCTTCGATAAAGTATTCTAAGGTTTGTCCATGACGTAGCAAATCCCCTGAATAGGCTTTACATGAGCGGGATGCTAATTGCCAAGACTCTCCTAGCCGATACGATTGCTTGATACCTAATGGCGACAATTTGTCATAATCAGCTTCAGCAAACGAAGCTTGTCCATGCCTTATTAAATATATAGCGGCCATATAAGTTCTCAGTACAAAGTCTATTGGTTAGTGATGTGGCACTTTAGAATCAGCTCTAAATTATGTTGACTATGTTATGTTCAACCACTAAATTAAACAAATGAATAGTTCTAATGGTAAACTATTCGCAATATGAATAGTTGTAGATGTAAACTGAGGTATATATGAAAGTAGATTTAAATTTATTTATTGTTTTTGATGCTATTTATTGTGAAGGGAATATCACCAAAGCGGCATTAACGTTACACCTATCACAGCCTGCGGTCAGCCATGCTCTAGCAAAGTTGCGTAAACACTTTGATGATCCCTTGTTCATTCGCCAAGGTAATGAAATGAGGCCAACAACACTGGCCAAAAATGTTATTGCTGACGTTCGAGAGGCACTACATCAATTGCGCGTTTGTTTGTTACAAGCTCAGCAGTTTGAGCCAATGACTTCTCGAAAACACTTTATTATTTCCATCGTCGGCTCGTTAGAGGCGACTTATTTACCGCTATTTATGGAAAGTTTACTGAAAGAATCTCCACATATAAATTTAAAAAGTAACCGCAGAGTGCGTCGTAGCGAATTAGAAAACAAATTGGCAAGTGGTGATATCGATATCGCCATAGATACCTTATTACCCGTTAGCGATAATATTTTTCATACCCAACTAAATAAGGATCAGCATGTGGTGATAGCACGTAAAAACCACCCTGCTATCACCGAAAAAACATTAGCTTTAGACACCTATCTCAGTCTAGATCATATATTAGTCTCATCTCGCTCAAGTGGCCCTGGTCTTGAAGATTTTGAGTTATCACGCATTGGTTTACACCGTAAAATAGCGTTAAGATGCCAGCATGCTTTATCCGCATGTAAAATCATCACCAACAACAACATGCTATTAACCTTGCCAAAAATAGCAGCCAAAATGTATCGTGACATGCTAGATATTGAAATATATCCGTTACCCGTTACTTTGCCTGATCTTGATATTCATTTATACTGGCATGTTAATGTTGATAAAGATCCCGCAAACAAATGGTTGAGAAACAAAGTAATCATGGCTTCAGCAAAGACCTAGTGAATGAGAAACTTGCTCATCATTAAAAAAATGCTTAACAGCAACACGGCCTTAGCTGCTGAAGATCTCACCATCACAGATGCCTTACTCGCCCGATATTACCGACTTTAAGGTACTAGAGCAATACCTTGCTAAGTTAATGACTAGAGCTTCTTGTCAGAAAATATTAAGGGCGAAAAACGCTTAAAACAGTCAATAAAAAACGCGACGAGATAGTCGCGTTTTTATGGTTATCAGAGCTAATACCTTGCTGAGGTAATAGCAAGGAAGTTATCTATCTTCTTTTAACCAACGCGCAACTTGTTTAGCAAAATACGTTAAAATTCCGTCCGCGCCTGCACGTTTAAAGGCGAGTAACCCTTCCATTATACAGGGTTTTTCCGCTAACCAGCCATTTTGAATTGCAGCCATATGCATGGCATATTCACCACTCACTTGGTACGCATACGTGGGTACTTGAAAGGTATCTTTAACTCGACGCACAATATCTAAATAAGGCATCCCCGGTTTGACTATAATCATATCCGCACCTTCAGCAATATCTTGGGCAACTTCATGCAACGCTTCATTACTATTGGCAGGATCCATTTGATAAGTGTACTTATTACCGCCTTTAATTTTATCTGCAGAGCCTACAGCATCTCGGAAGGGACCATAATAATTAGATGCATATTTTGCTGAATAAGCGAGTATTTTAGTATTAACGTAACCATTTTTTTCTAGCTCGGCTCTAATCGCACCAACTCGCCCATCCATCATATCTGATGGCGCGACAATATCGGCACCAGCTTCTGCATGAGATAACGCCTGCTTTACTATAATATCCTTGGTGGCATCATTAACAACATAATCTGTTTTACCTGCTTTGTTGTCATCACTTTCACTTAAAATGCCATCTTGACCATGAGTAGTAAACGGATCAAGGGCAACATCAGTGATAACGGCAAGTTGTGGAAAGTTAGCTTTAAGGGCGCGTACCGTTCTTTGAGTCAAGCCCTCTGGGTTATAGGATTCTTCCGCCATGAGTGTTCTCTTATCACTTGGGGTAACCGGAAAAATAGCAATCGCGGGAATGCCTAAATCAACCAATTCTTGTGCTTCCTCCAATAAAAGATCAATACTTTTTCGTTCAATGCCCGGCATTGAACTTATTGCTTCACGTTGATTGTCACCTTCAAGAACAAAAACAGGGTAGATAAGATCATTAACGGTTAGCTGCGACTCAGCCATTAAACGTCGGGTATGATCATCTACACGCATACGGCGCATACGACGAGCGGGGTATTGACCAAAAGTCAAATTACCAGGGTGGTACATAAAAACTCCTAAAAATTATTCGCTGAAAATATACTGTTTGGTTTGATTTCTACCATTGTGCTTAGCCTGATATAAAGCTTTATCTGCGCCAGAAAACATCTGCTCCGGCCCTATATTAACTTGTTGTTGATAAGTGTAGACACCACAACAAATAGTCACACAAAGTTTAATATCCTGAAACTGAAAAACCTGCTCACTGATCGATACACGTAACTGCTCAGCCATGAGCAATGCACCTTCGGCATCGGTATTAGGTAAAATTAAGCAAAACTCTTCACCACCGTAACGAAAGGCTTTATCTGTACTTCGCTTTAAGCTTCTTTTGATATACTTTGAAAGCGTAACTATGCAATGATCTCCAGCGAGATGTCCATAATTATCATTGACGGCTTTGAAGTGATCAATATCAATTAATACTAAACTTAACGGAGTATGATTACGGTGACTACGACGATATTCGGCTAATATTTTTTGATCATAAAACCGACGGTTATGTAAACCTGTTAATTCATCTAAGGTGTTTTTCCGCTCCAGTTCGTGGTTAGCACTCTCTAGTTCTTGCAAAGCGATGTTTAGTTCTAATGTCCTTTCTTGCACTTTATCTTCTAATAAATATTGGTTGTCTTGTTGCTCTGCAACCATTTTTTTCATCACTTTTTTAACCGCATGAATCGCTCGTTTCGACAATTTAAATTTCTGCAATACCTTGTCGTATTGACGACGACATTGACAATTTAAATACCAACCTATCGCTGAAAATATCAATAGGAGCAGTAAGCACCCTAAGGAAAATCCAATACCGAAAGATAAGTACTCAATATTTTTTTCTGTCATTGCCATAGCCGCAGGTACATAGCTCATCAATAGAAAGGTATAGCCTAGGATTTTAGACAATGTCAGTAATTTCATTTAAAGTAATCCTTCTATCGTGGTTAAATTAAAAGCTTTTTGAGCATTAAGACTCGTTTCCCTCGCTATTTCTTCTTGGTCAATACCGGTAATACTTGCTATCTCTTTCACTATGTAAGGTAAGTAGCTAGGCTCGTTGCGACTACTCTTAGGTTTTGGTCGTATTGTTCTAGGCGTGAGGTATGGTGCATCCGTTTCAAGAAGTAATCGATTTAGCGGTATTAAATTAATAATATCTCGCAGGCCTTGTCCGCGACGTTCATCACAAAGCCAACCGGTAATGCCAATGTACATATCAGCGGCCAAACACTGCTCTAATTCATTTTTAGTCCCGGTAAAACAATGAGATATCATCGCTGGAATTTTACCAATATAAGGCGACAATGTAGTAAACCAAGGTTCAAATGCATCTCTTTGATGGAGAAATAAGGGCATTGCCAGCTTTTCAGCTAAAGCGACTTGTTCACTAAATATTTTTAACTGTTGGCTTGGCGCTGAGAAATTTCGATTAAAGTCTAAACCACATTCCCCTATCGCTTTCACTTGACCACCTTTTGCTAGCTCTTGGAGTTGGTCAAGGTAATCGGTAGTAACGCGGTCTGCATCATGTGGGTGAACACCTGCAGTACAATACAGGTACTCTGGAAAAGTTTTTTGATATGACTGACATAAGGCTAGCGCTTTTTGACTTTCAGCCACGTTAGTCCCCGTAATGAATAAACGACTAACGTTAGCCATTCTTGCACGGAGAATAATATCGTCACGATCTTTATCAAAACGTTTATTGGTTAAGTTGACACCAATATCGATCAAACCGGCTATATTCAAACGAACCTCGCACTATTAAAGCTGAACTCTGGATAATCAATTTTATAAGCCGATGAATATAGGGGTAAATTACAAGTGAGGCACAATCATGGTAGCGATTCAAATAACTTTATTGTCTCATGTGGCTTACCCCGTTTTCAGATTATTTAACCCTTTTGACCTTAATACGTTTATTGGTATTTTCTTTTTGCAAATAAATGGCGCTTAAAGCTCCTTTAGTTAGTACTACGCGCTGGCCTTCTTTTAAGCTCAGTATTTCACTGTCCTTTTGCTGCCATTTTTGTCCATTTTGAAAAGTTATTTTCCATTTACCATACAGATTTTTACTTAATTTACTTATCGTTAAGGTAATTGTTTGTATTTCTTCAGCCTGTTCGTCACTTGTATTCTTTACCTGTTCTTTCGCAAAGTTATCAACGTATTGCGCACTTCGTTTTGAGTCTCCAACAGGGGTTACTACGCTTTTATCGTTTACTGATCCTGTTGTAGTGGTATTTTTTACTGTCAGTGCATCAAAACAGGTCAACCGTGCCTTGTTATCACTTAGTTGACTACACGTCTGCGCTTTATTTTCTAAGTTCTTCTCGTTGGCTAATACTGTTGGTATTAATCCTATTTGCATAACCATGAAGGAACTAACAACAGCGCAATAACTTACTTTACCTAACATCATGATTTCAATTATCCTTTACATCAATGGGTTCGTCTTCGTCATCTTTACGGTAAAGGGAGGCAATAATAATACCTACCTCAAATAGAATTAACATGGGCACAGCAAGCATGGTTTGCGAAATAATATCAGGTGGTGTTAGCAGCATACCGACAACAAAGGCGCCAACGACTACATAAGCTCGCTTTTGTCTTAAGCTATCAGGTGTTGTCATACCTGTCCAGCACATTAGAATGATGACAATGGGTATTTCAAATGCAGCACCAAAAGCAAAAAAAAGTTTTAAAATAAAATCCAAATAACTACTTATATCGGTCGCAATCACAACACCTTCAGGAGCCACAGAAGTAAAAAAAGCAAAAACCACCGGAAAGACAATAAAGTAAGCAAAGGCAATACCGCCATAAAATAATGCAGTTGAACCAATCATTAGTGGGGCAATCAAACGTTTTTCATTCTTATATAGGCCCGGCGCAACAAATGACCAGACTTGGTATAAAACAAACGGCATGGCAATAAATAGCGATAAAACTAAGGTTAATTTAAAGGGCGCAAAAAATGGCGAGGCAACATCTGTCGCTATCATTTGTGAGCCTTCAGGCATAGCCGTTAAAAGTGGTTGTGCGACGTATTGATAAATATCTTGGGAAAAATAAACTAAGCAGCAAAAGACAATTAACACGCTAACAATTGAGCGTAATAAACTATTACGTAATTCTAAAAGGTGATCAAAAAGGCCTGCCGTTTGTGCTGTAGGATTACTCATGATTAAGGTTTATCATTCGGTCTGTCAATGGTCTTTGCTAGTGGTTTTACACCTTCGGGGCTAGAGCGAGTCTCTTGCTCTGATTGTGAACCTATTACTGAATCTATTACTGAATCTGCCGGTAACTCTGTCATCGATGCATCGGGCTTATTCTCCGCTGAAGAGGCAAGTGAATCAGAGATCATGGTATCTAGGGCTTGCCTATCAACTTTTTTAAACGGCTCTGTTACCGAAGCCGCCGCTTCTTGCAATGTTTTTAATGATTCAGCGACCTCAGGGCTTAACCCCTGCAAGCCACTTTGTTCTGCTTTCTTTAAATTAGCATGTAATTCATGCACACGTAATTCTTCGGTCAGCTCAGTTTTTACAGTATCACTCAACTTACGGGCTCTAGATATCCAGTCACGAACCGTGCGGATTGCTACCGGTAAACGTTCGGGACCTAAAATAACTAAGCCTATAATTGCAATGAGAATTAATTCCCAAAAGCCAACATCAAACATAAATTAAGCCTGATCGGTTTCTTTAGTTTTCTTCGCTGATGTAGTATTAACTTCTTCATCTACCTTAGTAGAGGCATCAGCTAACGACTCTGGAGTAGTCTCAGTGTTATCTTGCTTTTTCTCTTCACCTATCGCACTTTTAAAGCCTTTAATCGCTGATCCTAAATCACCACCTAGGTTGCGTAGCTTTTTAGTGCCAAAGAGTAATACCACAATAACGGCAATAATGACTAGTTGCCAAATTCCGATTCCACCCATAACTATTTAACTCCCAGTACTTGATGCCTACATGGCTAACCCATGTGTTATCTTATGATCTATATGAAAGCATTATATACCTAAAGAATAGCGAGAGACGAGTAAAAGAAGTAAATTAAAATAATATTTTGGCCTTGGCATAAGTGTTTTCCCACTTAATGTGAGTTAACAAACATAAAAAAATCCAATGTTCAGTGAACATCGGATTTTGATTTTATTCCGCTAAAAATGAATCTTTTAACGGATAGGCATTAGCCCTTGGATCTGTTTTTATCTCTTATGCCTTTGGCGCGTTAATCAAATACCATCGTATTTTTTAACTTAGATAAAGCATTTTTTTCTAACTGTCTGACACGTTCTGCCGAGATTTGGTATTTATTAGCGAGATCTTGTAACGTGGTTTTTTCTTCGCTTAACCAACGTGTTTTTATAATATCTTGGCTACGATCATCAAGGGTAACCAGTGCCGTTGATAAACGTTGATTAGCGTGATTTTTCCAATTATCCTTTTCAACTTCAACCGCTAAATCCGACTGTTTGTCTTCAAGGTATTGCGCTGGAGAAAAGCTACCCGCACCAATATTATCATCATCGTCTTTCGATAATTCAAACGCTTGGTCATGGCTACTCATACGAGACTCCATTTCCATAACGTCTTTAGTTGATACGCCAAGGGTTTCGGCTACGGTATTAACTTCTGCTCTGCTAAACCAACCTAAGCGCTTTTTATTTTTACGAAGGTTGAAAAATAACTTACGTTGCGCTTTCGTTGTTGCAACTTTAACGATGCGCCAGTTTTTAAGCACAAACTCATGAATTTCAGCTTTAATCCAATGCACAGCAAAAGACACTAAACGAACACCCACTTCAGGGTTAAAGCGTTTTACCGCTTTCATTAAACCGACATTGCCTTCTTGCACTAGATCCGCATGTGCCAAACCATAACCAGAGTAACCTTTAGCAACATGAATAACAAAGCGTAAGTGCGACATAATGAGTTCTTGTGCTGCTTGTAAATCATTGTCGTTATACAGGCGAGTAGCCAGATCATGCTCTTTTTCCGCAGTTAGCATTGGGATGCTGTACGCAGATTGCATATATGCTTCGATACTACCACTTTGTGGTAAGGTAAGTTGCATTGTTTGACTCATAAAAACTCTCCTTTAATTTTTCTAATTCGCTCATCATCATAACAGATATCCCCACTCTTTGCGATAGTGGGGACATGAACATTAGCTTAATAGACAAAATCACACAAGACGATCATTCGATTTTTTCATGAATTAAATGTGACGATTTGTAACTTACTGAATTGTTAATAATAAAGAATCAGTCCGCATTGGGCTCTATCGCTTTGATATGCTGGCTTACTGAAATATAGCTACCGACAAGCGCAAGTATAATAGCAAAACCAATCAGCATTAATGCTTCGCTGCCGTCTAGACCCTGAAATTGAAAGCTACTTTGATACAGCTGACTTAAGTCGCTAATAGCGTAGCCTAAGTACCAAGCAAGTAGTGTTACCGTTATACATGAAAGTATGCCACCGAAAATACCGTACCACATACCAGAATATAAAAAAGGACGTTGAATAAAACTATCGGTCGCACCAACCAGCTTCATAATAGCAATGGCGTCTCTCTCGTTTAATATTGATAGCCGGATAGTGTTGCCAACAATAAGCACCACAGAGAGACAGAGTAATAAAGCGACACCGATAACGATATCTTCAATCAACCGAGCCATGGCCTCTAGACGGGTTAACCACTCCAAATCGAGCTTACCTTGCTCAACTTCTCGCTCTTTAACCAATTTAGCTAATAAGGTATTCGCCGCCTGTGCTTGGCTAGCTCTTTGTGTAGGCGTAACCAAAAGTGTCGCGGGTAAGGGATTTTTATCGAGATACTCAAGTGCTTGGCCAAAACCAGACAGAATTTTAAATTCTATTAAGGCTTGCTCCGCAGAAATATAGCTAACTTCGGCAACGTCATTATAGAGGCTGATACGTTTTATTAGGTTTTTCGCGCTTTTTTCTGTCGTCGATAGTTTCAAAAACAAGGTGATCTGTGACGCGCTATCCCATTGTTCACTTACTTTATCGGCATTTTTAATAAAAAGGTGCAAGGTTGCCGGTAACGCCAGACTCACGCCTAAGACAAAAATAGTCATCACCGTAGTCAAAGGGGTACGCCATAAATTACCCAAGCTACCTATTGCCTGTTGTGCGTGTCTAATAGGCAAGGTCATTATTCGTCTAAGCAAACTTGACCGCGCTTGCAGGCCACTACGGTGTAGATTACTCATTAACCGCCCCCTTGCACTTGTAGCCCGTCAAAAATGCCATCATTTATCATAGTGCCCTCTTTAAGGGTCAAGGTTCGATATTTCATGCGCGCAATTAAGCCCAGATCATGGGTAGCAATTAATACGGTAACACCCGCGGCATTAAACTCTTCAAATAATCGAATGATATCTAAAGAGAGCTTGGGGTCTAAGTTTCCGGTGGGTTCATCTGCCAGAAGAATTGGTGGTTTATTAACAATAGCACGCGCTATACCTACACGTTGTTGCTCTCCCCCTGAGAGCATATGCGGATAACACTTTAGCTTAGTGCTTAAATGCACTTTTTCTAATGCCGTTTCAACGCGCTTTTTAATTTCTTTACGACTAACACCTTCAATAATTAAAGGTAGTGCGACATTATCAAAAACCGTACGTTCTTTCAGTAAGTTATGGCTTTGAAAAATCATTCCTATACCACGACGCACATAAGGAACTTGTTTATATTGTATATGGGATAACTCAGTATGGTTTACCTGAATACTGCCTGAACTAGGTTTTTCCATTAAGGAAATTAATTTTAACAACGTACTTTTACCTGCACCAGAATGGCCAGTTAAAAACGCCATCTCACCACTTTCCAGACTAAAACTAACTTGTTTTAATGCCAGAAAACCACCGGGGTAGGTTTTATTTACCTTGTTGAAGTTAATCATATTACTTTTATATTTTACGCGAGTGATCAGCCTAACTTAGCCTAATGACCCGAGCACCTCTAATGGCTAAAAATAGCGTCAATATACTCATCACTATTAAATGGTCTTAAATCATCAATACCTTCACCAACACCTAGGTATCTAATAGGGATGCTATGTTTGTCTGCAATAGCAAAAATAACACCGCCTTTGGCGGTACCGTCTAGTTTAGTTATCGTTAAGCCAGTTAAACCCACGGCTTCATCAAACAGCTTGGTTTGACTTAAGGCATTTTGCCCTGTGCCTGCATCAAGGGTTAACATAATTTCATGAGGCGCATTAACATCTAGTTTTTTCATCACCCGCACGATTTTTTTCAACTCTTCCATTAGATGTGCTTTATTTTGCAATCGACCTGCGGTATCAGCAATGATGATATCAACTTTACGTGCTCTAGCGGCACTGATCGCATCAAAAATGACCGATGCGCTATCTGCGCCCGTATGCTGAGCAATAACAGGGATATCATTTCGCTCACCCCACACTTGCAACTGTTCAACCGCGGCGGCTCTAAAAGTGTCACCTGCAGCTAACATTACCGACTTACCCTGCGCTTGAAATTGCTTCGCGAGTTTGCCAATGGTCGTGGTTTTACCCACACCGTTAACACCCACCATTAACATAACAAAAGGCCCCTCGCCTTCAGGAATAACTAACGGCTTACTTACGCCTTCAATAACATTCTTTAATTCTATTTTAAGCAAATCATACAGAGCTGAGGCATCCTTTAACTGTTTTCGATTAGCACTTTGCGTTAAGGTGTCAATAATTTTCATGGTGGTTTCAACACCAACATCCGCCAACAGCAGGTGAGTTTCTAATTCTTCAAATAAGTCATCATCTATTTGCTTACCACGAAATAAATCAACTAAGCCGCCACCTAAATTTTGCCTAGTTTTACTTAAACCTTGCTTTAAACGAGCAAAGAAGCTTAATTTTATTTCCGCATGTTGAGCATTAGTCGTTTCAATCTTTGCCTCAATGGTCGATTCAAGCGTTGTATCTACTTGCAGAGCAGGGGGGGCATCAAGTGCCGTTATGTCAGATCCTGCATGATCTGTTTGGTCATCAAGTGTACTTTTACTCTCATTATCAACTGAAGTCTCTTGCTCTATGGCAAGTTCAGGTGTTGTTAATTCAGTTGCACTAAACCCCGCCCTTAAAGGTTCAGAAACGGGTTCTTTTACTTCATCAACAGAATTTTCGACCGTTTTTATTTCGCTCGCTTGCTCAATATCTGTAACAGATAGAGCTTCATTGTTCTGTTCTTCAGCGTTTGATTTTTTTTCTTTTTGGCCAAGACCTAACCAAGAAAACATACCTTTTTTCTTCGACACTTTTTGCTACCTAACTATATTTCATAATGAATTTGTTTAACTTATTACTAAGTTGCACTAATTTATTGTGCAACTTAACGCTCAATTAATTAATCTACTTGGTATAAGAAGCAAACAAGGATAAAATTGTCGTTATATTAGCACTTAATAAAAAAATTGTCAGTGATATGAAACAAGCAAATAAAAAATCCTTTTCCGGAAAAGGTGCCGATAAACCTCCTAGAAAAAGTACGGGGCAAATTCGTATCATTGCCGGCAAACATCGCGGTAGAAAACTCCCGGTTATATTAGCGGAGGGATTAAGACCCACTACCGACAGAGTTAAAGAGACCGTTTTTAACTGGCTCATGCCTTATATTAATCAAGCTAATTGCTTAGACTGTTTTGCTGGCTCTGGTGGGTTGGGGTTTGAGGCATTATCACGTGGCGCTGCTCAAGTAACCTTGGTTGAATTAAATAAAGCCGCCGCGAAACAATTATTAGCGAACAAAGCATTACTCAAAGCAGACAACCTTACGGTTGTTAATAGTGACGCCCTTGCCTTTCTAAAAGAAGGCTCCCTTGCACCCGCATTAACAGCAAACGCACAACAACCTTTTGATTTGGTTTTTCTCGACCCCCCTTTTAGGAAAAACTTAGTGGCACAAACCGCACAATTATTGAATCACCGAGGTTTGGCTGAGCAGGCACTTATTTATGTAGAGATGGAGGTAGAAAGCAAACAGCTTCTACCCGAAAATTGGCAATTACTAAAAGAAAAAGTTGCTGGTCAGGTTGTTTATCAACTCTATCAATATCAAAGCTAAGCTGATTATTTCTATAGAGGAAATGAATATGTTTATCGACTATTTCGATACACCACTCGGCTTATTTGAGATTATGGCCACCGAGCAAGGCATTTGCCAAGCTATATTTTGCGGTGATCAGGTTTGCGGTGATAAGCTTTCTGGCGGTCAAAAAGAAAACACGATTCACAAGAATAAGGGGAATGATATTACGGCACTTTGTCAGCAGCAATTAGCCGAGTACTTTACCGGAAAACGTCAGGCTTTTACCCTTCCATTAGCCCCTCAAGGTACGCCATTTCAACAAACCGTTTGGCGCTGTTTAAGCGCAATACCTTTTGGTACAGTAAAATCCTACGGTGATATAGCCAAACAACTGAATAAACCCAAAGCCTCGCAAGCCGTTGGCGGAGCAAACAGCAGAAACCCTATTACGCTAATAGTTCCTTGTCATCGAGTTATAGGTGCTGACGGTTCATTAACAGGCTATGCCGGCGGCATTGAACGTAAATTATGGCTATTAAACCATGAAGGCGCTAGCGTTAAGAAATCGGCGGAATATAAGCGACTCGATATTAATAATGTTATCCATAAACGACAGGCGAAAACACAATACCTGCGTTAATGCGCTTTTATTCTTTTGCTTCTTTGGTAGGCTGTAATGTTAAGTCATGAAAATCAAAACTAAAATCCGTTGCCTTTGATACCGCCTTCATGGTCACGTAATTAATCGCACCGTCTTCTTTTAAATTAAAATTAACAAAGGCATCCGCTTCAAGCGTTTTATCATGCCAACGGACAATAAAGGTATTATGTTGGTAGTGTTCCAAGGTGCCCTTTAATGCCTCAGTATTACTAAATTGCATATGCAGCTGATTGTTTTTATAAGTAATATAAATTTCACCATACCAATTATCAACATATGTTTGAGCATAATCACGTAGCGCGAGAGAGTGTGAAGCATTTTTATTAACTGTCGCCGTGATTTTCGCTAAACGATTTTTCTCTTTGCTAATACTTTTTTGCTGTTTTTCATGATAATACGTAAGCCAATCTTTTTCAGGTAACTCAAGGTATTCATTCAATATTTGCAGATAAATAGCATTTAAAGCATAGCCTGACTGCTGATTAGTTAAAATCACCAAAGCAAGATCTTCTTCTGGTACTAACGCCACTTTTGAGACCATACCTAAAATTCCACCACCGTGGTGAATTAACTTTACACCTTGATAGTCCTTCATAAACCATCCCAAGCCATAGGCAGAAAAATGAGTTTTATCCTGTTGAGTCGCTTCTTCAGAAACCGCTAATAAAGTTTTGGCTTGCCACATAACGCGACTCTGTTTAGCCGAAAAGAGACGTGCACCTGTGCTATTAACGCCTTTCTCATACTCGCCCTCATTTAACAGTGCGAGTAACCATAAGCTCATATCATTTACGCTTGAGGCAACAGATCCCGCCGATGAAAATTTCTCTAAAAAATCACTTCCGACAACATGTAATTCACCGGTAAGGGGTACATGCGCGCTCGAAACATTGTCATTGTTTTTTTCAATAAGAGAATACGCTGAGCGCGTGTTATTCATACCCAGTGGCGTGAAAATACGAGTTTGAATCACCTCACGCCAAGACTGCCCAACCACACGAGAGATCACCTCACCCGCAATAATATACATTAAATTATCGTAGGCGAACTCACTGCGAAAGCTCGATGCTTCAGGCAAATATTTTAATCCCTTAATAATATCGGCATTAGTCAAACTCGTATGCGGCCATATCATTAAATCACCCGCACCAAGCCCTAACCCTGAATTATGGGCTAACAAGTCACTGATAGTAAATTCACGGGTCACGTAAGGGTTTGGCATTTGAAATTCTGGAATGATATCGATAACTTTAGTTTGCCAAGTTAACTTACCTTCATCCACCAAACTCGCTAACAAAGCCACTGTCATCGCCTTTGTATTTGAAGCAATACCAAATAAAGTATCTGGTGTTACTTTCTCTGAGTTACCATACTTTATAACACCGAAACCTTTACTCATCACCACCTTGTTATCTTTAACAATGGCAACCGCTACGCCGGGTACTTGAAAAGTACGCATAACTTGAGCAATGGCGAGTTCAATTTTTGTGTTTTTATCATCAATAGTACTTGCTTGTATCGCAGTAATGGATGAACAAATCAAAGTAATGGAAAACAATACTCCACGGAACATTATCATAGGGTTTCCTGTATTAAGGCTTAACTGTTAAGGTAATTATCTTTTTCAATTTTAGAATTTTAATTTGGTAAACGTCACCATTGAGCACTAAAGGATCTCTATCCCTAAATTAGATAAACCTTCCGACAAACTCATTTTTTTAGCGAGTTGACAAGTTCGTTTATCTTCAGCTGCAAATTTTAGAAAGTCGAATAGCTCATTTTGGGTGTCTTTTTCCCACTGCACTAGTGGATGCGCATTTATTTGTTCTTCCGTGATATAAAACGCCTCTGAGTTAACCTGCTCCACTTCCTCAACTTCTTCAAGTAAGAGTAATTCGACATAATAACTAACGCTATTATATGAAAGGCGACTAATACTTTTGATATCCTCTAAATCGACTTCCGTTATTTTATTTTTTTTCGGGGCTTTGCTTTGCATTATTTGCCACAAAGCCGTTAGCGCCATGCAAGTATCAAGTGCCAGAAAAACGCCAAAAGAGTCAAACGCTTCAGGATCAGGTGTTTCAGCTTCTAATTTCAGTAGCTGCGCATCAATATTAATTTTTACCGTATTACGATTGGCAAGCCACTGCCAAATAATATCAAGCTGGTTGCGTAAAACTTTAGCGTCACCAAAATTAGTCGCTTCACTAAACATTTGATAATTGGGTAACATGCGCTCAAGGAGTGCGGCGGAGAAGGCTATTTTCTGCCAATGACTTAACTTAACAAAAGGGAGATGAAGTACCACTTAGATAGTTACTCAGTTACGATAATTAGCTCAATTATACCCAAGCTTATGCAAAATGCGAATAAGCTTGGCTATCACGTATAAAGTCCAAAACTGTTAGTTAGCTAATTGCTTTTGAGCATATTCAAATTTCAAACGGTATTCGGTTAACTTATGCTCAATCACATTTAATTGCTCAATATAATCAGCTTTTTGATCCGTAGTTTCATTGATTAACTGATGGTTTTCATCACGCAAGAATTTAATGGTTTCTCTCACTTTATTGTTTTCTATTTCTTGCTTGTCACGAGTATTATTTAGACGTTGTAGGATGTTATCTTGCTCTTCCTGAGCAACTTTTACTTGCTCGGTAAGCTCAGTAACTTGTTGCTGATATAATTTCACATCCTTTTGTTCAGTTTCAATTTTATGATGAAGTTGCTCTTTAGTTTTCTCTAATTCGATAATTGCTTGTTGCGCGCTTACTTGCAATATTTTTGCTTGCTCACCTGCCTCATTAAGCATTTTTATTTCGTCTAGGTATTGTTGTTCTAGCTGCTCAATACCCTCTCTCATTGATTTTATCTGATCAATGAGTTGCTGTTTCTCAATAGCAAACTGCTCTTTTAACTGAGGTACTTTCTGCTCAAATTCTGCAATTTTACTCACATTACCTTGCTGAGCTTCGGCTTGCGCTTTGACTGCTATCATCGCTTCATTTTGCTGCCTTTGACTTAACTGAGTATTTTCATTGGCCGCTACAAGTTGCTTAGTTAAACTCTGCTCTTGCTCTGTTAGTACCATGATACGACTATTTAAGCCGTCAACCTCATTACTTTTGTCATTCAGTTGTTGCTCAACCGCCAACAAGCTCTCTGCTAATTTTTGCTCATTACTGTGCTTTTCATTATTTTTGTTTGAGGTTATCTGCTCCAAGTTGCTAAGCTTTTTTTCTAATGCTTCAATAGTCTCATTATAATTAATGGTCTGTTGAGTGATTTCAACTTGAAAATTCTGTTTAGCGGTTTCTTCATCGACTTCTTTTTCTGCTAATGCTTGTTTAAGTTGTTTAATTTCGTTTTCTTGTCTTAGCTGTTGTTTGGCAAAATCCTCCTGTAATACTTGCTCTTTTTCGGATAAGCTTTTGCTCTGCTGCACGCGACTCTCACTCATTTCCGCTTTAATTTCTTGAGTGATTAAGTACGTTAATTTTTCTTCCACTTGCATATAAACATCACTTGCTAAACTCTGTATCTGCTCTTCTACTTCCCTAGAGAGCTTATTATTATCGATCATTTCATCGCCATTGCAGTACATTAATTACTCTAAATTAGCACAGGTGCACCACTACAGGAATATTAAAAAGTGCTTTATTTTTAAATAAAGTGCAAAAAGGGGCAAAAGCCCCTTTTTTTTATATCTTGTTAGCCGCCTTCAACCGACGACTATTTAAGCAAACTAACTCGCTGCTACTTTTTTTCGGCTTCTTTTTTTTCTTTAGTTACCGGCACAACTTGAATAGTTTTAATTTGAGCATTACCGGTATCGTTACGCAACTGTACTAAGCGGTTTATTTGCGCAAGAGAACTTAACATTGAATAAATGGGTACGAATATGCCGCGCTTATGAAAGTCTAAAACTTTATCATCAGATAATTTTTTTAATTTCTCTTCATTAACAGTAAATATGCCCGTAAGCTTTTTCTTTTCACCACTGCTAAAGTCGATATTTAGTTCAAGCTCTTGCAATAAATCATTGTCTGATAATTCCTTAATCAAGTTTTCTGTTCTTTTTTCATTTTCATAAAAACGGCCAAGAGAATTCTGAACATTCGTTAACAGTTCAGATTCTTTACCGTCTTTTTCAAATAAAGCTAACTCTTTATCTTCACCCACAAACTCACTATCAAGATCAATGCAAGCTGTTAAGGTGTTTTCTTTATCAGGGTCTAAACCTAAAGAAAATGGCACCATGCCAATACTTTGCGGTAGTGATAAACCACTCCAAATTTTGTCTTTATAAAATAAGTTTTCACCGGCTTCAAGCCCTAACATAGCAACACTACGGTAGCGTGCTTGTTCTGATCCTTTGACGAAGACAATGGGGAAGCTTGCTGCAGCATGAGAATATTCAGCCGCCGTTACTGAAATAATATGTTGTCCAGCAACATGATCTAGACCACGTTTAGTCGAAATTTTAATATTCTGATGATTTTCTTTTTTTACGGGTACAAAGTTAGCCATGATTATATCTCTTGTCGTTGCCTCTCTAGGGCATATTGTATAATGTTGTAATTTATCTGCGAAGAAATTACTGCGTTGTTATAAGTTATGGAGACACATATTGGGCTTTCAATGCTAAACTTAATATTATTTTATAAATCAACTAAAAAATACTTATGCCAATTAAATGTATTCTTTTTTTTATCCTGTTATTTCTTACGGCAAGTGCGCTAGCCATGCCTAAAATAAATATTAAGCATCAGGATATTAATGGTTTTGCACAAGTACAAGTAAGTAATGATACGGCGGAACGTTTAATTTGCTATGTCGCAATTGATGGTCATAAATTATTATTTTATTTAAACGCGATGGAAAATTCAATGTGGTATACCGCAACCGATACTCGCTTTAATCACACAAGCTTTAGTATCTGGTGTGATTATTTAGCGTTACACCCTAAATATCAACCACAGTAAACCGATCCTATTTTTGATGTACACCATAGTCCCATTGCATTACATTACATTACATTATTGCTCAATTTTTTAAAATCTTAGCACAAGCACATAACCTTGAGTGGCTATGCCTTTCAGCCGATAACCTAAGCCAATTTCCTGAACAATTATAGAACCGTTCTAAGTTGACGTGGCTTGCTAATTAGCATTGAGCATAACGCGGGTATGCAATATTTTAACAGGTACAAGTGAGTTATAACTTAGATAAAGAGGTTTAATAATACTTGTGCAAGAATAACCTTTAATTCATCGATAAAAGGTAATATATTGTTAATTAATGAGAAAACTTCAGGACATTTAATGAAAGAAGAAGTAAAAGCATTAAAAGCAGAGTTATTGCTTCTTAAACTTCAGTTCAGAGAACGAGTCGATGCTGTTGAAAACCGTTTGAATAGCATACTTGCACCCACTGAGCATCCAAAACTAAATAGTAATCAAATTAAAGAAAACTCGTCACCTGTCAAGCATAAAGGCACCGCGACTAACCAACGAAGAACACCGCTCCCCTATAAACCAACGATTATAACCCTATTTTTTCAAACGGTTTTATCCTATTTCTTTGACTGGGTTTCTCCTGTTACAAAAATTTATCAGTCATATAAAGAAAGAGGCATGCTTGGTATTTTTATACTAACTATTGTCGGAATAGGTTTAACTCTTGCTGGTTTTGGCTATTTAATGCAACTGCTTATTGATCAACTGGGCGCTGGTTCCAAATCACTATTAATAGGCACTGCAGCAATTCTGGTCATGGGATTAGGCATTGCCTTAAAAATAAAAACGCGTTTCGGTGAGTTTGCCTCTGCTATTGTTACACTAGGCATATTACTTTCTTATAGCACGGTTTACTTTTCTGGCAGTGTTTATAACCTTTTACCTGATATTGCAGTATTCATTTTATACTTAACTATTGCATTAACGTGCCATGCAATAGCGCAGTGGTTAGACACCAAAATTGTTGCTGCTTTAGGTATCGTCGGCATCGCTATAATGCCAATATTGTCAAATACCCTGAGTATTGATCCCTTCTACTACTTACTGTCATTAGCTTTTGTTGTTTGTAGCAGTTTGATTTTGGCTTATCGACATCTAGGGCAATGGTTAGCTCATTTAACACTAGCATTTACCCTCGTCTCTCTCGAATGGCTCATAGGATTTGAAAACATCCTCATTTCAGCTTGGCTGATCAATCTCTTTTACCTGCTCTTTTTCACTTACGTGATTTTTTCTTTGCTTAAAGAAGAGTACCCAATCAATAAAACCTTAGCTTTTCTTGCTATTCTCATCGGCTCTAGTGTTCTAATATTCTTGCAAGCAACGGATATATTTACGACTCAAATAAGCGTTACTTTCTCGCTTAATAGTATAATTGCCATTACTGCAGCCATGTTCTTTTACCAAGTTAAGCGGGAGCTAACGCCTTTTTTAATTTTACTGGCCGCTTCATGGGCTGTGTTAGCCATAATTAGTGCTATTGGTACGGCCTATTGGGGAATGGCATGGGCAATAGAGGGGATATTGTTACTTGCCATTGGTCGAAAGTATAAAATTTCAGCGTCGATTACTCAAGGGCAAATCCTAATAGCAATAGCACTCTTATACTCATTATCAGCATTAGCAATTTACTTTCCATTACCGGCATTGGAAACTGTTGATGGCTGGGTGTTGTCAATGATGATAATTGCAATCGTTGCCGTATGGCAGCGACTCATCAATAACAGCAAAGTCTTTAATGCGTTAACACAGCAAAAAATCAAACCTTTCTTACAGTTGTTAGAAGCACTTTTATTATCTGTTTTAATTATTAGCAGCGCCAATATCTGGTTAGGCGTTTGGACTGGGGTTATCGTCATCATAGTACAATTAGCCTTATTATTTAGAGCCCGAAGCTGTCAGCAGGTAACAATAGAAATATTGGCGGCTACACTTATTTTAGTACCACTTTTTTATGTCTCTCAAGGTGTATTGATAGTCAATGATTATCGATTTATGGCGTTACCCTTATTTGCACAACTTGCTACAATATCTGCTTTTTTACAACTTTGGTTATGGTCAGCTTTTTATAGAAAATATCAACCTGATAGTTCAATTAAGTCTTTTGCAGAAGCGGCTCGGATCCTTTTTTATCTGATTATCCCTCTTTGTTGGGTTGCCTCAGTTATCCGACATTTTGATGAAGCCTCACTCATGCTGCTATGGCTTTCACCTTTATTGGCCTTGTTCTTCGCTCGTAAAATAAAGCACCCGTTACTCGTTATAGAAACTAAGTTATTGACTGCTTTAGCAAGTTTTATTTTTGTCATTGTCATAGGTCAGTTAACGTTATTAACGAGTATTATTGCATTGTTTGGTTATACCGGATTATACGCCATAGCGTATTTCTTAAACCGTAAAAACTCGACCGCTATTTACCAGTTTATTTGTAGTTCAGGATTACTATCCCTCGGTTTTGCGCTACCAAATCTTATCGGTTTTCAAACCGACAGCCTGCTATTCGCTGTAGTTTTTGCGGCGATTTATTGGGCTTCAGCGCTTAATGCTCTCTCCCTATCAAAACATTTAAAAAGAAATGAACTCTTCATTATTACAGTTAATTTGATATTAGTTGTTGCTTCATGGCTGCTCATTTCTTCAAGTATTATTTACGCACTTGTGCCAAGCATATTCTTAATATCAGCTTTATATCAAAAAGAGCTTAAATTTGGACAAAACCGCTTGGGTAAATTGCTAAAACTTAATGGTGATTTGTTTTTCCATTCTATAATCGCGATAACTTATGCGACGCTATTCTACTCTCTGATAGAGTATCGACTCGACTTATTAATTGCCCCTGCCTTAGCAGTACATGGCGCACTAATACTCTTCCTGAAAGATAGGCGTTTAACAACGGTTAAATACAGTTTTTGCTTGATTTTATTAGGTATTATTAAACTAGCCCTGATTGATGCTGGCAATGCGCTACTGTGGCAAAAGGTTATTTTGTTTATGGGTATTGGTGTCTTTATTTTGGCTGCTTCATTTTGGTATCAAAAATTAGTCAGTGCTGCCGAAGTGCCAAATAATTAACAATTGTATAAAAATCAAAGCAGATAAAACGGACAGCTTTATCATAACAACAATGGATAGTGCGACAAAAAACCTTACTATTACCCGTTGTAGATTAAATAAATACAAGTTCGCTCATATCAATAAAACTTTCTTTTAAGGGAAATCATGACTTTATCCTTCGCACAACTAAAAAAGAAGACCATCGTTTTCCTCGTGTTATTAGTTTTCACTTCATTTAACACCTTTACAGTAAGCGCCATTTCAATAAACAAAGCACCCTCAGAAAAAACCGCCGAATTTATTCAATTTAATGCCAACAGTATTGCCGTGGTAAAGCGGTCATTAAAATCAGGTAACGCGGCAAAATATACCCTAGAAGCATACCAGCACTTAATCCAAAAAGCCGATGCCGCACTAGCACTCAACAACCCAACCGTCATGGATAAAAAATTCTCACCGCCAAGTAATAACAAGCATGACTACATGAGTATTAGCCGTTACTGGTGGCCAGATCCTACATCACCAAGCGGTTTACCTTGGCTCAGAAAGGATGGATTAACTAATCCTGAGACACAAACTGACGACGTAGATCGACGTCGATTAGGTAAAGCGATGGGCTCAATTAAACTACTGTCACTTGCCTATTATTTTTCTGACAATGAAAAATATGCACAAAAAGGCATAAGCTTAATCGACACGTGGTTCTTAGATGAAAAGACTCAAATGAATCCACATTTACAATACGCACAAAGTGTACCCGGCAACCCAAAAGGACGTCGCTCAGGTATATTAGATGGACGACTCATACCTGAACGTGTACTTGACGCCATTACAATTTTTTCGGCATCACCCGCATGGAACACCGAAAAACAGACACAAATGAATGCATGGTTAAGTGAGTACCTACATTGGTTAACCACCAGTAAATTAGGTAAGGCTGGGGCCAAACAAAAGAATAACCATGGTTCTTGGTACCGATTTCAGGTGGCCGCCTTGGCATGGTATTTAGGTAATGATACGTTGTTAAAACAAGCGATAATAGCCACGCAGCAAAGTTTTTCCGAACAGTTTAATGAGCAAGGTGCTCAAGAGCATGAGCTAAAACGTACCCGGACATTTTTCTACAGTTGCTTTAATTTACAAGCGCTGATTCGTGTGGCAAATATTGCTGAAAAAGCAAACTTGTCACTATGGCAATATACCTCACCTGAAGGGTATAATTTGACGTTAGCGGTAGATTATTTAATGCCCGTAACGCGTGGTGAAAAATGGCCACATGCCAGTAAAAAAATTGAATTAACTCGACTGGCTGGAATATTAGCTGATATACAAATTCATGATAAAAACCCTAAATACTCGCAAGCGTTACATAAAATATTTAGCGACTTAGCTAAGCAAAAAAAATTAAGCTCGCACCAACAGCGAGTGTATTATGAGTTTGCTTTGTTAAAACCACAACTAATGTACGGCCAAGCGAGTGACCAACAATAAACCGTCAGTGAAATTATATTTGTATAATAAAAGCTCACTTAGCCAAAATATAAAAATTAAAAAACAGGCCGTTATATTCAACATCAAGGTGATAAAGTGGAAAGTTTGTTTTCATATGGCACATTACAATGAGAAGCAGTACAACAAGAAACGTTCGGACGATCATTACCAGGTACAAGAGATACCTTAATTGGCTATGTGCTTGATGAGGTTAAAATTACCGATACTGCGGTCATTAAAACAAGTGGCAAAGAGTTTCACCCAATACTTAAGTATACCGGTAAGAGGGCAGACACAGTACAAGGCACTATTTTTCAAATAACCTCGTTTGAATTAAGCCAAGCCGATGAATACGAAGTGGATGATTATATACGTGTAACAGGTGAATTTAGCTCAGGACAAAGTGCATGGATATATGCATGTAGGAATAGCGCTAAAGCGAAGCGCTAGTAAAAAGGGTCACATAGTTAGTGAGATTAGTCTTAATTAGGTCTATTAATTCAGCCCCATAAAAACATCTGATTAAATTGCACTGTTATTGGTTACCTCAACAATATGTAAATCAATGTTAAGCCTTTTTAACGCCTCTATAAATATTTTAGGTATACCGCTGTCGGTTACTAGAATATCTATTGACTCTAGCCTGATAATTGAGTGTAGAGATTTTTTACCAAATTTAGTTGAGTCAGTAACAACAATTACCGTTTCTGCACTTTCACACATCGCTCGATTAAAATTTGCTTCTGGCTCATAATGAGTACTTATACCTCGATCAATATCAATACCATCAACGCCTAATATCACTTTATTGAAATTATAATATTTTAATTTTTCATCCGCACGGGCACCATAAAAAGACATGGATTTTTTTCGAAGGCGGCCACCGGTAATGAAAACATCACAACTTTCTGATCGTGATAGTTTATTAGCGATATTTAAGCCATTAGTCATCACCGTGAGGTTTTTTTTACTAATGAGGCACTGAGCAACTTCTTCTGTAGTGGTGCCTGAATCTAATAAAATAGCATCACCATCATTGATTAGTTGTGATACCTCGCGGGCAAGCAACATTTTAACACCTTGATTTTCCCTGTGTTTTTCTTTATTGGAAAGTTCCTTAGTTAATCGATTACTCGGAACGGCACCACCTCGAGAGCGTACTATCAAACCTCGTTTATTTAGTTCATTTAAGTCACTTCTTATGGTTACAGTAGAAATATTGAAGGTATCAGCAAGTTGCTTCACTAAAACTTTACCTTGTTTTTCCGTCAATAAGACTATTTCTTGACGCCTTTCAATGGTACTGAGCATACATATTCCTTTTTCGACTTATATAAGTAATTAAATTTTACCACTTTAGATACTACGTATCTATTATGTTGTTTACGATGAATATTTTTTGAACATAAGATTATATAGTACCGCTAATAAAGACTCATCTAAAAATTACATTTTAATTCACAATGACCCATTCTGAATTTTGTCGACTTATTTAATTTGTAATAATATCGGTAAAAGAAAACGAATACGCTTTAGTGCTTATCAAATTAACTAGACCCGTTACCATTAAAGTACAGGATTTCAGGAGGGCGATAATGTCATTATTAAATACGACTCTTTCTGACGCGTTTGATGGACAATCAACTTATGGGGTCATGTCGCCTATTCACGCCTATATTCTGTTTTATACAATTAAGTACCCTAAAAATAAGAAACGACAAGGCTATCCGCTTCATTCCTCAATCAAATGAGCGACCTAAAGGGTGCCATTCTCTACGATTAATCCAATATGATTCGAATGTAATAAAAGTTAAACGTTAGCTTTTATTGGTTGAATATCTGCGGGTTGGTAAACTAATTCGCCATCAATAAAAGTGGCTAATATTTTAAAGTTGTCGTCCCAAACCGTTAAGCAAGCACGTTTTTTAATGGCAATACTGCCTAATGAATCAGCTAGCCCTAAATGGTTCGCTGGCACAAGACTGGCCATATGGACTGCTTCTAAAAAAGGTACTTTGGCCATATTTATGATATTTTTGACACTAAGTTCTAAGGTTAGAGTGCTACCAGCAAGAGAGCCTGATGCGGTACGGGCAATACCGTCTTTAACTGAAACGTTTAATTCACCTAGTCGATAATTACCGTCTGGATAACCGCCGGCATTAATACAATCACTAATTAATGCCATTTTCTTGGGGCCTTTAAGGCGATAGACCATTTCCATAATGCTTGGATGTAAATGAACACCATCGGCGATAACTTCAGCAATCGCCTCATCATCCATTAACACGGCACCAGCACAACCAGGATCACGATGGTGGATGCCACTCATGCCATTAAATATGTGTACGCCACCTGCCGCTCCAGCTTTTAGTGCTGCTTGTGATTGTTTAAAGGTAGCATTGGTATGCCCTAACATTACTTTGATGTTTTTTGAGCTTAAATAAGCAATGATATCGGTTGAGTTGTGAAATTCTGGGGCTAAGGCCATCACTTTCAAGCTTTGCTTTGAGGCTGAAATAATGTCATCAACTCGTTCCTTAGTTAACTCTAAAAAAAACGCCTCGTTATGAGCTCCTTTATGTGTTTCAGTGAAAAATAAGCCTTCATTATAGGCGCCAAGCACTTGTGCCCCAGGCATTTGTTGTTTTGTTGCTTGACCAATAATATCAAAAGCCGCAAGGGTGTTTTGCCAATCACCTGTTACCGTTGTCGCTAAAAAACCTGTAACACCATGTTTAGCTAAGGAAGCTGAAATGGTTTTAATTGAAGATAGCTTTGCGTCCATAACATCACAACCTTCACGACCGTGGATATGCATATCAATCATGCCCGGTATTAAAGTGGCTGCACCAAAATCAATGACCTTGATCCCTCTTTTGGGTGTATCGGTTATTGTGGTGATAATACCGTCTTCAATGAGTACAAAGTGTTTCAGCTTAATCTCTGTTTCGCAGCAAACTTGCTGAGCTTTTATGTAAAAGGGAGTGTTATTCATATTATTGACAGCCCAATATTGCGGCGCCTCGAACACCACTAGAATCACCATACTTGGCGATAACAACAGCGGGGGCATTAAAGTTGGTAAATAAGTGATTTTCAATGGCGCGCGGTAAATATTTTACAATGTCGGGAACTAAAGATAAGCCGCCGCCCAGCACGATGACATCAGGCTCTTGTAATTTAACCAACGAAGCAAAGGTTTCACCTAGAATATCGAGGTAGCAGGTTAATATACTGTGGGCTTGCCTATCACCTTGCTTTAATTTGTCACCCCAAAATATGGCTGTTTGTGCTTTACTCGTAAAGTGTTGATATAAATTTTCTATACCTGGTCCGGTAATATAACGCTCAACACAGCCTAATAAACCACAGCCACAGCGCAAGATAGGGAGTTGATATTTTTGTTGTAATTGTGCTGAAAGCGGTAGGTGGCCGTACTCGCCAGCAACACCTAAGTTAGTGTTTTCGAGTGAGCCATTAATGCAAAGACCACCGGCAGCACCGGTCCCGATAATCGCACCAAATACACGGTGAAAACCTTGCCCTGCACCACCCATAGCTTCTGATAAGGCAAATAAGCGAGTATCATTTTTGATCGCAACAGGACGACCCAATAGCTTTTCCAAATCACTTTTAATAAATTGTTCTGTGGCACAGGGAACATTAGCAGACAGTACTTGTCCTTGGTGATTGATTAAACCGGGCATACCAATTCCAAAACGCGCATGTTGTGAGCTAATTTGGTCTGCTTTATTAAGTTGTTGTGCAATTGTTTCTAACAAGAGCGGATAATCTTGTGTTGGCGTTTTTATACGCCAACTCTCTAAGAGATTTAAATCATCATCAAATATAGCCGTTTCAATCTTGGTACCCCCAATATCTAAACCATAAACTGCCATTGAAATGTCCTCTTAATTACTCTACCGTTAAATAAAAATTATCATTGAGTGTCTGCTGCCAGTGGGTAAATTGTTACCCCTTGTACGACTCTATTTACTTCACCTGATGGACAGGGGTTGTCTGGGGATAGTTCTAAAGTTAATGATTTATAAAAAGATAAAATTTGGCAATAAGTAATAAAAGGAAGTGCCGCCCAAATATCAGTAATATCAGATGACTGTTTCCAAAACGCCATGTTAAGCTTGCGTACCGAAAGGGCTTTGCCGTCTCGGTTTAATTCATCATATAAATCATTGTCATATTTTTTGGTATAAGGATCATTAGATGTGAGTATAATAATATCTGTTTTATCGTCAACGAGTGATTTAGGGCCATGCCTAAATCCAAGTGGGCTTTCAAAGTAACTTAATACCTGCCCAGCGGTTAATTCTAAACACTTAAGAGCCGCTTCTCTTGCTATGCCCAGTAGAGAGCCAGAGCCTAAAAATACAATTCTATCACAACCATTGTTAGCATGACTTTTAATAGCTTGGGTGTTATAGGATAACAAGTTGTCAGTCCACATTGCCGCCAGTTCCAATTGAGTATCGTCGGGTGCAAAAATACATAAAGTAGAGACTAGCATTGAAGTGAAGCTACTGGTCATAGCAAAGCTTTCGTCGAGTGTACCTTCAGGCATGATTAAACTATACGCATTGCTATTTTCTTGTGTGCCTTTTGCCAATTTACCCTCTGGATTACAAGTAATCACTAAATGAAAGCAATTACCGACAATTTCATCGGCTATATCGACAGCAGCAAGACTTTCTGGGCTATTACCTGAGCGCGCATAGGAAATAATTAATGTAGGTTTGCTCTTGATTAAAAAATCAAGTGGATTGCTGACTAAGTTGGTTGTACTGATCGCTTCAAATAGTTTTTGATTTACTTTTGACAAATGCGGAGCGAGTGCTTCACCAACATAAGCCGATGTGCCTGCACCGGTTAAAATAATGCGTAAATTTTCTAATTGCATAATGGGTTCTAAAAATGAAGAGATTTCTTCTTGTTTTGCTTTGACTAATGACGATGTTTCCCTCCAAATAGCAGGCTGTTGAGAAATTTCTTTCGCCGTCCAGTAGGCTTTTTTTTCTTTAAGTTCTTTAACATCAATATCTAATAATTCGTTCATTTTCATTAACCTATTTGCTTATTGCAAGCATAAGAGTATATCTCAGTTACTTGCATTATTTTATCTATAACCAAAGCACTTGCTTTAGTTGTTAATCTACCTTGCCTTATAGCTTGGTACTGCTCAGGTAAATATTGACTGATCAGGGGAAGGGGTATGTCGATATTATCAAGGTTGTTGAACAGCTGATTAACAGCAGCCTCAATAATATCTAAATTCCAATAATATCTAAGGCGGTCACTGTAGCTGTATCGTCGATATAAAAGCCCTTTACTTGCAGGAACCTGATAAAACTTACACCAATGTTTATCTTGCTCTAACATTTCTCTTTCAAAGATACTCTTAAGGTTAGATCTGTTTTCGATATTGATAAGTTCATCTTCGATATGACTAAGAGAAAAAATGGCTTCTCTCATGGCAAAAGTGAGCTGGGGACCCACTTTCAATATTGCAAAGTGATCGTTCACCAATTCTTGATAGGCACTGGGTAGTTGATAGTCAGTAGAGTGAGCTTCAAAAACAATATTAGGTGTTTTCGCAATAAAGCGGCTAAGAGCTTGGGCTTTATCTGATTGGTAGTTAATTACGCTGGTATGATCAAATTCAACCCCTGGTTGTACGACCAGACCAATTACGCGTTGCCATGCAGCTTGTAATCCTTTTGCTTTAAAAGCGGTTAAGTGCGTATCTAACGTTTGTTGTACATTTTCAACCGTTGTTAATTCAAGCTCATCTATTTCTTCGGTCGAGCCGCCGGGAGAAGGTACTTCAGTACCAATAACATAAACAAGTTTGGCTGCACCAAATTCTTTCATTGCTGTTTGCTCGGCAACTTCACATAAGGTTGCGGCACGTTCAGCAATAATTTGATCCGTTAATGCACTTAGGTCATCAGCGCAAGGCATACTGCAATCTAAGTGAATTTTACTAAAGCCTGCTACAACGTAGCTTTCAACCAGTTTTTTTGCTTTTTCCATGGCGAATTCAGACTTTTCATCTACCCAGCATACGGGGCCAAGATGGTCACCACCAAGTATAATATTGTCCATGGGAAAGTTTGTTTTTTGAGCAATATCAGCAACAAAACTAATAAAGGCTTTGGGACACATACCCGTATAACCACCAAATTGATTAACTTGATTAGCCGTCGCTTCAATTAACAATAGTGAGTTATCTTTACTCGCCTGAAGGATGGCCGCTTCGATAACTAATGGTTGTGCACAACAAACGGCGTATATGCCTTTTTTTAAACCTTTTTTGTTGTTTTGAATTATGTCTAGAATGTCTTTCACTTTAATCCCCAAAACAGAGTAAATACTAATTACAACAACAATAGCAACCTTCAAAGCCTTTCGCAACAAAATTATTTGATTTTTACCTCTCTATCGATACACCCTTGCAAGCCATGTAATTCAATGATTCTTAGTTAGTTATATTGCAGGCCCCTTATTACAAAAAAAAACCAATGAAGGTTTATGAAAGTTAATCTTGCGTTTTTTAACTGTATTGGATATATATAGAGTAATTTAGAAGAGATAACAGTTAATTTAAGGAATTGTCATGTCAAAGTTAGATCGCCGTAAGTTTTTAAAATCAGCAGTGGTAACCGCTGCTGCTCTAGGAGTTACTTCCGCTTGTACAAGTAACAGTCAACAACCTCATTCTATTCCCTTGAAGCAACAAGGCGCTTCAGTGATGGGGCTTACTATTCCTAGATTGGATGTAGTTCGTGTCGGTTTTATTGGTGTAGGCCAACGAGGAACTGGCCATGTTAAACATTACTGCCATCTTGAAGGTGTTGAAATTAAAGCGATTTGTGACACCCACGAAGAAGTTTTAGACCGTTCTATTGACTATGTTGTTAATAAAGGTTTTGCTAAACCTGAGCGTTATACGGGTTCTGAGTATGCCTATAGAGAAATGTTGGCTCGACCAGACATTGATATTGTGATTATTTCTACACCGTGGAAGTGGCATACGTCAATGAGTGTCGAAACCATGGAAAGTGGTAAACATGCTTTTGTTGAAGTACCCGCAGCAACAACCCTTGAGGAATGTTGGCAGTTGGTAAATACCGCAGAGCGCACCCAGAAAAACTGTATGATGATGGAAAACGTTAACTATGGCCGTGAAGAGTTAATGGTATTAAATATGGTTCGCCAAGGTTTATTTGGAAATGTGCTTCATGGTGAAGCCGCTTATATCCATGATTTGCGCTGGCAAATGAAAGAAATTGAGCACAAAACTGGCTCATGGCGTACTTATTGGCACACCAAACGTAATGGAAATATGTACCCTACTCATGGATTAGGCCCCGTTTCTCAGTATATGAATATAAACCGTGGTGACCGTTTTGATTATGTTACTTCGGTAAGCTCTCCAGCACTGGGACGCGCAGAGTATGCAAAAGAGGAGTTCCCTGCAAATCATGAACGTAATACTTTACATTTTACTGCAGGTGATATGAATACCAGTATTATTAAAACGGTCAATGGTCGAACGATTATGGTGCAGCATGACACTACCAGCCCACGCCCTTATAGTCGCCATAACTTATTACAGGGTACAAACGGCACTTTTGCTGGTTTCCCAAATCGTATTGCAATAGAAGATGCTCCCGCAGCTATCAAAGAAAAATATGATGCTCAATTTGATAAAGAAATGATTGCATGGCAAGCAGGTGGCTCTAAAGGGAAAAAACCTCACCATCAAAGTTTCCATGGTTGGGATTACGACATGGAAAAATGGTATGAAGAATATGACCACCCTCTCTATACTCGCATGGGCGAAGAAGCCAAACGTAATGGTGGTCACGGCGGTATGGATTTCTTAATGATGTATCGTATCGTCTTTTGTTTACGTAATGGTGAGCCCTTAGATCAAGACGTATATGACGCAGCCGCATGGTCATCAATATTCCCACAAAGTATGGCTTCAGTTAAGGATAGAAGTAATAGTAAAAATATCCCTGACTTTACTCGTGGAGCATGGAAAACAGGAAAGCCTTTAGCTATCATCACTTAATTACTTTCAAAATTTTAACGGGTAAAATTGTACCGCAGCCCTCATTCAACTGAGGGCATCTTTAATTTACGATGATCAGCTTAACACCATTTTTTTCAAGCGATTGGGCAAAGGCATCAGGAATGCCCGAGTCGGTGATCAAAACATCTATTTCTGATAATTCACATATTTTATGTACGCCAGAACGGTTGAATTTAGAAGAGTCAGTCACTGTAATTACTTGCTTAGCCACCCGTATCATGTGTCGATTAATAATAGCCTCATATTCAAAGTGAGTAGTGATACCAGCATTAAAATCAATACCGTCTACACCTAAAAACACTTTATCAAAGTGATAGCGTTCTATACTGTCTTCGGCCTGCCGTCCATAAAAAGAGAGAGAAGACTTACGTAACACACCACCCGTCATTAATACCTCGACACCGGGCGCTTCTAGTAAATGTTGTGCAATATTAAGGCCGTTAGTCATAATAACCAATCGGTTGAAAGCTTGTAACGAATTTGCAAGCTGTGCAATAGTTGACCCCGAGTCTAGAATAATAGCGTCACCTTCTTTAATTTGATCACGTGCAATTAATGCCAGCTTTTTCTTAATATCGAGTTGATCACCGTGTTTCTCATCAATAGATAGCTCTTTGGGAATAGTATTACAGGCAAGAGCGCCCCCCCTTAAACGAATTAAAAGATTTTTTTGGT
>JBAHZW010000114.1:0-6343 GCA_037132835.1 Colwellia sp. | reverse complement strand
ACCTACCTCGCTAAAGATAAGTAACTTATATTTATTTGCATGAACATCATTCATTAAGCGTTTTTGCTACCAAGGTAGCTATGTAAAACAACATTAATGTGAGTGCTCACACAAATTGCATGATAACTAATTGTTAAAGAAAATCTTCTCTAAGAAGACAGGCATAAATCTCATTCGCTTACACCTTTAAAATCACCTTTAAAAAACTTTTGCTTCAAGCTAACGTTGCCGTTCTCCCTAAGCAGGATGCGCATTGTACGCCCCAGAGTTTTGAAGTCAACGTTTATTTAAACGTTTTTTAAAGTTTCTTTTCGAGAAAAAAAGTAAACCTTCTAACACCTTAAATAACTAAACGTTAAGTTAGCCAATTCATTTAAAAAAGAAGAAGATAACTGATTAAAACAGTCCTTTGATGATTCATTTAACGTGAACCCCTCGGAACTGAAGCGCATTGTAGAGAGTTTTAATATTTGATCAAGGGTTATCTTCATCATTCTGTTCGATTGCTTACTTGTTAAACAGAACAAGCTTAGGGTGATAAAACTTAACTAAGCTTTAAGCGTGAAAACACGTATCGAGCTAAAATCGATGTTTACAAAAAATCCCATCATCTATTGCTAGGTAATCAGGGATGAGTAAAAGCACTACTCTCAATAATGGTAAAACTTTAAAAACTGCCTTTGCGGTTTTTTTACTTTTAATAGTATCAACTTTCTATAATAACCTTATCAATTTCTAGCGAAGTCAACCAAAAGCATTTACACTTAACTTATTGAGTAGATTAACAATCGATGCTTTTAAACCTTATAGAAAAATAAAAAATTTGTCTATGATATTAAAACGAAATTACCTTAATAGTAAAAATGCACTAGTACTGACTGGAGGAGGAGCTAGAGCAGCTTATCAAGTTGGCGTTTTATCCGCCATAGCAAAATTTATACCAAGGAATCATGGCATTCCCTTTCCAATTCTTTCGGGTACTTCTGCAGGAGCTATCAATACCACGGCATTAGCCTGCTATGCATCATGCTTTCATTTAGGGATAAAAAAGCTAGAGTGGGCTTGGAAAAATTTCAATATATCAAGTATATACCACAGTGATCCCATTGAAGTATTTAGTCATATAGGTCAAGGTATGCTCGCAAGTTTTCAAGCCGATTATGCCAATAAAGCTCCTCGAAGCTTACTTAATAATGCCCCACTGAGAGTGTTACTTACTCAAATTCTCGACTTTAACCGAATTGATACAAATATAGCCCACGGTTACTTATCAGCGGTATCCATTACCGCATCGAGTTACAGTAATGGTGATTCAATTAGCTTTTATCAATCGGATGGTTTAACGCAACCGTGGGCACGAGCTAAAAGGCGTGGCGAGTTATGTCAGTTAAACACGGAACACTTAATGGCTTCAGCAGCCATTCCAATGGTTTTCCCTTCAGTAAAAATTAAAAACCAACATTTTGGTGATGGCTCGGTGCATCAACTATCACCCTTGAGCCCTGCGATACATTTAGGGGCAAAAAAAATATTTGTTATTGGCGTTGATCAACCTATAGAGTTAATACCTGCAAGTAAAAGTACTGTCCATCCCCCAAGTTCAGCAACTATTGCAGGTCATTTACTCGACTCTATTTTTGCTGACACCATGCTTAGTGATCTTGAACGGATGGCGCGTATTAACGATACGCTTAAATTAATATCAGTAGAAAATAAAAAAGTTCATACTGGGTTACAGCACATAGACAGCTTTGTTATTAACCCGAGTCATGACTTTAATGCCATTGCGACTAAGTATCACTACGACCTACCCCTATCTATACGTCTACTTTTACGTAGCGTAGGAATAAGCAATGACTCTGAATCGAGTATTATCAGTTATTTATTATTTGAAAAAAACTTTTGTACCGAATTAATAAAGCTAGGCTTCGCCGATGCTATGGAAAAAGAGCGAGCCATTAGAGATTTTCTTGATCTTTAAGCAACGATAAACTTGAATTTATCAACTTAGATTTTATGTTAGGTTTTATACTGCAACGAGATCCGCCGATGTCTCCACTTATTTATAATTTATTTTTATTAGGAGTTGTTGATCTTTCGCGGTTAAATTTTGTTCGAGCTAAAAGCGTTTTATTCGCGGCGAGTCGCGTGTAGCCTAGTCATTCTACGCAAACACGACTCAACAATGAAAAAAACGCTTTTAGCCGAATCTTTCAGACAGCGTTTGCTGGTCATTTTTACGGCGTTATCACCTTTTTATGTGGAATAATCACATTACAAAGGCTCTACCTTGTATAAATACCCAACAATTCGCTGCAAAAACAATCTCAAAAGATCAACAGCCCCTATTATTTTGGCTATTTATCTTTATTTTAATGATAGCTGAGTAACCCGTTATTACAAAATACACGCCAAATTCACTACCTATTTAGCTAAGGTATTCATTTGAAATTAAAATCATATAAAATCATACCTTTATATTAATAATATTTTATAGGATTAACTTTAAAAATATTTATTACTTTAATATTGCCATTTCAAGCTAATAACACTGGCTATTTTAACCATTTTATTAGTTTTTATTCATTGCACGGTTAAATTAACCACTTAAGCAGTGTGCCATCACACCATGGAAATCATTGGGTATACGACAATGAATACGTTACAATATAAAAAACCTCCCTACGGCAAGCCCATGACTGATCCACAAACAACCACTCAAGCAAAAATAGGTAAGTTCAATCACCTCAAAGTAATTGCGCTTATGGACAATGGTGCCTACTTAGATGCCGATGACTTAGGTGAAATTTTATTACCTAAACGCTACTTACCCGAGTCATGCCAAGTAGCGGACACAATAAAAGTATTTATTTACCGCGACTCTGCCGACAGACTTGTGGCAACAACGGAGACTCCGTTAGCCCAAGTGGGCGAGTTTGTTTCTTTAAAAGTTATCCAAGTAAATAAAATGGGCGCCTTTCTTGATTGGGGACTACCTAAAGACTTATTAGTACCTTATAACCAGCAACATACCGCAATGGAAGTGGGGAAATATTATTTAGTGAGGGTTTTTCTTGACCAACTAACTGACCGACTAGTGGCGTCAAGTAAGCTAGATAAGTTTATTGATATTTGGCCTGCTGAATATCAAACAGGCGATAAAGTGAACTTAATTATTGGTGGTAAAACTGACTTAGGTTTCAAGGCGATTGTGAACGACTTACATTGGGGTTTACTTTACGACAATGAAATTTTTCAACCCTTACGTATTGGCAGAAAGATCAGCGGTTATATTAAACAAGTGCGTGAAGATGGACGTTTAGATCTTATCTTAACCCGAGGAAGTAAAAATAAGGTTAATGATTTTTCTGACAAGTTATTAGCATATATAGCTGACAACGGTGGCATCAGCCCATTACACGATAAAAGCTCACCTGAGTTAATTCAAAGAACCCTCGGTGTGAGTAAAAAAACCTTTAAAGCGACGGTGGGGAACTTACTCAAAAATAAAAAAATAACCCTAGTAAAAGAAGGCCTAAAATTAGTTTAATGCTATTGGGAATTAAGTAATACCATTAATTCCACTCGACTAAAAAAAGAGGACTATAACATTGTTATAGTCCTCTTTTTTGTCATCATAATAACTCAAACGTAATAGAAGCGATTAAAAGCTGCCACGAAGACCAATACTTAAATTACGCCCTGGCAATGGCGCGACTTCTTTTAAAAAAGAAGAATGTACGCGAGCATGTTCATCGGTTAAATTTTGACCTTTCACGTACAAAATAAAATCATCACCTATACCGTCAATATAATAATTAAAATTAGCATCAAGCATGGTATAGCCATCGGTACTGGTTTCTAATTCGGTGATATCATCTTGGTCAAAGTAATGGGTCACGCTTAATTCACTATCAAACTTACTGGCTTGATAGTTTACAATGCCGCCGATACGCATAGGCGGAATACGCGGTAAGTTACCTTTAACGTCAACATGCACTAACTTTGCACGTATATAGTCGGTAAACACACTCGCTTTAAGCCCTGCTGATACTTGATAAATAAATTCAGCTTCACCACCGTACATTTCTACATCGGCTTGTTGGTAAGCTAAAATAGGTAAGCCTGTTTCACTTTCATGATCTTCATCATGATCGTGCTCTTCTTCAAAGAAAAGCCCCGTATTTTGTTGATAATAAAAGTCGTCAATACGATTATAAAAAGCACTGATAACATAACCAAAATCACCCTTAAACTTACGTAAGGTCACATCAACATTAACTGATGTTTCTAGATTAGGACTGTCATCCGCTAACGCTACATGTACTTCATCACCCTCTTGATGCACATCAAACATTGCACCGACTTCAAAGGTACTTGTGCCAATATGTGGACCGAATGAGTATAGCTCCCCCGAAGATGGGGCACGTTGTGAAAAAGCAACGGATAACCCTAAATTATAGCCCGGTTGATAATCCCAAACGACACCTGCTGACGCGCTTATTGGCGTAAATGATTCTTGCTCAAAGGCAGTTAATATCATGTCACTTTCATGCATTGAATCATCGGTATCTGACTCATGGTCATCTTCAAAACCAACCTCACTCTCATCAACGTCTATAGTCACTTGCTCTATTCTTGCCCCTAATTGAAGTAATACTGGCCCAAAATGCTTTTCTTCTAGCCAAGCCAATGCCAGCATAGATGACTTTGCCGGTGGTGTGAAAGCCTCTTCTCCAAGTGCTTTGAAGTCCGATGACTTATGGTGTAATGTCCATGCGCCTTGCCAACCAAGATAGTTTTGATGAAAGAGATCAATACGTGCTTCAGTGCTTTTATTCGTAAACGTGGTACCCACTAAGCCTAACTCAATCTCTTGATGTTGATAATCACTATACGAAAACTTAGACTGCACTTTACGAAAAAATTGATGATCTAAATTATACTCACCAATAATTTGCCATCTTTTTTGCTTCATTTTAGCATAGACACTTTCAAGCGCTTCTTCGTCGGCACTCTCTTCATCGTGGTCGTCTTCATCATGCTCGTCTTCGTCATGATGACTATGCCCAGGAATGCCATACTCTCTGTTCATATAGCCATAAGAAAAGCCAATAAATCCTGCTTCCATTAAATAGCTGGTGCCAAAAGTTGCCCCATCAGAAGTCGACGAACTATTATCGAGACGACTATCACCTTCATCATCATGCCCTTCGTCATGAATATCAGCGGGCCCCGCAAGTTTGTAATCCTTAGAGTCTCGCCAAAAACCATCTAAATGAAAAGCAATATTATCTGTGCCCGTTTGCATATTAATAGAGGCCTCTTTTTCGTTCGAGACATCGTTATACTGCAACATATAATTGACTTGCTCATCACTACTGGTTGGCACACGCTGATCCACCACATTCACGACACCGCCAATAGCACCACTACCATAAAAGAGGGTTGCGGGACCGCGCAAGACTTCAATTTGAGTTGCGGTGCTTGTTTCAGTCGTTACCACATGATCTGGACCGACACGTGACGCATCACCCACATCTAATCCATTTTGCGTAATGAGCACTCTGGGTCCATCCAGTCCTCTAATAATAGGCGTACTCGACACTGGACCATAATAACTGGAATGAACTCCTACTTCATTTTTCAATGTTTCGCCTAACGTTGAGGCTTGCTTCATTTTTAACTCATCAGCACTGAGCACATTAATAGGCAGTGCTGACTCAATTGAAGAGCCGTGTAATGGCGTTGCATAAACATCAATCACTTCCATTACACTAGTAGATAGCACAATTGCTAAGTTAGAAATACTGTTATCACCAACTTCAACCGATTGATTACTATGGCTATAGTTCTTAGCGCTCACATGAAGTTCATAAATACCTTGTTTCACATTTATAAAACTAAACTCTCCAAGTGCATTTGACTGAACCTTGATTAAATTATCAGCTAAAACGACGGCGGCATTATTTATAGGTTGACCATCCTCATTGAGTATTACGCCAGTTATTTTTTGAGCGAAAGCGTTAGCACAAAAGAAGAATGTACTCAGTATGATTAGCACACCGACATTCATCATTTTTCTGAACAGGTTTTCTACTCGAGCATTAAGACACTCTTGAGCCTTATATAAAAACATAATTTTTTTCCGAAAGTATTTTCAGCTGTATGCTAGGGGTTGTTGATCTTTCGCGGTTAAATTTTGTTCGAGCTAAAAGCGTTTTATTCGCGGCGAGTCGCGTGTAGCCTAGTCATTCTACGCAAACACGACTCAACAATGAAAAAAACGTTTTTAGCCGAATCTTTCAGACAGCGTTTGTTGGTCATTTTTACGGCGTTATCA
>JBAHZW010000075.1:0-23326 GCA_037132835.1 Colwellia sp. | reverse complement strand
AACTAAAACATTAATCTAAAACAAACAATGTCTGTTTAAGAGTTAATAACATTAAATAAAGTTGACTTGCTACGAAGATGTTAGTAAAACATATCAAGGCGAAATTTATCTGTAAATTTTTGTCCCTAAGTGGTGATTTTCAATGAATCAAAACCTAGGTGATTTCGCTAGCATGAAGACATTTTTTTATTTGGTTTATTGCTTGTTGTCATTCTGTAACTGCCTAGTTGATGGAATAATGGCTAGAAATAGCTTATAAAAAAAACATAAGATAGTCTTTTAAAGTATCGCCTTGACAGCGATGCCTTCATTTGGGATTATTAATTAGTTGTATTCATAAAAAGTTATAATTTAAACGACAGACTTTTATATTTGAGGTAATCAGCGGATTAAGAAATGTCTTAATTCAAGTTATCAAAATTAAAATAAGCAATGGTTGGGAACTATGTCCAAAGTAAGTAAGAAAAGCCTTATCGCCACCGCGATGGTTGGCGCACTAGCACTAGCAGGTAGTAATATCGCTGCAGCTGATGCATTAACAGACCTTCAAGATGCTGAAGCGAAAATCTTCAAGCAATCTGCAAAGTCACAAACTAAAATAAACAACATTTACGAACAAACGCAAGAACTTATTGCCGAATACCGTTCTACAGTTGATCAAGCCGAAGTGCTAGGTGGTTATAACGACCATGTACAACGTATGGTTGACGATCAAAAACTTAATCTTATCTCTTTACAAAGACAAATAGATGGTATTGATGAAGTTAAGCAAGGTGTTGTACCACTAATGTACAAAATGATCGACTCTATTGATAAATTTATCAAATTAGATGTGCCGATGAACCTTGAACTACGCCAAGAACGTATCGATAACCTTCGTGATATTATGAACGATTCGAACGTTACTACGTCTGAGCAGTTCCGCTTAGTACTTGAAGCCTATGAAATTGAAGCGAGTTACGGCACAGTTTTTGACGCTTACCAAGGTGAAATTGATTTAGGCGGTGGTCGTAAGCTTACTGCAGATTTTGTTCACATGGGACGTATTGCTTTTGTAGCACAATCACTCGATGCTAAAAATTCATGGTTGTGGGACAATAACAAACGTGCATGGGTAGAGCTAGATGATGAGTACTTAAAGCCGATTACAGACGCTATTCGTATGGCGCGTAAACAACTTCCAATTGACTTAACTAAATTACCAGTATTTGCAGCAGGAGCAAAATAATGAAAAAAGTTATTAATTTTGTATTGCTAGCAGCCTCTTTAACGACTGGTTTTGTAGCAACAACGCAAGCAAATCTGCTTGACGACTTATTAAAGCAAGTGAAAAGTGAACGTGTATCAGAAGCAAGGCTTGATAAAACACGTGAAGCTGAGTTTTTATCAGCGAGAGCGGATAAAACGGCTTTATTAAATAAGGCCAAAACAGACTTAGCGAATGAAAATGCTCGTAATGATCGTTTAACTCGAGAGTATGCGGACAATGAAATCACCTTAGCTCAAAAAGAAGTTGAGCTTGATAATGCAACGGGTACATTAGGCGAAATGTTTGGTGTTTCACGTGCCGCTGCTGCCGATGCGCTTGGTCAAATAAGTACCTCAATTGTCAGTGCACAACCTGAATTTGCTCACCGCGGTGAAGAGTTAAATAAGATTGCTAACGCATCAGAAATACCAAGTATCGCTGATCTTGAAAATTTATGGTTTGCTTTACAAACCGAAATGACTGAATCAGGTAAAGTTGCAGAGTTTACTGTTGATGTAACGAACCTTGATGGCACTACGTCGACTCAAACGATTACTCGTATTGGTACGTTTAACTTAGTTTCTGAAGACGGTTACTTAACTTACAATGATGACGTAGGTCAAGTTCAGCCTTTACCTAAGCAACCAGCAGGCTACATATCAGGTACAGCAAGCGACTTTTTTGAGAATAAATCAGGTTATAGCCCTCTTTATCTTGACCCTTCACGTGGTGGCATCTTATCTTTAGAAACACGTAAGAAAACGGTACAAGAGTTTTACCATGAAGGTAAAGAAGTAGGTTACGCTATCACCATAATATTCGTACTTGGTTGTATCATTGCACTTGAACGTTTAATCGTTTTAGGTGGCATGAGCTCTAAAATGAAGGCGCAGGAAAAAAATCTTGATAAGCCAAATGAGAATAATCCACTAGGTCGTATACTTAAAGTTTTCTATGATAATCAATCTGCAGATGCTGAAACATTAGAATTAAAACTCGATGAAGCCATTCTACGAGAAACGCCACAAGTTGACCGTGGTGTAAACTTAATCAAAATGTTTGCTGCTATTGCCCCACTAATGGGTCTATTAGGTACTGTTATTGGTATGATTATGACTTTCCAAACAATTACCTTGTTTGGTACGGGTGACCCGAAAATTATGGCGGGTAACATATCACTTGCACTTGTAACTACAGCACTGGGCTTGATTTGTGCTTTACCACTGATTTTAATTCACTCGGTTGTTGCTGGTAAGAGTAAGTCAGTATTACAAAAATTAGATGAGCAAAGTGCTGGTTTAATTGCTGCTATTGCAGAGAAGGGGTCTAAATAATGTTATTCCTGATAGAGCTTTGGGAATCTGTCAGGGATTTTATTGCGACAGGCGGTAATGTACTTTATGTTGTTGCCCTCGCACTCTTATTGATGTGGGTTTTGATGATAGAACGTTTTTGGTTCTTGACATCGGTCTACCCACCAATGAGAGAAAATCTCATTTCACGTTGGGTTGCAAGGCAAGATACAACATCTTGGTATGCACACCGAATAAGAGAGGCTTGGCTCTCCGAAGCAGACGAGTTACTTGAAAAGCGTATGATAACCATTAGAACGTTAGTGGCAATGTGTCCTCTTATCGGCTTACTGGGAACAGTAACAGGTATGATTGGCGTATTTGAAGTCATGGCTGAACAAGGTACGGGTAATCCGCGCCTAATGGCCGCTGGTATATCGCAAGCAACAATCCCGACTATGGCGGGTATGGTAGCTGCATTATCAGGTGTGTTTTTTAGTTCAAGATTAGACGCTAAAGTTAAACTAGCAAAGGCTAAACTGGTTGACAGTTTACCTCATCACTAGAGAGAAATATTCATGGCACGTAAAAAAATCCGTGAGACCGAAGAAGCAATGATTGATATGACACCGATGCTCGATATCGTATTTATCATGCTGATCTTCTTCATCGTAACCACTTCATTTGTAAAAGAAGCTGGTATTGAAGTCAATAAACCAAAAGCATCTAACCAATCGACGCAAAAAAATGCCAATATCTTTGTTGCAATTAAAGAGAACGGTGAGATTTGGCTAGATAAGGGTAGAGTAGACATTGAGCGTGTTGGTGCAAGGATTGAAAAGTTACTTGCTGAACAACCTACCGATGTTGTAATCATTCAAGCTGACAGAGATGCCAAACATGGTGTTGTTGTTAAAGTAATGGATGCAATTAAAGAGGCTGGTATAGACCGAATTTCTATCGCGGCTGCGAAGGGGTAATATATGGTCCGCTTTTTAGTATCAATACTACTAGGCGTTGTAGTTACCTTCTGCTTATTTGTTTTTATGGCTTTCCTTGTTTCTAGTGGTGATAGAAGCAAAGATGAGCAATTCGAAAATATTATAGTCGAAGTAAATACTACGCCGCCAAAGTCTTCAGCAGAAACGCGACGACGTGTACCGCCACCGCCGCCACCGCCGCCTCAATCACCACCGAAGCAGCAAGCACCTGAGCCTGAAACCAGTAATAATACTAGTGGTTTAAGCTTCAATATGCCAAGTGTTCAAATGGCAACTGTAGCGACGGGCTTATCTGCACCTGGTGCAAATATAGGCCGAGATGGCGATGCAACACCGATTGTTCGAATCGAACCTAAGTATCCGATGCAAGCCGCTCGAAATGGTACCGAAGGATATGTAATACTATCTTTTACTATCAATGAAGTTGGTGGTGTTGAAGATGTTGTAGTGCTTGAAGCAGATCCTAAACGTGTTTTTGATAAAGAAGCAAGACGCGCGCTTAGGAAATGGAAATACAAGCCTAGGATTGAAGATGGCAAAGCGATGCGTCGTCCAGGTTTAACCGTTCAGCTTGACTTTAAAATGGGAGGTTAATAGTTATGTTTAATAAATTAGTGTTTAACAACATAAAACTTAAAAGATTATCGACTTCTCTTGTTGTTGTCGCTGCTCTACTTGTTGCACAAGCCCCGTTTGCAAATTATGCAAACGCGGCAGGTGCCGAGAAAGTAGAGAAGAAAAAACGGGAAAGTCACCTTCCTAGTCCTCGTGTGGGGAAAAATGTTCAAAGAGCTTTTGAACTTTACAGTGAAGATGACATCAAAGGTGCCTTAGAGATTTTATTGGATATTAGTATGTCAAGAACCTACGATATTGCCTATGTTTCGCGTATGATCGCGATAATGTATGCAACGTTAGGTGACAATGAAGAACTAACCATTAAATATCTAAAAAAAGCCATTGAGCCCGATATACTCAATGAAGTGGAACATAGCGATTCTTTAAAGTTATTGGGTGATATGCAACTGCAAACCCAAGACTACGAAGGTGCGTTAAAATCTTACTACGCTTGGATGGCGTTCTCAGGTAAAAGTGACAGTCAAACGTATATCAAAATTGCTAATGCATATTATGAATTAAAGCAATTAGATAAAGTCATTGAGCCAGCTGATAAGGCGATTGCTGCCTTTGGGAAAAAACCAAATCAAAATCCTTATATATTGAAGATTACTGCTTTTTACGAACTTAAAAAGTATAAAGAAGCAGTAGAGGTTTTAGAAACGGTAGTACAGCTTTTCCCTGAAAATGAACAGTGGTGGACACAATTACCAATGTTTTATTTATTAGTTGAGGATTACAACAAAGCAACGCAAACGCTTGACTTAGCTTATAAGCTTGGTCACTTGCAGAAAGAAAGCCAAATTAAAACATTAGCAAGTCTATACATTCAATATGATGCGCCTTTTAGAGCCGCTAGATTGTTGGAGAAGTATATTGCTTCAGGTGTAGTTAAGCGCGATGATACCAATATCGCGTCACTCGCTAATGCTTGGCATTCCGCACAAGAGATCGATAAAGCAGCGAGTTATTATGGTGAATTAGCCAAAATGACAACTAAATCTACGCATTATCGTAAGCAAGGTATGCTGTTAAAGCAAGACGAACAATTTGCTAAAGCGGTTGTTGCATTGAAGAAAGCCATTGAACTTGGTGTGAGCAATACAGGCCAAATTTATATGAGTATTGCTGAATCGTACTTCTATCTTGAAAAGTACAAGGAAGCCTATGTCGCCATTCAAAAAGCAGTTAAAGATCCTAAGTCACGTAAATATGCTCGGGGTTGGAGAAGCTTTATTGTTGACACAGCTAAAAGAAAGAACGTAAGTATTTAATTTAAACGCCTTGCGTTAAGTTAGATGCTAACACTAAAACCAGCATGCCTTTTAAAGAGATGCTGGTTTTTTATTACTTAAATTTGAATAAATCTGAAATTTTTATTCAAATTTACAGGTCAATGTTATACCAACTCTGCTAAATTAGGTGGTCTGTTCTAACAGGTGGTAATGAATACTTAATTAATGGGGTTGGTATTAATAGTCAATTGCTATTCGTCTCAATCATACGGACATAACTTTAAAAAAGGTAAAACAAAAGGAAATAACATGAATATAATTAAAAAATTATCAATTGCTACGGTTATGGGGTTGCTTGCTTTAAGCTTGCTCATGAGTAAACTCGCAACAGCTGAGACAAATCCATTTACGGCCAATAACTTGGAGGCGATTGCTACAAAGGACACCGAAGGAAAATGCGGCGAAGCTAAAATGACAGATACTCATAAAGGAAAATGTGGTGAAGCTAAAATGACAGATGCTCATAAAGGAAAATGCGGTGAGGCTAAAATGAAAGAAGCTCACAAAGGAAAATGCGGCGAAGCTAAAATGACAGAAGCTCACAAAGGAAAATGTGGCGAAGCTAAAATGACAGAAGCTCACAAAGGAAAATGTGGCGAAGCTAAAATGACAGAAGCTCACAAAGGAAAATGTGGCGAAGCTAAAATGAAAGATGCCAGCAAAGGAAAGTGTGGCGAAGCTAAAATGAAAGATGCCAGCAAAGGAAAGTGTGGCGAATAAATACCCCAGAGTTTTATTCGTATATTAACGGGCTTCGTGCCCGTTTTTGACGTTAAGCGGTACTTCTTATTTGCTGAGCCTCATCAAACTCTTTTAACTTCTCACTGAGTGGGAAGAAGCTTAATGGCGTTGCTATTAGTGTGTATAATAGGTGCCTATGCTTATGAATTGGATTTTACCGTGAATAATAATGATATTTTACGCCGCTTGCGTTACACCTTTAATTTTAATGATAAAAAAATGGTGGCGATCTTTGCCTCCGCGGGCGAGGACGTAAGTCGTGAGCAAATCAGTCAATGGCTTAAAAAAGATAGCGACAGCGACTTTGTCGCTTTGTTTGATATTAAGTTAGCGGCTTTTTTAAACGGCTTTATTAATGAAAAGCGTGGGAAAAAACCTGGTGCGCAAGCGGTCCCTGAAAAGCGTTTATCCAATAATATTATTTTAACTAAACTTAAAATTGCCTTGAATTTACAAGCAGAACAAATAATTTCATTACTAGAAGGTGTTGATTTCAGGCTTAGTAAGCCCGAATTGAGTGCGTTTTCACGTAAGGTTGACCATAGACACTACCGTGAATGTAAAGATCAAGTATTACGTAATTTTTTACAAGCCATAGATAACAATTACCATGTTGAAAGAACGAGTAAAATAATTAAGCCTGATCATGATAAGCCGAATAACACAACAGCTAACTCAAAGCAGGGTAATGCCAAAAAGGACTATGTTCAGAAAAAAGCCAATAAAGAAGGTGGGAATGCACCTTCCTCTCCTTGGGTCGAAGGGGCAAGACCGAATGCGAGCAGTGTTTACCTTAACCCCAAAAGTACGCCAACGGCTAAGCGCCAACGCCTTAAATTATCTAAATAAAAAATATAAGTTGAGCTTTGCCTTATTAAATTTTACCTTCAAATATTCAGTTACTTATTAATAAAAATAACGCTATATACTTAAAAAATTATAAGGTAAAATTCGTATCAAATTCGCTATCACTGTTCTTTAAGTTGTCTATGAATATATTAGTTGTTGACGATAAAAAAACTGTACAGCATATGCTAACAGAATTACTTTACTCACAGGGTCATAGTGTAGACACTGCGAACAATGGTCTGGATGCACTAAGTAAAGTACAAAAAGATAACTACCAGCTTTTTGTTATCGATCACTTAATGCCAGTGATGGATGGTATACAACTTATAAAAAATCTAAAAACTATGCCTGACTTCTTAGATACGAAAGTTATTTTCATGACTACGCAGGGAGGAAGTTCCCTCAAATCATTACCTGAATTTACGCTTTTTGATAAGATCATTGAAAAGCCTTTTAATGAAGAATCATTTCTTAGTGCGTTATCTGAAGTCACTGATGAAAATTTTGCATGTGAAATATTAGAGGTTAATTCATAAATCTTGTCGGGATATATTTTAGTCCTATAAATATTGTCTTATTTGCTTTATTATTTGCTTATCTATTTGTTTTCTACTTTAGAAAACTAGCTAAGGTCTTCTTATTTTAATCATGAATAATTCACAACAACAGCAACTAGTTAATGCAATACATACCATTCCAGACTACCCCGTTAAAGGTGTTATGTTTCGCGATGTCACTAGCCTACTCGAAGACGCACAAGCTTTTTCCTTAACGATTGAACTGCTTGCTAACACCTATAAAAATAGAGGCTTTACCAAAGTGGTTGGCACAGAAGCGCGTGGTTTCCTTTTTGGTGCACCTTTAGCTTTGGCACTCAATATTGGCTTTGTTGTCGTAAGAAAACCGGGGAAACTTCCTCGGGACACCTACTCACAGGTGTATCAGTTAGAGTATGGGCAAGATGTTCTAGAAATTCATCAAGATGCACTTACTTGTGAAGATAAAGTGCTCATTATTGATGATCTGTTGGCAACCGGAGGCACCATTGAAGCAACGACTAAATTGATCCGTCGCTTAGGTGCACAAGTACAGCATGCCGGTTTTGTTATTTCCTTACCTGACTTAGGCGGGGAAAAACGTTTAGCAGCACTCGATATTGAGCCTTATTCTTTAATACAGTATCAAGGTGAATAGTTTGCTGCATAATCAAAAAGAATCTTAAGATGAGTTATCAAGTTTTAGCGAGAAAATGGCGGCCAAAGAATTTTCAGCAATTGATGGGGCAAGAACACGTCGTTAATGTACTCGTCAATGCATTATCTCAACAGCGCTTACATCACGCTTACCTTTTTACTGGCACACGAGGCGTTGGCAAAACAACGATTGCTCGAATTTTTGCTAAGAGTTTAAATTGTGAAATAGGGATCACCGACAAACCTTGTGGTCAATGTGATGCTTGTATTGATATAGACCAAGGTCGCTTTGTTGACCTGTTAGAAATAGATGCAGCCTCTAAAACGAAAGTTGATGATACTCGTGAGATCCTTGATAACGTTCAGTATGCGCCCAGTAGAGGCCGCTTTAAAGTGTACCTTATTGATGAGGTACACATGTTGTCTCGTCATAGCTTTAATGCGCTACTTAAAACATTAGAAGAGCCGCCTGAGCATGTTAAGTTTATTTTAGCGACGACAGATCCACAAAAGTTACCTATTACCGTACTATCGCGTTGCCTACAGTTTCACCTAAAGGCTTTAACCGTTAAGCAGATTGAAGATAAACTGAGTGAAATTTTATCTCAAGAGCAAGTCAACCACGAGCAAGGCTGTTTAACTTTGTTAGCTAAAGCCGCACGTGGCAGTATGCGAGACTCCTTAAGTTTAACTGACCAAGCCATTGCTCAGGGGCAAGGGAATATTAGCTTAGCTAATATTCAACAAATGCTTGGCGGTATAGATCAACATTGGGTTTACCAACTTGTTATTGCTTTACTAAAGCAAGATAGCCAAGCGTTAATGGCTTTATCTCAAAATATTGCCTCTTATGCGCCAAGTTATAATCGTTTATTTGCCGAATTAATTCAGCTATTTCATCAAATTGCTTTACTGCAAATTGTTGAACAGCATTTTGATCTACCGGCAGACTTATTGGCTTTATTGAAAAAATTTAGTCAAACTATGTCTGCTGAAGACGTTCAACTTTACTACCAGATAACGCTTAATGGTCGAAAAGACTTACCTTATGCGTCTGATGAACAGGCTGCTTTTGATATGACATTGTTACGGTTACTTGCTTTTAAGCCGATGCAAAAAACACAGCTCATAGGTATCACTGCTGCTGAAAATACCACGAAAAGTGAGGTTAACTCAGCAACGGCCGTTGCTATTACAGAGCAGATAATCAGTGCCATGCCAGATAGCACACCAACTGATAGCATAGGTAATACTAATACACAGTTAAATGAGCCAATGTTCGCAAGAGCACAACAAGCAGTGGATCTGACTCAAAATAAAAATGCGCCATTAAGTCAGGAAAAAACAACAGAAATTATTTCTCAACCACCGACAGCGCCACAAAATGACAGAGCTTCGACTTATGAAAATTTTGAGAAAAATAGTCAAGATAGCAGTAGTCAATCAGGAAAGACTCAACAAACGCATAGCTTAGGCATTAATACTCAAGAAAACAATAACTTAACGGTTACTCCTAATAAGCAAGAAGGGCCGTTAAGTCTTAATAGCCCTGTGGGCTCGGTGCTTGCAACGAGGAATATGCTGCGCAGTAGAAAGAAAGCATTGGAGAAGCAAGGAAAAAAGTCTGATGGCGCAACGATGCGTCAGAGTAATCAGATAGACAATAGTCAAGAGAGCGCTTTAGCGAGTGAGGCACAAAGCGTTTCAAGTGATAACTTGGTCAAAACTTCTGAGCCTAAAGCTCCATTTCACCAAGACAATATTGATCCTGCAACAGTCACTAAAGCGAACCAAGTTGATAAATGGGCGCACATGATCGATTCTATGCAGCTTACCGCGCGTGTAAGGCAATTAGCCATTCATGCGACGATCAGTGAAAACTCTACCGATGATCACTTAATTCTTAAATTGGATCAGGCGACGAGACACTTAAAGACAGAATTTGCTCAGCAACAATTACAAAGTACTATTTGTGCATTTTTATCTAGACAAATTACCGTTACACTCGAAATTGTTGAAGAAACAGTAGCTGATCCTTATCAAATTCAAGCGCATATAGATAATAAACGACTTAATTATGCTAAAGATTTATTAAAAGAAGATAGGATCGTTCTCGCCTTGCAAGAGACTTTTCAAGCAACGTTAAATGAAGAGAGTATTTCGCCACGCTAGCAGAGTAAATTCATTTCATTTTCGTGCAGAGTCTATTGTATTTCAGGTAAAGTACCCCCATTAATATAGTTATAAAATAGTTTACGTAGCAAAATTGGAGAATATCATGATGAAAGGCGGAATGGGTAATTTAATGAAGCAAGCCCAACAAATGCAAGCCAAAATGGCTAAAGCGCAAGAAGAGTTAGCGCATATGGAAGTTGTTGGTGAAGCAGGTGCGGGTATGGTAAAAGTAACGATGACAGGTAGTCATAGTGTTCGCCGCGTTGAACTTGATGAAAGCCTAATGGACGATGATAAAGATATGATTGAAGATTTACTGGCTGCTGCGGTAAATGATGCCGTACGTCGAGTTGAAGAGCAAAACAAAGATAAAATGGGTGCACTTACGGGGGGCATGCAATTACCACCGGGTATGAAGATGCCGTTTTAGCTTGGCTCTAATTAAAAAGCCGACTTTTTAGTCGGCTTTTTTGTCAGTTTTTTTGCAGGAAACCCTTATTGTGTGAGTCTCTATACCCGTCACCAATCAAAGTACACTCTGAAATATGCATCTTGATTGGTAACGGATATAATAATAAACTAAGTTACACTTTGATTAAGATAAGCCGCAGCACCCATTAAGCCCGGTTGGCTTTCGGTAATGATGTAAGTAGGGATTTGTTTGTTTAAGATAGACATACGACCTTTGGTTTCAAATCGCGTTCTAAATTCACTGTTTTTTATGTAGTCAATAAGCCTTGGCACTATGCCACCCGCAATATACACACCACCACTCGCACCTGTGGTTAAGGCTAAATTTCCGGCAAAACTGCCTAGAATTTTACAAAACTGGGACAAGGTTTGTTCACATATGATGCAACTCCCCGCGAGTGCTTTTTCACTGATCTCTTTAGCCGATATTTTTTCTTGAACACTGTTTTTATCGGCTACATTATTGATAACTAATAATGCTTGGTATATCTGTTCTATGCCAGAACCTGAAATGAGTTGTTCGTACGATATTCTTTTCTTAGTTTGTTTTAACTGTTGAAAAATCTGAACATCAAGTTTATCTACCGGGGCAAAGTCGGTATGACCTCCTTCTCCACCTAAGCAATGCCATTTATTGTCAATATTGACTAAATTAGCTACGCCTAAGCCCGTTCCTGGCCCACAAACCGCAATGGGGTTATTTTTGACAGCCTCCCCATGGCCTATTTTTACCTTTTGTTCGTTATTTAATAAAGGGATCGCCATGGCAATAGCTGTGTAATCATTGATCAGGGTTAAGCTCTTTAAGCCTAATATTTCTTTAAGTTGCTTTTGTGAAAACTCCCAGGGTAAGTTGGTCAGAGAAATCAAATCGCTATCAACAGGGCAGGCTATAGCTAAGCATGCATTAATCGTTTTATCTGTTAATTTTTGCTCTGTTATGTATTGACGAATAACATCGATTAATGTCGGAAATTTAGCACACTGATATGTTGAGATATTTGTTATCTTATTATTCTTGGTGATTGCTAATCTTATATTAGTGCCACCGATATCTGCGACTAAATTAATCGCTTGGCTATTGTTATAGCTCATCATAGTTTACTAACCTTAAATTCTTTATTATTAATAGAGTGACTTTTATTTATAGGTATCAACGAATTATTTAACCTATATTCGCGATAGAGTCTCTTGTTATAAGTTTTGGCTTAAAAAAATGTTTGATTAATGGACATTTTATCTGATAAATATCTCTTAAGATTAATTTTGCTGCCATATGACCCATTGCTAAAATAGGGTTATCTATAGTGCTGAGTTTGGGATAAATATGTTGTGCAAAAATTACGTTATCGAAGCCAATGATTGATAATTGCTGAGGTAGTGCTAAAGCAAGTTCTCGGGCATAGGTCATTGCACCCGAGGCCATTTCATCATTGGCACAGACTAAGGCAGTAAAGGGAATATTTTTTGTTAATAGGTTTTTTAAACCTTCGCGGCCAGCCGTATCTTGATAATCGCCTTCATAATATAATGCCGCATTGAAAGGGATTTTATTTGTTGCGAGTGCTCGTTGATGGCCAGCTAAACGATCAATAGCATCAGGTTTAAATTGTGGACCACCAATATAAGCTATATTAACGTGACCATGTTCTATTACCGCTTGAGTGGCTAAATAACCGCCTAATTCATTATCTAGGCTGATACAGTTATCACTTAACTCCTCAACCCATCGACTTAAGAGATAAATAGGTGTTTTCCCCTTAGATAAGTCAATAAGGTAATCATCAGTTACCGCTTCTACGTGTAAGATAATGGCGTCACAATTTCGGCTGATTAAAAATTCAATGCCTTCTTTTTCTTTATCTTCGACACTGTGGCCTGTGGTAATAATAACGTGTTTGCCAGCGGCTCTCAGTTTAGCTTCAATGCCTGCCATCATCTGACCAAAAAAAGCACCACTGAGTTCAGAAACCAATATGCCGACGCTGTTGCTGGTACTTAACGCAAGTGATTGCGCAATAGAGTTAGGGCGATAACCAAGTTCCACCATAGCCTCTTGTACTTTTTGTCGGGTTTTATCGCTGACTTTTGAGTTGTTGTTTATGACTCGAGAAACCGTTGCTAAAGAAACCCCAGCAAGTTTTGAGACTTCATATATTGTCGACATACCATTCCTATTATTATACTTTGATGATGCGGTCATGCATTTGACGGCAAAAGATTAACATGTTTATATCAATCCACATAAGAAAGTGTTCTCTTAGCGAGATTTTAAAGGCTTAGAGACAAGGTGTTGATTGATGTTTATAGCCATTTGATAGCCTTTGGCTTTGCCTGCTTTGCCGAAATACGCCACCATTGGCATGGTGAGTACGGCAACGATTACCTCGCTTAAGGCAGCCTAAAGGATGTTACTGTCGGTATCACCTAAACCATAGGTGATTTATTCTCTAACGCTAAACATAGAGTGTAAATTCTATCATTATTGGTTTTATAAATTTCGCTACTTATGCTTTAACTCATTATAGCTAGTTATGTCAATTTTCCATAACTAAGCTATAACTAAGCTATAACTAAGCCATCATTAAGCCGTGATTCTATCTGTTCTGCGCTGCTTTAATTCATTACCTATTTGTTGATTGTTTTTACGGCTTAATGGATAGAACATCATTAAAGCGGCACCAACAAAGGCAAAAGCGGCCGGAATGAAACTCATCAGCAATTGCATACCGGGTAAGGTGGCTTCAATAGTAGCCTTGTCCATGCCATCATATCCATAACTAGCAAGTACTATTAATACCAGTGCTCCGGCAAAGCCACTTCCCGCTTTTTGTACAAAAGTGCCAGCAGAGTAAATTAACCCCGTGGCACGACGGCCATTTTTCCATTCAGAGTAATCAGCAGAATCACCTAACATAGTAAAAAATAATGTGGGCATCATAGCGGCAAAAAACTCAGCACTACAACCCAAGAGGAAAATAGCATTGATATTTCCCTCGGGTACCCAATAAAAAGCCGCGGTTAATAAACCACTCAAGAGTAGAGCCACAATAAACAACTTACGCTTACCCATTTTTTGAGACAAGTAACTGGTACATAAAGCACCTAAAATAGAAACAAGTAATAGCGCAATAAAATACTTGCCTGCCATCAGTTCATCACCTATTTGATATTTGAAATAATAGGCAATGGTGCCGTATTTTATACCGTTAAACATCATGGTTAAAAAGCCCATACCTAATAATATCAACCAAGGTTTATTGGTTAGTAGGTCAACCATATCGCGTTGCGTACCGCTAATGTCATCATGAGTATTGCGGATAAAACGTTTGATCAGTAGCCACATAGAAACAATGATGATGATAAAAAACATACCGCTATAAAGATTACGATAATAAAAAAATAAGGTTATCGCTAATAAAGGTAAAATGATAAAAGGTAAGTTTTTACTTAAATCAATGAGCTCTGTTTTTAAATTAGTAGACTCATCAACGGTAGGTGTGACTCGCTCTTTTGTGGTTGCAAAGGTGATGACCATAAGGGCAATTAAGATACCCGCAAACAAGTACATTGAATATTGATAACCAGTAGCGTCATTGCCATCACCAAAATAGGCCACTAAATCAGGTAAAAAGCCCATGACCAGTAAACCACCAGCAAAAGCACCAGCAAAGCGAAAACCCGATAAACTAGTGCGTTCTGTATCACTTGGCGTCATCACGCCCATCAACGCAGAGTAAGGTACATTATTAACAGTATAAGCAAGGGTTAAACCGATATAGGTGACATAAGCATAGATGAGTTTATTGTTATTAGAGAAGTCAGGGGTGGTGAAACATAACACCATAAACAAGGCTAAAAAGGGGGTCGACCATAATATCCAAGGGCGAAATTTTCCCCAGCGAGTATTGGTGCGATCGGCAATCATGCCCATGATAATATCGGTAACTCCATCAGATAAGCGCACCACCAAAAATAGCATGGCGGCTGCGGCCGCTGTTAAACCAAAGGTGTCAGTATAAAAAACAGCTAAATAGGCTAAGGCGCCACGCCACACTAAGTTGGCGGCTGCATCACCCATGGCATAACCGACTTTTTCGTAAAAGGGTATTTTCATTATTATAATTACCTTTGGTTCGTTTAACGTTAGTTATTTTTATCTATTGGTTATTAACTTTTTATAGGCATGACCACTGGCTTTAATTGTTCTGACTTGGGTCTGATAATCTACGTAGACAATACCAAAACGCTTTAAATAACCTTCTGCCCATTCAAAGTTGTCCATTAAACTCCAAGCAAAATAGCCACTTATGTTAACACCTTGCTCTATTGCATCGTTTACGGCATTAAGGTGTTGTTGGTAATAATCAATTCTGTTGGTGTCATTGGCTTCACCATCAATGAGTTTATCAGCCATTGCCGCACCATTTTCGGTAATGTAAATGGGTGGCAAGGTGTATTTTTCATTTAAGGAGACTAATAACTCGGTAAAGGCTTTTGGATATATTTCCCAACCAATATCTGTTCTTGGCTCTGGCGCATCAAGTTCTACGAAATGTTGCTCTTTATCAGCACGGTAAATGGCACGAGTATAAAAGTTAACCCCTAAATAGTCCGTAGGGTGAGCGATGATAGCCATATCACCTTCATGTATTTCAGGGCGATGATCAACGGGTAGCTGCGTTATTATTTCAGGGTACTCACCGTCAAATATTGGTTTGATATACCATTGATTAAAATAATCATCGGCAAAATCAGCCGCTATTTTATCTTCAGTTGCATCGGTTGCTGGGTAGGCGGGAGTAAAATTTAATACGATGCCATTTAAGGTGTTAGGACTGTTCTTTGTTAATACTTTCATGGCTAAACCATGAGCGAGTAGTAGATGATGGGCGGCCTTCTTACCGTATTGTTTACCGACAATGCCGGGAGCATGAACCCCTACTTCGTAACCCAAAAAGGCACTGCAGAAAGGTTCGTTAAGTGTGGCATAAGAATGCACTTTTCCGGCGAAGGCTTGGCTAATTTTATCAGCGTACGAGGCAAATAAATAAGCTGTTTCTCTATTTAACCAACCGCCATTGTCTTCAATATGTTGTGGTAAATCCCAGTGGTAAAGGGTGACAAACGCTTTAATGTTACGGCGTTGTAATTCATTGAGTATATTAAGGTAAAAGTTTACACCGGCTTGATTTAGCTCTCCAGACTTAGTGATAACACGTGGCCATGAAATAGAAAGTCGGTAAGCGTCAACACCCAGGGACTCGATTAAATCAAGATCTTGTTGCCAGTTATTAAAATGATCACATGCAACAGTACCATCTGAATTGTCGGCTATTTTACCCTCGGTATTACAGAATGTATCCCAAATACACGGTAATCGACTATCTATACCTCCTTCAATTTGAAAAGAAGCCGTAGCAACACCGTATAAAAAATTATCAGTAAGCATTTTAGAGTTGCGGGGTAAAGAAAGAGTCGACATAATATTAATTTTTACCTGTTTTTGGACTTAATAGGCTAAGTAGCTTTATTTTAAAAGTCGCAATGATTAATTTAATTAGCTTATTTATCAACCTTTAAATACGTCAATGTAAGCGCTTACATAGAGGTTACCTGTTTTATCCTATTAAGGTCAACCTATTTGAGTTTTATTTAATTATTGTGAATGGATTTACACTCAGTTAACAACTCGCTTGCGGTATTAAATAATGAATTAATAAAGCATTATTTAGCCTGTTAACTTACTTTTTAGCCAATAGCACTCGCATTGAAATGTATGAATACTAAGCGACACACTTAAGTAGGCATTAGTTAAGTTGTTGATTTTTAATTACTTTGTTTTTTATTTAGTTGGCGATACGCTGTATTTATTTTATAAAATTAAAAAGTTCTTGAAAAATGTTTACTAGTCGTCTTACACTGAAGTGATAGCGCTTACATTTTTTGTTGCGCTTGTTAAAATGTAGCAGCAGTTAACTCATTGTTATAGTTTTTCTATACAAGGTAAGTCTTCAAATCTTGTGCAACAATATTTTACTTTTTATCTGCTCATATTGATATTTACTAAAACTAATAATTAAGGTTCATTATGGCATCGTATTCTAACTCAGCGAGTTCAGCATCAAGTATGGGTGAGCAACAAAAAGGGGATTATCGTTTTGCGTTAACGTCCTTAACCTCTTTATTTTTTATGTGGGGGTTTATTACCTGCTTAAATGATATTTTGATCCCGCACTTAAAAGGGGTGTTTGATCTTTCGTATAGCCAAGCGATGTTGGTGCAATTTTGTTTTTTTAGCGCCTATTTTATCGTGTCTTTACCTGCGGGCGCACTTGTTAAAAGGCTAGGTTATCAAAAGGGTATTGTTTTAGGTTTGGTGATTGCTGCCGTAGGTTGTTTATGTTTTTATCCCGCGGCAAGTTTACATAGTTATCCCGTATTCTTAATGGCGTTATTTATTCTCGCTAGCGGCATTACCTTGTTACAAGTGTCTGCTAATCCTTATGTCAGTATGTTAGGTGAAGAAAAAACGGCTTCATCTCGTTTAACCATGACCCAAGCGTTCAACTCTTTAGGCACTACCGTTGCCCCCTTTTTTGGTGCAATGTTAATTTTAAATGAAGCCGCTGATGCTATGGGTGTGCAAACAAATGCTGAATCAGTGCAAATGCCTTATGTATTGCTGGCTGCAATGTTGTTAGTGCTAGCGGCAATTTTTGCTTGGATAAAACTGCCTAACTTATCTTTAGATGATGACAAGGCTGAGCAGCCGAAAAATAATGACAATGGTAGTGCTTGGCAATATAAGCACTTGGTGCTTGGTGCTGTGGGTATCTTCGTTTATGTTGGCGCGGAAGTTTCAATCGGTAGCTTTTTAGTCAGCTTTTTTGCCGACCCTAATATTGCTGGTTTGGCCGAATCTGAGGCCGCTAAATATATTGCCTATTACTGGGGTGGGGCTATGGTTGGTCGTTTTATTGGCGCAGCGGTAATGCAAAAAATTGCGGCCGGTAAAGTGCTTAGTTTTAATGCGCTACTTTCTATGCTGCTTATTACCGTGGCTATGTTTTCTTCAGGTCAACTTGCTATGGTGGCTATTTTGTTAGTGGGCTTATGTAATTCAATTATGTTCCCAACCATTTTTAGTTTAGCTATTGCCGGTTTAGGACCGCACACCAGTCAAGGCTCAGGGATTTTATGTTTAGCTATTGTTGGTGGCGCTATTATCCCACTTATTCAAGGGGTTTTAGCCGATAGCATAGGCATTCAGCCCTCATTTTTCTTACCGATATTATGTTATTTTTTTATTGTCTATTACGGTTTTTATGGCAGTAAAGTGAACGATAAGTAGCCGTCAACTTCCGTGTGATAATTTTCATTAAGCAGCAAAGAGTAAGAAGCAATATTATGAATGGTATAGAGAATAATAAAGGGGTTAACAGTCAGTTAGTTAAAAATAAAAAAATGAAGGTTACCGCTGGCGTTAGCATGCTTCTTTTCGCTATCTGTTCGCTACTTGTTGGCTGCGATAGCAATAGCCAAAACACTGCGGTAGATAAAGAGCCAATGCAAGCCAGTGCCGTAACTGTGTCGCCACAGGTAAAGGCTAATATTGATATTTGGCCAAAACTTAATATAGCGGTAAAAGCAGATGCCGACATTGAATCTAAAGTAGACATTTTACTCGCTCAAATGTCATTGAATGAAAAAATAGCGCAAATGATCCAACCTGAAATTCGTGATATTACCGTTGAAGATATGCGCAGGTATGGATTTGGCTCATATTTAAATGGGGGAGGCTCCTTTCCGAATAATGATAAATATGCCACCCCAGATGATTGGATTAAGCTAGCTGAAGCTATGTATCAAGCTTCAATTGATGCTACGTTAGACGGCAATACGATTCCTACTATGTGGGGAACCGATGCGGTTCATGGTCATAATAATGTTATTGGTGCGACTCTGTTTCCCCATAATATTGGTTTAGGTGCAGCTAATAATCCAGAGCTTATTGAAAAAATAGCTGAGATCACGGCAACTGAAGTTATGGTAACAGGGATTGATTGGGTTTTTGCGCCCACGGTTGCTGTCGTACGAGATGATCGCTGGGGAAGAACTTATGAAGGTTATTCTGAAGACCCTGATATTGTAAAAGCCTACTCTTCAGCCATAGTAAAAGGTTTACAAGGCCATGCCAACAAAGATTTTTTGGGTGATAACCGAGTTATTAGCACGGTAAAACACTTTATCGGTGACGGCGGTACTCAAGACGGAGATGATCAAGGAGATAATATTTCTTCTGAACAAGAGTTGTTTGACCTTCATGCTCAAGGTTATGTCGGCGGACTAACTGCTGGTGCGCAATCGGTAATGGCTTCATTTAATAGTTGGCATGGCGATAAATTGCATGGCAATAAATATCTATTAACTGAGGTGTTAAAAAAGCGCATGGGCTTTGATGGTTTTGTTGTCGGTGACTGGAATGGTCATGGTCAAGTCAAAGGCTGTTCAAACGAAAGTTGTCCGCAAGCGATTAATGCCGGCTTAGATATTTTTATGGCACCCACTAAATCTTGGAAGGCTCTTTATGAAAATACCATTGCGCAAGTGAAAAGTGGCGAAATTAGCCAAACCAGAATTGATGATGCGGTAAGCCGAATTCTACGGGTGAAATTTAGAGCGGGTTTATTTGAAAAAGCGAGTCCGGCTAATCGTCCATTGTCAGGTAAAACTCAACTCATTGGTGCACAATCTCACCGCGATGTTGCTCGCCAAGCAGTTAGAGAATCTTTAGTGTTATTAAAGAATAATGCGAATTTACTGCCACTCTCACCTAAACAACATATTTTATTGGCGGGTGATGGCGCTGATAATATCGGTAAACAATCAGGTGGTTGGTCAGTTACTTGGCAAGGGACGGGAAATAAAAATAGTGACTTCCCCGGCGGAAGCTCTATTTATGATGGCTTTGTATCTCAAGTAATGTCGGCGGGTGGTAAAGTTAGTTTGAGCCCTGATGGCAGTTTTAGTGAAAAACCTGATGTTGCTATTGTCGTTTTTGGTGAAGAGCCATACGCGGAAGGGCATGGCGACATTGATAATTTAGAATATCAACGTGGAGATAAACAAGACCTTGCTCTGTTGAACTCGCTAAAAGCGCAAGGCATTCCGGTAGTTTCTGTGTTTATTAGTGGCCGACCTCTGTGGGTTAATGCGGAGTTAAATGCCTCTGATGCGTTTGTTGTTGCTTGGTTACCTGGCTCTGAAGGTAATGGGGTCGCAGAAGTCTTACTCAAAGCGATTGACGGCTCAGTGCAATATGACTTTGTTGGTAAATTATCTTTTTCTTGGCCTAAAACAGCATTACAAAGCACAGTCAATCGGTTTGATGAAAACTATCAACCACTACTCCCTTATGGTTTTGGTTTGCATTATGGCGAGAAAAGTCGCTTATCTGACCGTTTGAATGAACAGAGCGGGAGTAATAGTGATGAATTAAAGACTTTAAAAATATTCGAACGTGCAGCGCAAAAACCTTGGCAATTATTTATTCAAAGTGACAAGGATACTCAAATAGTACGTAGTAATGTTCAGACACTTGGCAGCATAAGCTTAAAGGCTGTTGATAAAGTTGTGCAAGAAGATGCTCGACAAGTTGCCTTTGCTGGCCGTGATAGCGCAAGCTTATTACTGCAAGCTAACTTTCCAGAGGACCTCCGAGCTTATGGTGAAGCAGACTTTGCGCTATCATTTAATGTGAAAGTTGATGAGAGTCCATTAAGTGCTGTTGAACTGTCAATGTTATGTGAAAGTATTGGTGATCAGCACTGTGCTGGTGTTATTGATGTTACTGATATTTTGTCAGGCTTAACCGTTGATACTTGGCAGCAACTGACCATTGATTTACAGTGTTTTAAAGCTGCGGGTGCTGATTTAGCTAAGATCACTAGTCCGTTTAGATTATCAACCACAGGCAAGCTAACGATCACTTTAGCTGATATTGTGATTCAAGAAAAAGTAGCAGAGCAAAGCGATTTAAGCTGTCAATAAGTTGTTTTACTCACTCAGGTGATTCCTTTGTTGAGTTTATTTGACAGTAATCCTACCGAGTTAGCGGCTATTACTGCAAACAGTATAAAGGCACAATAACTAAGTTATTGTGCCTTTAAAACTCGCCCTTTGGGAGCTTTTCAGTACTTCGATAATCGCACAGAATTCCTTTAATATAGAGTGACTATAGACAAAGAAACTCACTTTATTCTCAAAGCACTGACAAGCTCTGAGTGGGAACTAATTTAATGGAACTGATATTATTCATTAGAATCGAAAGGATCCGCCGACAATATATCTTGCTTCTCCTGAAGAGAAACTTCTGAATAAATTTTTCCATTCAGCATAGCGCTCTTGATTTTCGCCAGTGATATTAATTGCTTCAGCGATTAAGGTGAAGTTTTCGTTAATATCATAGCTAATCGACGCATCAAGTTGTCCGTAATCAGTGTAATAGTTTGCCAATGGACGGTCATTATCGCCAAATTGATCCGTTAAGCCAACGATTGCAATAAAGGTATTATCAGGTGATAAATACTCATCTCGCCATGAATAGGCAATACGAGCATTTATGCCGTGATTTTCATAAAAGCCAATCACGTTGTATGAATGTTCAGAAATACCGGGCAATGCTAAGTCACTTTTGGTTAATGAGTTCTGATCGGTTGATGAGTCAGAGTAGGTATAGTTAACAATAAAACCTAACCCATTTTCAAAACCTTTTTGTATCGCAAATTCAAAACCTTGTACTGAGCCGCCATCACCATTAAATGGACGAGTCACTCCTGCTCCTGATTGACCTGCACTGCTATCATCAGCCACATATTCAATACTTGTTTGGCTAACGATAAATGAATCTACATCCTTATAGAAAATACCCGCAGCAAGATAACTTAACTCATCCATATAAAACTCGTAAGAAAGATCAAATTGGTTAGCTCGGAAGGGATCTAAATCTGGGTTACCCGCAGAGCCTGCTGAGAAAACATATTCGTCTTGCGCGTTACGTACAAATTCAGTGCTAAAACCTCGACCAATGTCTTCATTGCTTGGGCGTGACATAACACGAGCAATTGATGCACGGATAACTTGCCTGTCATTTATGTCGTAGCTGAAGTTTGCACTAGGTAAAAAATCCCAATAATCTGTCGTTTGTGATGTGTTTGTCCAAGTTTTATATGTACCGTTCCAAGTATGAGTTCCCCAGTAGTCATCTGTTTGTGGAGATGCTTGCGCACCTTTAACGGTAATTTCTGTATATATAGCACGTATACCAATATTTAACTTATAAGGAATATTATAGCCAGCAAAGTCAGCTTCAACATAAAATGCAGAGGTTTTTTCTTCAACATTCCATGACTCTAATGGCATTGTGTATAAGTCTACTGGCGCACCACCAGCAATACTCGATAGCCAAGCCTGAGGATTCGCCATATTCGCGGTATTTTGGAATAATGCACTATTAACAGACCCGCCACTTGGGAACCAGTCATTTACTGTTGTGGCACGGCTTGGATCGCTCGTAAAAGAATCGACTGGCATGGTAGAAGGTGAGCCACCCCACATCCAGCCACCAACACCATACAAGGCTTCAAATAAATTTTGACCCGATGATGTTGTTGCATCAAAAGCAATATTACCAATTGCAGGATCAAGAAAATAATATTTTGAACCCCATGGTTGATTATCACTAATACCATCACCATCTATATCACCTATATTGTGACCATCGGGTGCAGCAATACCTGCACTATAGCCATAATCAAAACTAGGGTCAAAGGGGGATTGGGCACCGTTTTGGCTTAAATCGGTTAAGTAACGGCCTTGATCAAAGTCAACTTCATCCTTTGCAATACGGAGACCAAACTTGATTGTCTGAAGCTGGCCCGCGTTTATTTCATATTGAGCATTTAAAGCGATAGCAATTAAATCATTTTCAGTTTTATCAGCAAAGCCCCAATGGGACTTGTAAAGTTGGTAGTCAGCATTTTGTAATGGTGTATTATCTAAAAAAGTAATACTAGGTAAGCCTTGACCGCCACTAAAAGTGTATGAACGATCACCGTCATCCCCATCAACAGCATTAGGAACTATGTTGCCTGAACCATTTCCACTGTCGGCACCAGCGCCAATATATCCGGCAACACCATACGGAGAATAGCGTGAATCACCAAAAGCGGCTTTTTTATCTAATTCGGATTTACCCAAAGATAAACTACCATCAAAGGTCCATTCATCTAAGGAATAATTGAAGCTTAGTGCTAAGTTATCGGCGCTAATATCCGTTATTTCGCGAGAAGAATTTGTTTCTCCTGCGCTTTGCAAAAAAGTAGCACTTTCAATGACACCATTACTGTCTATGCTATATGGACTACTCTCATCTAAGGCA
>JBAHZW010000083.1:0-6249 GCA_037132835.1 Colwellia sp. | reverse complement strand
GGATTATTTGATGCTCAAACCATTATTGCAGAAAAGTTAGAACATGTGAGTGAAATGGTACAAGAAGGAATAAGTGAGATAGAAAAACCCGAAAGTTAATGTTTATTAGCACTATGTACTGTTGACCTCTCGTGGTTAAATCTTGTTCATTCTAAAAGCGATTTAATTCTGGCAACGGCTATATCTAAGAAAAACTACGCAACACAAAGTAAAACACTAGTAGAGCCCTTCAGAGCGGCGACTTTGATCTTTTTTAGGTACGGAAAACGACTAATACCAGCCTATAAGTAAGTGATTTACCCCATAATTAACGCTTTCATTAAATCTATTTTAGTTTTTATAAAAAAATCACCTACAGAGCTAAAAAAAGGCCAACTACATAAATAGTTGACCTAAAGGTGAATAATACCATTAATTTCACTAAGTTTATTCCCACTCAGCGAGATTTAAAAGGCTTAGAGGCAAGGCATTGATTGAAGAGAATGGTTATTCGGGAGAATATGCTCCTGCACTCTCTAAGAAGCTACATCCCTGTAGCATCCTTATCGAAATCAATAACGTAGCATACAAGCCTTTTAAACTCGCCCTTTAGGCGTTTGTCAGTACTTCGATAATCGCACAGAATTCCTTTAATATAGAATAACTATCATACAAAAAAAAATTCCATTTATTCTCAAAGCGCTGACAAGCTCTGAGTGGGAACTAATTTAATGGAAATGGTATAAAGTTATTTTCTCAGTCCGTAAGCAGTATAAATTGATATGTGGGTATACCTATTGGTTACTTTTTTATTCGTTATTTCATCGCGTACGCGCTAGGTTATGGGCAAAATCGACCAACTCTTGTTCTGTCAAAAGTTCATCCGCATTGACATCAATTTGATTAAAGGATCTCACTAACCATTCATTTTTACCTGCAACCACCTCCTGCTGATTTAACTTGCCATTTTGATCTAAATCCAGTGAGGTAAAAGTAAATCTATCGTTAGACTCCTCTTCGGTTTGGACGTCATCTGAACTGATGGTGTTTTCTTTATGTATTTCTGCACTTTTATCCGTATTACTTGCATCCATATTATTTGTTAATGCATCATCAGCATTAACAAAAAAAGACGCTAAGCATACAAAGATTACAAATGCAGTGACTTGCCTTAAACTAATATTATTCATGATGGACCTCTTATTTTATTTTTATTGTAAAGTGGTAATTACGTTGATTTACTCATCCCTTTTATTAGAGCACATATCGTGCCACAAAACCCAACCTCATGATTACAATAAAATAATACAAATAAATATATAATAGTAGCAACTCACTAGCTGCAAAAGTGTCCCCAAAAAGCAACATAATAAATATTTAAAAGACGACAATAACGAATAACTGTTCACAATTAAATTTAAAACCATATTTTATAATAACTTATATAGATCATCCTTTGACAGTAGGACTGTCTCAAATTGAAGACACCCTTGTTTATTTCGTGTTTTTATCATACAAAGAACAACCAAATTTAATTACCTTGAAGAATTGAAGTTAAACTCAATGACTTTCCTCCACCAATTAAAAAAAATTAAAGTGAGACTAAGACAATCAACACACTCTTTTTTTATACTGAGTCAGTCATTGCTTAACAAGACGTCCATTAATAAGCTGACATTCATTGGCTTTACTTTTGTTGCGATGCCTTTAGTGATGGCACTGCTCTTAAGCGCCAATAAAGTAAGTCTGTTAGCAAAACAAAGCACCAACGATATATATCATGTTGCGCAGTTAACTCAACTTAATAGTAAGCTTGATGACTCTATTGCTAAGATTGAACGCTCTGCTAGCCAGTATGTTGTGCTTAAAGATAGTGAGTTACTTATCGTATTTAGCCATCACCAAAAAAGATTAATAAACATAATTCAACAAAATTTGATGGAAAAACAAGACAAGGTATTAAAAATACTTTTAATGTCGCTTAAAAAAGAAAATCATAGAATAAAAACTCTCATGTTAAGCGATAGTATTAACTTATTTTCATTAGCACAAATACAAAAAGAATTTAAAACACTGCATAGCATTAATAGTAAGTTAGAAAAACGCAGTGATTTTGTTGTTAATCAACAAATATTAGGTATTCAACACACGACCGAAAACATTCGCAAGAACATTCTGGAGTATTTGTATATCATTCCGATCACCCTGATCATTGCTGGTATATTTATTCTTTTGATCACGAAACCGTTAAAGCAACTGATTGATAAAATTCAAAAAATCGAACAAGGAAATTTCGATCAAAAAATTCATTTACATGGCCCTGCTGAAGTAAGAGAAATAGCGGATGCACTAGAGAATATGCGTCAGCGTTTACATTCCCTTGAGCTACAAAAGTCGAGTTTTATTCGTCATATATCCCATGAATTGAAAACCCCACTCGCGGCTATTAGAGAGGGCACTGAGCTTATTTATGATAACAGTGTTGGCCCTCTCAATACGGATCAGCAAGAGATTTGTAATATAATTCGCGATAGCGTAAGTCGTTTACAGCGTTTAATCGAAGACTTACTTGATTTCAATATTGTATTAGACTCAACCAGTTTATATGGCTTAGAAAAAATGAGTTTACCTGACTTACTAAATGATGCCTGTAATGTCAGAACGCTCGACATAAAATCAAAAGATTTAACGCTAAAATACAATAAAGCGCCTTACTTTATTTACAGTAATAACAAACAACTGAGCGTTATTTTAGATAATATTATCTCTAATGCGATAAAGTACTCCCCCATAGGCGGCACTATCAGTATCACTTACAGCCATAGCAAGGAGTGCATAATCATTCATATAATGGATCAAGGCCCAGGCATTGACACCTCGCTCAGTGAAAAAGTATTTGATGCTTTTTATCAAGGTAAACCTCCAGAGCACAGCCAAATTAAAGGCAGTGGTTTAGGACTTACCATAGTAAAAGAGCTATTACTTCGTCTTAATGGCACGATTAAAATAACTCCAGCAACAAAACTTAGCACGCAAAATATACCGGGCACCTGTGTCACGATCATGCTACCTAATAATGCCCAACAATGAATGATGACCAATGAATAATGGAAAAACCAAATTGGCTATAAAAAGGACGGAAATGGTAGGGATTAGACAATATCTATCCATAACAATTATAATCCTCTTTACGGGATTATTAGCTGCTTGCCAGCTGATAGCCCCAATAAATAATCAATGTTCAAATGAATCTGCTGAAGAAATAACTGCGTATAGTCAGTACTATCTATGGCTAAAATCTCTAAGTCAAAAACAGCTTTTAGCCGAAGAAACACAACAGAAATACTTTATAAAAAACCAACTCGACGATAAAACATTCAATCAAGAAAAACTTATTTTTATCTATAGCTTAGCCAATACGCCACTTCATCAGCCCTATAAAGCGAAACGACTACTCAATAAATATTTGTTAGCGGATAACAACATGAGTAAAAATAATTTAGCCTTTACCCTGTTATTAAGAGATCAATTAAATATTCAGCTGCATTTACATCAAAAGCAAGTGAAATTAAAACAAGATTTCACTAAAAAGAACGATGAAAAACAAGCAAGCATTGAACAATTATCGCAAGATTTAGAGCATATGAAGCAACAGTTGCTGTTGCTTAAACAGATTGATAAAAATATTAACGATCGTGGCTAATGCCAATGGCTATAAACCATGAGGAATAAAAATTTATGAACTTAAGTACCCATGCAATAACTAAAAATGCAGCAAAAGTTATCATTGTAGATGATGACCCAAGCTTATTACGATTACTCAGCATTCGCTTATCTGCGGCAGGGTATGAGGTTGAATCGGCCGCCAATGCAAAAATAGCTTTAGGGATATTACAAAACTTCACTCCTCAAGTCGTGATTAGTGATTTACGTATGGAAGGTATGGATGGTATGGCTTTATTTGAACAAATTAGAGTTCAGCATCCCAACATTCCCGTGGTGATAATGACCGCGCACGGCACCATACCCGATGCAATAAATGCGACAAAACAAGGTGTTTTTAGCTTTTTAACCAAACCTTTTGAAAGCCAAGAGTTATTAGATACTGTTGAGCAAGCGATACGTTTACAGCCATCAAATACTGAGCTGGATTGTGAAACTGAACGTTGGCGTAAGCATATTGTCAGTCGCAGTACTGTGATGACGTCCTTATTGCAACAAGCTAAACAAGTGGCTAATAGTGATTTTAGTATACTTATTCACAGCCAAAGTGGCACAGGTAAAGAGCTGTTAGCAAAAGCAATTCATCAAGCGAGTAATAGAAAAAACAAGGTATTTACCGCCATTAATTGCGCCGCAATTCCTGAACAGTTACTTGAATCTGAATTATTTGGCCATGTTAAAGGCGCATTCACTGGAGCAGAACGAAACCACGAAGGCTTATTTCAAGCAACCCATGGCGGTACTTTATTTTTAGATGAAATTGGCGATATGCCACTCAGCTTTCAAGTAAAATTATTGAGAGTGCTTCAAGAAAGAGAAATCAGACCCGTTGGTAGCACCCAAGCAAAAAAAGTAGATGTTCGCATCATATCGGCTACTCACGTTAATTTGACTAAAGCAATTAAAGCCAATACCTTTAGAGAAGATTTGTATTACCGCCTCAATGTTGTTGAATTGGAATTACCCACTTTAGTACAACGGCGGGAAGACATTCCGTTATTAGTACAATACTTTTTAAACCAAGCAGTGGCTCGTTCAAATGTTCCCATCAAAAGCATCAACCAAGAAGCGATGGAGTTACTTATCAGTGCGCCTTGGCCGGGTAATATCCGACAGTTACAAAATGTGATTGAACAGAGTATTGCCCTATCAAGTGAAAATATTATTAGTGCAACTCTAGTGAAAAAGGCACTGCGTGATGATTCCACTCAGCTTCCATCTTTTCAACAAGCGAAAGAGCATTTTGAGCGGGATTATTTATCAAAATTATTAAAAATAACGGCGGGTAATGTCACTCAAGCGGCACGTATTGCTCAACGTAACCGCACCGAGTTTTATAAGTTGTTAAATAGGCATCATTTGGTAGCAGAATCATACCGCACGGAATAAGACGGTATTTTTTTTAAAACACAATAGCTCAAAATTCAACCTGCCTATGCGCTTGGCTCAGGAATGTCATCCCCGTGGTGTTTTAATCGGGGATTCAGTCTCTAAAGCGCAATAGATCTTCGATGAGAGACTTCGAAGATGACGCTTACAAAGCGTTCCTGAGTAAACTACATAGGCATGATATTTAATGGCATAAGTGCGTTACATCAAGCCGGCTAGCTCACTTAATGATTGACCTAGTGCTATTTCTTCGCCAGTAAAGCGTTAGCTAACAATTAACTTAAGATCCACAGCGCTTACTTTGATGTTTACGCCAGCCGCCATTAACGTTTGGTAAAAATCAGCTTCTTGACAAAAACTCATCTGCCGACAAACAATTACGTATTTCAGAACACCCGCTTCATTACTTTGTAGTGCCGCCTGTTTAAACCAATACATGGCTTGGCTGAGATCTTTATCTACATATTGACCATTAAGGTACATTTGCCCTAAATTAACTTTCCCTTGGGCAAAGCCTAATTGAGATGATCGCTTAAAGCGGTCAAATGCTTGTTGAAAATTATTTTCTAGGTAAGTCGCTTTGAGAAAACTAAGCCCTTCAATGTTCTCTCTTTTACCTGGGATGTACAAGCGAGAGCGACTTTCCAACTTAGGCTCATTAATATAATTTCCATAGAGCATATTGTTATCTGGACGTTTTATCATGTAGATAGCTGATGATTCATACATGGATTTTAATTGAGCACCCGTTAAGTCGTAACGCCTTGATTCAAAATACCCTTTAAACCTTAACTGCCCATAGTGGATACTATCTTTAAGGGAATTCTGGCGAAGATAAAATAGATTTCCGTAAAGAAGTGTGACTATATCTCCTGTAATATCAACAACTTTAGCAATTCTATACTTCTCTTTAGGTCTTAAGTTATCACTTAGTACTCTAAAATCCAAAAAATAAATATCATCTATTTCAGGGCTTTCAAGGTAGTTTAAACTATCACTATCTTCTTGATGTGACGACGTCGACTTTGTATAAATAAAGTAACATAGCAACACTAAGGATATGACTTTGATCATACTGGCAGCGGTTATATATTCACTAACAAACCAAGCAGATATTTTTCTTGGCTCACTGGTTGTCTCATTTACAGTATCACTTGT
>JBAHZW010000025.1:0-12848 GCA_037132835.1 Colwellia sp. | reverse complement strand
AAAATGACCAACAAACGCTGTCTGAAAGATTCGGCTAAAAGCGTTTTTTTCATTGTTGAGTCGTGTTTGCGTTAGAATGACTAGGCTACACGCGACTCGTCGCGAATAAAACGCTTTTAGCTCGAACAAAATTTAACCGCGAAAGATCAACAACCCCTAGTTATTTACTTATTAATAGCGGCACAGCAAGCTTATTTGTATATACCTTTCAGGAGCGCTAAGTTAAATGACTTATTATTTCACTTAGCATTATTTATTCAACAAGATAGGTATAAAACAGAGGGTAACACTTGTTGCTTGGCTTGTGGTCAAGTATCATGCCTGCTAGCCTAATAAAACAACTGACGACTTTCGCAGAGTGCGATCAAATAAATTCATAAATAACAGTAGTATAAGTAGATATGCCTTTTCCCACTAGCATGACAGATTTTACCTCTTTATTTTCACAACTGGGTCATAAACGTGTTGCGCAGTTAACGACAGCGCTGATATTGGTTTATATTGCTTTTGTTAGTGCAAAAATAACTTGGTCTGTAGTGCCTCAAGCACAATCAAGTCAAAACACTTCACTTATCAATAAAACTTACAATAATCGCAATATAGGAAAGGCTATTGATGTTGCTAAAATACAGTCACTTAATCTTTTTGGTTTATATACTGAGAATGAAAGCGGCACCATTGTAGCTGAAGTGAGTGACGTACCAGAAACGGCATTAAATTTAATCTTATCGGGTTTAGTGGCCAGTGATGTTGAATTAATCGCTGCGGCAATCATTGAAAACCAAGGTAAACAAGAAACCTATGGTATTGGCGATATTATCAAAGGTACACGCGCCAGTCTGGAACAAGTGTTGATGGATAGGGTATTGATTAAGCAATCAGGCCGATTAGAAACCTTAATGTTAGATGGTTTTGATTATAATGAACCAGCACATAAAGTTGCGGGTCACTCAGCCGCTAAAAGAAATAAAGCCAACGTAGGACCACAGTTGTCTAGCACGAACGTGGTCGACCAACGAAATAATAAAGAATTAACACAAAGCGCTCAGGGTCTTCGCCATGAAATTTCTAGTGACCCAGCAAAAATAGGGGATTATTTACGTATTTCACCAAAACGTAAGGATGGTGAAATTATCGGCTACTCGCTACGTCCGGGTAAAAAACCTAGTTTCTTTAAACTCGCGGGGCTCAAAGCCGGCGATGTTGCTGTGCAAATGAATGGTTATGATTTAACGGCTATGTCACAAGCAATGCAAGCGATGGTTGACATGAAACAGGCTCGTGATATTTCATTATTAGTTGACCGCCAAGGTGATTTTATTGAGATACTTATTAGCCTTTAACAGGGCGCACCGAATTAATTATCATAACAATTAACTTATAAAAACAGCTAGAAAGCTTTTTATTAAAATTTTCTGATTAAAGCAATACAAGAAAGAGATACCTATAATGATGAACAAGTTTTTATTAATCATAACGACAACCATAGCGATTAATTGCTTGTGTTTCGTTGGACAAGCGAGTGCCGCACAATACTCTCCTAATTTTAAGGGCACTGAAATTACCGAGTTTGTCAATATTGTTGGTAAAAACTTGAAAAAAACCATGATTGTTGACCCCAACGTCCGTGGTAAAATCAATGTGCGCAGTTATGACCTCTTATCTGAACAACAGTACTACCAATTCTTTCTCAATGTCCTTGAAGTATACGGCTATGCGGCGGTAGAAGTGGATAATAATATTGTGAAGATTATTCGTAAAAAAGATGCTAAAACTGCAGCCATTCCAGTGATTGGTCAGGGCAGTAATATCATAGGCGATGAAATGGTCACCCGTGTTATTGAAGTGAAAAATGTTACGGTGCGTGAATTAGTGCCACTTTTACGACAATTATCAGACCAAGCTGGTGGCGGTAACGTAGTGAACTACGATCCCGCAAACGTTATTATGCTAACGGGTACGGCGGCAACCGTTAACCGCCTAGTTAAAATTATAGAACGTGTTGATAGAGCTGGCGATCAAGATGTTGAAATAATCAAGCTTAAATATGCCTCAGCAGGTGAAATGGTACGAATCATCGAAGCGATGAACAAACCTACCAGCAGTAAATCAAGTCAACCGACCTTTTTAATCCCTAAGATTGTGGCCGATGATCGCTCTAATAGTGTCATTGTTAGTGGTGAAGTGAAAGCGCGTGAACGAGTTATTCGCTTGGTTAAACGTTTAGACAGTGAATTACAAACTGATGGTAATACGCGCGTGTACTACCTTAAATATTCCAAAGCAGAAGAATTAGTTAAAGTGCTGCAAGGCGTTAGCGACTCAATAGCTCAAGATGGAAAAACCTCAAAATCATCACGTAATAGTTCCAAGCGTGATGTCAGTATTGAAGCGCATGAGCCGACTAATGCACTAATTATTACGGCTGAACCAGATATGCTACGTTCATTAGAATTGGTCATTCGTCAATTAGACATTCGCCGTGCCCAAGTACTTGTTGAAGCTATAATTGTGGAAATTTATGAGAGTGATGGTGTCAGCCTCGGTGTGCAATGGTATAGCGAGCAGGGTGGCTTTTCTCAATTCACCAATACCAATGCATCCCTTTCATCGATCGCCGCTGGGGTTGCGGCTGCAGAGGGTGAAGAGGGAAGTACATCAACGTATACCGATTCAAACGGTGATCCTGTGACTATTACCAATGCTGATACGGATGGTGATTACACTATACTTGCCAATGTGCTCGGTAATGTTAGTGGCATGATGTTTGGTGTTATTAATGATGATTGGGGCGCACTTATATCGGCGGTAAGCAGTGATACTAATTCAAATATTCTAGCGACGCCGAGTATTACCACCTTAGATAATGAAGAAGCCTATTTTATTGTTGGTCAAGAAATCCCCATTATCACTGGCTCCGCTACGGGCAGTAATAATAGTAATCCATTTCAAACAGTCGATCGCCAAGAAATCGGTATCAAACTACGGGTCACACCACAGATTAATGAAGGTAATGCCATACAGCTGGTTATCGAACAAGAGGTTTCTTCGGTCAGTGGCTCAACCGGGGTTGATATCTCGATTAATAAAAGAGAAATTAAAACCACGGTAATTACCAACAGTGGAGATATGGTGATCTTGGGTGGTTTGATTGATGAAGACGTACAAGAAAGTGTGCAAAAGATACCGATTTTAGGGGATATTCCCATTATTGGTTACTTATTTAAATCAACCAGTACCACGACACGTAAACGTAACCTAATGGTGTTTTTACGGGCGACTATCGTGCGTGATTCTGGACTCATGAACGAGATCAGTGAGTCTAAATATAATTATATTCGTGCGGATCAAATTCGTAAACAGGAAGAAGGGTTGGCATTAATGAGTAATGACAACATGCCACTGTTACCTGAGTGGCAAGACAACTTAACCTTGCCTCCTTCATTTGATAAATATCAGCAAACACTTGAAGAAAATAATATTGATCTACCGCTGCCCCCTATTGCAACAGAAGATAAGAATATTGATCTACCGCTGCCTCCTATTGCAACAGAAGATAAGTACTAATGGCAGATGATGTTAAATTAACCGCCGTTGATCCTGTCGAGATCACTGCTAATGATGACGCTGAGGTTATTGAAACTGATGAGGTAGAAAAAGAGCAAACGAGTAGCACTTGGTTGCTAACTTTTGCTTTTGCTAAACGTTATAGTGTGCTCATCACCACCGATGAAAATACCGGTGGTTATGTATTACATTGCTTGGCTGACATTCACTTTGATACTATTTTAGAGGTGCGTCGCATACTCAAAGCTCCCTTCAGGGTCGAATTCTTAGAGCCTACCGCATTTGAATTATTATTGACCCATACCTATCAAAGAGATTCCTCTGAAGCTCAGCAAATGATGGAAGATATAGGCAATGAAGTTGACTTATATTCTCTTGCTGATGAGTTTACTGAAAGTGAAGATTTACTTGAAAATGAAGATGATGCGCCAATCATCAAGCTAATCAATGCCATGCTGAGTGAAGGTATAAAAGAAAGGGCTTCGGATATTCATATTGAAACCTTTGAAAGTACCTTACAAATACGTTTTCGTGTCGATGGAATCTTACGAGAAGTGCTTAAACCTAATCGGAAGCTCGCCTCGTTATTGGTTTCACGAATTAAAGTGATGGCCAAGCTCGATATTGCTGAAAAGCGTATTCCGCAAGATGGTCGAATCTCCTTACGAATTGGTGGTCGTGCCGTTGATGTACGAGTTTCGACCATGCCAACTGGACATGGCGAGCGGGTAGTGTTACGTCTGTTAGATAAAAATGCGGCGCGTTTAGATTTAAAAGAATTAGGGATGACTGATACCAATCGAGCCAATTTTTCAACGCTAATCGAAAAGCCTCATGGAATTATCCTCGTTACAGGTCCTACAGGCTCGGGTAAAAGTACCACCTTGTATGCGGGTTTAACTCAGATAGATTCCAGAGAGCGTAATATCTTAACCGTAGAAGATCCTATTGAGTTTGCTATTGAAGGCATAGGACAAACCCAAGTCAATAATAAAGTTGATATGACTTTTGCGCGTGGTTTACGTGCTATATTACGTCAAGATCCTGATGTGGTAATGGTGGGTGAAATTCGAGATTTAGAAACCGCACAAATTGCAGTGCAAGCGAGTTTAACGGGTCACTTGGTTTTATCTACTTTACATACCAACACTGCCGCAGGTGCTATAACGCGTATGGAAGATATGGGCGTAGAGCCATTTTTACTGTCTTCAAGCTTATTGGGTGTCTTAGCTCAGCGACTGGTACGCACCCTTTGTCCTCATTGTCGAGAAAGTCACTTGCCTGACGAAAGAGAAAGAAAGTTATTAGCCTTACCAGAAGATAATGAGGCCGTTATTTACCGTGCCATTGGCTGTAGCGAGTGTAATTCTAAAGGTTACCGAGGCCGAATTGGTATACATGAGTTATTGCCTGTTGATGAAGAGGTACGCGCTCTTATTCATAATGCTCATGGTGAGCAGGCTATTGAAAAACACGTACGAAAATATTGTGCCAGTATTCGTCGAGATGGTTTTGATAAAGTCATGCTTGGAAAAACAACGCTGGAGGAAGTCTTACGTGTTACGCGTGAAGACTAATTGACTAATATGTCATTACGGTAATGAATAATATAAATAATTATGGCTTCATTTGAATACCAAGCGGTAGATAGCCGCGGTAAAACTAAAAAAGGTGTTATCGAAGGTGATACGCCAAGGCAGGTTCGTGGTTTATTGCGTGACCAAGGGTTAATGCCTATTGAAGTGTCTTCTACCTTATCTAAAAGTAAGTCCAGCCAAGAGCAAGGCGGCTTAGCGGCTAGCTTTAGCCGAAGTAATCGCGGTAAAGTTTCAGCGTCTGAATTAGCACTGATCACCCGTCAGTTAGCAACATTAGTAGAGTCGGGCTTGCCGCTTGAAGAGTCGTTAATGGCTGTGGGTGAGCAATGTGTAAAAAATAGTATCAAAAGCATGATCATGGGGGTTCGCACTAAAGTGACAGAAGGCTACGGCTTATCTGAAAGTATGGCGGAATATCCCAAGGCATTTAATCGCTTATACCGCTCTATGGTCGCTGCGGGTGAAAAATCAGGTCACCTAGATAAAGTACTGAATCGCTTGGCTGACTATACAGAGCAACGTCAACAAATGCGCTCGCAACTAATTCAAGCACTGGTTTACCCTATTATTATGACCGTTGTTGCTGTCGGCGTTATTGCTATTTTATTAACGGCGGTAGTCCCCAAAATTGTTGGTCAGTTTGAACACATGGGAGAGAATTTACCGGGTACTACCCAATTTCTCATTGCCAGTAGTGATTTTCTTCGTGATTATGGCTTGCTACTTGTTATTATCGTGGCGGCACTGATGTTGCTCTTTTCACACTTGTTGAAAAAGCCTGATTTTGAAATGGCCTTTCATAAGCGTTTATTGCAGATCCCCGGTGTGGGAAAAGTGGCAAAGGGAGTTAATACCGCCCGTTTTGCTCGCACATTAAGTATATTAACCGCCAGCTCAGTACCCTTGCTAGAGAGTATGAGAATTTCAGGTGAAGTATTAGAGAACTTATATATTAAACAAGAAGTAAAAGCCGCTACCGATAAGGTGCGAGAAGGTACCAGCTTACGGGTGTCATTAGAACAAACTAAATTGTTTCCCCCTATGATGTTACATATGATAGCGAGTGGTGAGAAAAGTGGTAAATTAGAGCATATGTTAGGCCGAGCGGCAGATAACCAAGATAGAGAGTTTGAAGCCCTAGTAAATATTTCTTTAAAAGCTTTTGAACCCGCGCTTATGGTGGCCATGGCGGGCGTAGTGCTCTTTATAGTGATGGCCATATTACAACCAATTTTACAGCTTAATAGCCTAGTGGGGGGCTAATACCAACGAAACCACTCAACGGGCTCTTTGACTGTTAGTCTCATTAAGTCCAGCAGCGGCCTCATTGTTTAACGTATCAAGAGAACGACTTTTCGGCAGCCAAGCTGTCATAACATAATTTATCAGACATTAGGAAAACAATATGAACATCAAAAAAGTACAGGGTTTTACTTTACTCGAAGTCATGGTGGTGATTGTTATTTTAGGTATTTTGGCCAGTATGGTGGTACCTAATTTAATGGGCAGTCAAGAGCGCGCTAATCTGCAAAAAGCGATATCCGATGTTACCGCGCTAGAAACATCATTAAGCCTATATAAGATGGACAACTACGATTACCCAACCACAGAGCAAGGGTTAGATGCCCTGAGTGAACAAACAGACATAGAGCCAGTGCCGCGTCGCTTTCCTGAGGGCGGGTACATTAAACGTTTACCAAAAGACCCTTGGGGTAATGACTATATTTTATTGAATCCAGGTGAGCAAGGTCGGATGGACGTATTTTCAGTAGGTCCTGACGGTGAAGCAGGTACCGAAGATGATATTGGTAACTGGAATTTGGGCGACTTCCAATAAATAATTTCGACTAAAAGGCACTTACTCATCGTTGCGAAATCCTCGTTTAGCAGACTAAACATCATATTTAGCGCCTTTTAGCTAGAAATTCGTTTTAATGGATATATAGGCATCAGTTTATACCCGTTTCGCTACCTAGCTTAACGACATTTTATGTGCACGATACAGCTATTAATTTATGAACCAACAGACTCCAAATTTATCATTCGCAAAAAAAAGCAGCGGCTTTACCTTGATAGAGGTGATGATTGTTGTTGTGCTCATTGGTCTTATGGCGAGCTTGGTGCAATTTAATTATGCGGGTAATGAGAATGAAGATAAGTTGAGGCATGAGAGTGCTAAGTTTGCTGCGATTTTTGAAGTTGCGGCCGAATACGGCATGCTTAATAATATTGAATTAGGCTTAATGGTTAATAAGGAGAGTTATCGCTTTGTTGGTTATGATGGCACCCGATGGACTGAGATCCCTGATCAAGACTGGCAAGCCGATGTCACCTTGCCAAAAGAAGTTGAGCTGACGATAGAGCTAGATGACTTACCCATTGAAGAGCCTTTGCTCTTTGATACCGATACCTTTACAGAAAAAGATGAAGAAGACTTCACCCTGTTATCTGATGAAGATCAGGAAGAAAAAATAATCCCGCAAGTTTATATTCTTTCTGGCGGAGATATTACCCCTTTTAGCGTTACGTTTCGTATCGCGGAGGAGTTGGAATATTTTGATAATACTGACGATTTAGCTTACCGCGTAACGGGTATATATAGCGTGCCATTAACCATTGAAGGACCTACCCTTGATGATTAATAAACTAACGCGATTAAAAAAAAGAGGGTTTACGCTAATTGAAGTCATGTTAGCCATGGCTATTTTTTCTATTGCCGGTGTCGCCTTACTCGGTGTCGCGGATAATAATTATCGACATATTAGCCATCTAGAAGAGCAAATGTTTGCTAACTGGGTTGCTGCCAATCAACTTGTTGAGGTAAGCCTAAATAAAAATTGGCCACCAAAAAATAACGACAAAGGTGAAGTCGAGATGGCGGGAAAAACTTGGTATTGGCAACAAAAAGTGATTAAAACGGCCAATGAAAAAATGCGCTCCGTGGTAATGGAAGTACGCTTAAATGAAAGCGATGAATTAGTTAGTGCTAGCATCATGACTTATATTGCTCAGGATAAGCCCTAATGACGTTAGCTGTTAATAAAGTTGCAAGAACCGTTAAATCCGTGCAGAAAGGTTTTACCCTGCTCGAAGTGCTACTCGCCATTGCTATTTTTTCACTGGTCAGTTTGGCTAGCTTCTCTATCTTTGATACCGTACTTCGCGGCGATGAAATTTCAAAAATACGCAGTAAAAAACAAAATGATCTACAGCGTGCTTTTCTCCTCATAGAGCGAGACTTTACTCAAATAGCTAAACGCTCTATGCGTATTAATGGCGAAGCACCAACAGAGAGCTTTATACAAACCGCTGATGATAGTTTTTTAGGCGGTGAGCAAGCGATTGCTTTTGTACGTAACGGCTGGACCAATCCTGGCTTGTTATTGCCCAGAGGTGATATGCAAAGTGTTGCTTATCGTCTTGTTGATGAAACGTTAGAGCGGTTGCATTATAATTTTGTCGATGCGGTTGGGGGGCAAGAGCCCAAAATAAGACCCTTAATCACCGAGGTAACCAGCTTAGCATTTGAATTTTATGATGGCAGTGAGTGGCAAGAAAAATGGTCAGGAAAAACCTTACCACTGGCGATTGCCATTGAGATAGAGTCGCGGGATTATGGTCTGATCCGTCGCCAATTTCTAGTGGCGGGTGATGCTATTGTTGATGAACAGATCCTCACCTTGTGATGTCTGTTAACCCAAGAGGTCTTAACGTTAATAGCCGCCGACAGCAGCAGGGTGTGGCATTAATTACCGTCATGCTTATTGTCGCGTTAGCCGCTATCATTGCCGCGCAAATGACGGCGCGATTACACGTGCAAATGCAACGAAGTACAAATATCAGCTTCAATCAGCAAGCGTACTGGTATGCTTTAGGATCGGAGGAATTTGCTAAGCGAGTACTCATAAACACTTTTCAAGATGAGCCTAATGTGACTCATTTGGAACAAATATGGGCTGAAGGCGCGCAAAGTTATCCCGTTGACTTTGGTGAAATAGGCGGAGAAATAACTGATTTACAAAGTTGTTTAAATCTTAATGCCCTACACCCAGATGCAATTAAAAAAAGTGATGATCAGGGGAGTCATGTTAAATTACCCGCGGCAACCGTGTTAGAGGCGCTTATCATTAATTTAAATATTGATAATGTTGATGTCTTTGAAGCCGAAGCGATGGTTAACGCGTTAACAGATTGGTTAGATAGTGATGATATAATAACGGGTACCGGAGGAGCTGAAGATAGCGATTACGCTTCACTTGAGTTTCCCTACCTTACGGCGAACAGTTATTTAGGCAGCGTTAATGAATTAAGATTAATCGCACACTTCACTCCTGAGATCATTTATGCCTTAATGCCGTATGTCTGTGTGTTACCACAAAATAGTCAACACCTAATAAATATCAATACGCTAGAGGCAGATCAGCCTGAGTTATTACAGGCTTTACTTGATTTAAGTTTAGACGATGCCCAATCTATATTGGGCGCACGAGATAGTGCAGGCTATGAAGATTTAGATGACTTTTTTCAGCTACCTGAGTTAAGTGAAGTCACAGTCGATGAGTGGCAAAAAGCACAGTTTGTAGTGAAGAGCGAATATTTTAAGTTGAAAGCCAATGCGCGCTTTAATAATAGTTATTTCAGCATGACATCAATCATGCAGGTAGACAGTAACCAACAAATTCAAGTAATTAGTCGTACTATAGGGCGTAACTAGTGACAGAAACATTATTTATCCGTCTAGGAAGTCAAGCACAAGATACCATTCATTGGTTGATTGTGGATAACACTAGCACTAACGAGCATGAAATTATTGCCAGTGGTAATTTAAACGGCGCTCAAGCGCTTAATGAGCTGAGTAGCAAAGCTGAGCGCCGACAGGTGAACATTTTAGTGCCGGGTTGTGATGTCTTATTAAAGTCATTAAAAATTCCGGCAAAATCTACGCGTGCTGTCCGCTTAGCGGCACCTTACATGCTGGAAGACAGTGTGGCAGAAGATGTCGAGCAACTCTTTTTTGCCTACGCAGATTTAGCCAGAGATGTTCAGGACAATAATTGTTTCACGGCCATCGTTTCACATTGCCAGATGGAACAGTGGTTATCTTGGTTAGCCGAGGCAGAAATTAAAATTTCATTTATGTTACCCGATGTATTGGCCATGCCCTTTACGGAGAAAGGTTGGAGTGCCATAGCCTTGGGTGATCCTAATCAAGAGCAGGTTATTGTCCGTCAACACCTTTGGCAGGGCTTTACGTTAGATGCCGATATATGGCAATTACAATGTCAGTCTATTGCCGCTACATCACCTGAAAGTGAAAACAAAAATGAAAGTGAAAGTGAAGAGGACGGGGAAGCGCTAATCGGTGTTTATATTGAAGCCTATTCGCCATTAGCTCATAGCGCTAATTTTAACCTTTGTGCCATGCCCGAAGAACTGCCTTTAGCCTTGATGGCCAAGCATTATAATCGTCACTTAAATCGCTTTAACTTGCTGCAAGGCAAGTATAAAATTAAAGAAGTGAGTCACCACGCTAAGCCTCAATGGTTATGGGTTGCCGGTGTCGCTTTATTTGCCTTATTATTAAATTTAGGGCAAAAAAGCGTGACGTTATGGCAGCTCAATGCAGAGCAAGAGAAAGTCCAGCAGCGTATTATTACCGAGTATAAAACGGCTTTCCCTAATACGCAAAGAGTCCGTATTGCCACCATTAAATCACAGTTAAACCGTGAACTGGCTTTACTGGGCGGCGCTGGAAATAAAGGGGGGTTTTTAGCTATGCTCGCTAAATTGCAGCCTGTTTTTGCTAAAGTGCCGGCAATAAAACCAGAATCTTTAAAATTTGATGCCAAAAGGCAAGAACTCCGTCTTCAAGCAATAGCGAATGACTACCAAGCCTTTGAAGCCTTTAGTGTCGCCTTAGCGACCACAGATTTGACCATCAAGCAAGGATCGCAAAGTAATCAAGGTGAACGAGTGATTGGCTCTTTTACTATGACGAATAAGAAATAATCATGATGAATCAGAACAAATCGACGTGCAGAAAACGTAATAAGGAAGCATCTTAATGAAAGAATGGTGGCAAAATTTAAACAGCAGAGAGCAACGCCTTGTCATGGCTTTAAGCCTTGCTTGTATGGTTTTTATTTTATATAGCACTATTTGGCAACCCTTAAATAATGCCTTAACTGAGGCCAATAGCAAGTTAGCAAGAAGTCAGCAGCTATTCACTTGGGTTCAAGAAAATACCGCTTTGTATAAACAGGCTAAGCGCGCAGGGGGTAAAGCTAAAACGAGTGGCAGCATCTCCAGTATTGCTAACCGTAGCGCAAAAATGTACAACTTAAGTATTACTCGCATGCAGCCACAGGGCAATGATTTACAAATATGGATCGACAATACGCCTTTTACCCAGTTATTGTTTTGGCTAGAGTATTTAGCTAACAATGAAGGGCTACAAGTTAAAGCCATTGATTTAACGCGCGGTGAAAATGCGGGTCAGGTTAAGCTAAGGCGCTTGCACCTTGCTAAACCGTAAACGTTTAAAGTCACCTTTTGTTATCAAGCGTAATCATTCAAGTATAAATAGGAAATAGATAAACTAAATGAAGAAGTGGTCAGCTTTCACAGCAATATTTTTTACGGGTTATTTAGCCTTTTTAGTGGCGACTATGCCATTAGCATTATTGATAAATAATATTGAGTTACCTAAAAACCTCAATATGGGTAGTGTTTCAGGGTCTGTTTGGCAAGGTGAGATAAGCCAAATATCAGCCAATAACTATACCATTGAAAAAATCACCACCGAGTTGAGTTTTTGGTCATTATTGCTTTTTTCACCCACAATAGACGTTAGCTTTGGTGAGGCGATGTTAGCTGGCGCTGAGGGAAAATTCACCTTAACTCTGTCAGCAGAGCAATTGTTACTCAAGGATGTTGAGCTTTTTGTTTCTGCCAATGATATTGCCAAACAACTAACACTGCCTATCCCTGTCACAGCACAAGGTAATGTCGAATTAACGTTAGCTGAGCTGAATCTTAATACCTCCGAAAAAATGGCTTGCGAGTACGGGCAGGGGCAAATTAGTTGGTTACAATCGGGAGTCACTGCTTTAGATAATCATATTAAATCGGGCACTATTAAAGCCGATATTGATTGTGATAAAGGTGATCTGAGAGCCAATATATCCGCTAAAAATGATTTAGGCCTGAGTTTTATTGCCCGCTTATCGATAGCAAAGCAAAAAGCTTCCGGACAAGGTTACTTAAAGCCAGGGGCTAACTTTCCAACCGAGCTAGAATCAGCTTTACCCTTTCTGGGTCGTCCCGATAACCAAGGTCGATATCCGTTAAAATTTTAGTTATGCACAATCACTTAGGTGCTATTAGGTGCTTGAGCTAGCGAGGGCCAATCCTCAGCCAACAGTCTACCTTGCTCTATCATGCCGCCAATACCCTGTAGCCCACCGGTGTGTAATAAAATAATACGTTCATGTGGCTTAAAGTAATCTTGCTCGATTAAATCGAGTAAAGCCAAAATCATTTTGCCCGTGTATACCGGTTCAAAGGTGATGCCCGTTTTTTGATTGAATGCGATGATGCGCTGACTATCAGCATTGCTGAACTTGCCATAACCACCGCGATGAAAATGGCTTAGTAATTGCCAGCTCTCATGTTCATGTGCTT
>JBAHZW010000164.1:0-45422 GCA_037132835.1 Colwellia sp. | reverse complement strand
CAAAATGTGACCATAAGCGACTAATAAACTCTAAGGTGAGAGTAATAGATAAGGTTTATCATATCCAAACCGTGAACGGGGCAATAGCTCACTTTAAGGGATGGGTTAACGGAAAAATGAAAGGAGTAGCAACAAAGTATTTACCAAATTATCTCGCTTGGTTTAGGGAAAGCAACGCAAAGCTCAATAAACAGGAAATATTAGTAGCAGCCTATGGGTGACAACAGTGTTCTACAGCAGAGCCACTAATAAATTGATCTCTATGAATGAGAACTATATAAGGGCAACCAATGAATAAGGGTAACCAATGAATAAGGGTAACCAATGAAAATTGAGATAAGACAAGTCGATTATTACCATGAACAGCAAGCTAATGATTTAGTTATGTTGCTCAATGCCTACGCACTTGACCCTATGGGGGGCGGTGAGGCTCTGGCTGATGATGTTCAGCAAAAATTGGTAATGACGCTGGCTAAGCGCAATGATTTTTTAACTTTACTTTGTTATGTTGATGACCAACCCGCGGGTATTTTAAACTGTATTGAAGGTTTTTCTACCTTTAAGTGCAAACCTTTACTTAATATTCATGATTGTGGAGTATTAACAGAATATCGCGGCTTAGGTATTAGTCAGAAATTATTTATTGAAGCAGAAAAGATATCGCGTGAACGTGGTTATTGTAAATTAACCCTTGAGGTTTTAGAGGGTAATACCATTGCCAAAAATGCTTATGAAAAGCTAGGTTTTATCGGCTATGAGTTAGATAAAAAAACGGGTAAGGCGATGTTTTGGGAAAAAGTATTATAAGCACATAAATAGCTTAATTGATGGTGTTTTTAAGTGGTGTGATATTTTTTAGTCATAAATAAAGTAACATTCAGGTGAATAATCTCGATAAAAAATCAATAGATTTAAGGACGGTTTAGTAATGAAAGTAGCATTAGTAACAGGTGCGAGTAGAGGGATTGGTGCGGCAACAGCCATTGAGCTAGCTCGAAATGGCTATAATATTTGTGTTAACTATAAATCAAATTATGACTTGGCTTTATCAGTTGTTGCTGAAGTTACTAAAATAGGTCAAAACGCAATAGCGGTTAAAGCGGATGTTTCCAAGGAAGAGGAGGTATTATATTTATTCAATCAAATGGATAATAATCTTGGGAAAATTACCGCATTAGTGAATAATGCCAGTATTTTATTACCCCAAAGTCGTGTTGAAGACTTAACGGCCCAAAGAATCAATCATTTAATGACAACTAATGTCACTAGCTACTTTTTATGCTGTCGTGAAGCCATTAAGCGCATGGCCAAAAGACATGGCGGAGTAGGTGGCTCAATTGTTAATGTCTCTTCAGCTGCCGCTAGATTAGGCTCGCCAAATGAGTATATTGATTATGCAGCAAGTAAAGGCGCTATCGATACACTGACTACGGGATTGTCTCTCGAAGTTGCAGAGGATGGTATTCGTGTTAACGGTGTTCGTCCTGGGTTTATTCATACTGACATGCATGCTGATGGTGGCGAGCCTGATAGAATTAACCGAGTGAAGAACAGTATTCCTCTAAAACGAGGAGGTACACCCGCCGAAGTTGCTTCAGCCATTAGCTTTTTAATAAGTGAGCAAGCCTCGTATGTGACAGGCAGTTTTATTGATTTGGCTGGAGGGAAATAATAACCTTAGATCTCAATAGATAATGAGCTAAAACGAAATTGGTCTTCTTTTTTTTGGAACGATAACTTGTCTATCATCAGCTTCAGCAATAACAGGACTTGAGTCCTTTTTCGGTTTCATTTTCACCTTGTTACTGCTTTGCTCTGAGCGAATTTTCGCCGCTGTTTCTACTGACATTTCCTGTGTACCCGATAATTTTTCATTAACGATTAACTGGATAGTTTCCCCATTAAACTCAATCACGTCGTCATGATATATTTTTTTTCTTTTTTGAAATTCTACCTCACCATTAAGTAAAACATAACCTTCACTAATGACAATTTTTGCTTCTCCGCCACCACTAACTAAGTTAGCAATTTTAAGTAATTTACATAACTCAACGGGTTGGCTGTTTAATTCTACTTCGATATAGCTTGATGACATAAAAACCTCTGCAAAATAGGCTAACAACCGTTAGCGCTATTCTATATTCTCTATGGGTTTAACTGAGCTAAAAAATCAGCTATTTCAGTTTTTAACTCACCACTTGCAATACCTTTAGCGGCTTCATTAGCTTTTTTTGCTAGTTCAATTGCTTTGTCTTGTTCTTCAAATTCGGCATTACGTTGTGCCATTGCTAAATAAGTAGAGGCGATAAAATTAGGTAAAGTCAATTTTTCAGCGATAGCTAAGGCAACTTGATAGATATCTATTGCTTGATCGCCATCAACGGTGAAGTCTGCTAATGCTTCCCACTGCAATGGGTGATCTTTTGGCGAGTTTTGATTAGTTGCACAAAGCACTTGTAGTTTTTTACAGCCAGCAAGTCTTAATTCATCATTTTCTGTTGATGACGCACTCGCTATTTCTTGGCAAATATTAAGAATGTCATCATATAAAGGGGCTTTCATGATAGGTACCTAAAGGCGGTTGAGCCGAGTTTAAAAGTAGAGTCATTATTTGCGGCTAATATCGCATAAATCTAGCTTTTTAGATAGAAAATTTTCAATGGGTAATGTGCTTACCCTGTTGTATAACATATCTAATTGAAATTAAGTGTCTAGCTACCGAGACTTCATTTAAAAAAGAGCGTAAAACGCTCTTTTGGGATGAATTATACCGTCTCAACACTTTATTAAGCGGCTAAAAATAGTTAACGTTAATGCGTGTTCTACGCGCTGCAGCCAACTATTTTATATCCAACTCTAATGACTTATCAGGCTATTTTACCAAGCGAAGAGAAAAGGGAACTCGGAATTGCGCCCCTTTAGATGTTGCGACAGCTCCCATTATGCAAAAAATTAAATGACAAATACCGATAACAGGAATAAGGAAAATACCTATAGCAATAAAACTAAGTACAAAACTAATCATATAGCCTATAAGCATTGTTATAGACCAATTTAAAGCTTCCTTGGATTGTTTTTGTATATAGATATCCTCTTTTTTGATTAGATACATAATTAACCCTGGAATAAAGCCAAAAAACAATGTGCCTATCCACATTAGCAAAGCCATGTTTTTTGAATCTTGGGTGCATTCGACAGTTTCTTGTATAACTTCATTACTCATTTTTATTTCCTTATAAATGCCCTTTATTGAATGACTTCTGACTTGGGCAAAGTCAGAAGAATTAATGGTATAAGATCCCAACGAATAACATAACGAGTTTGTAGCGTTATTTATTATTCTGAATGAGTCACTAAAGTCGAAGTACTATTTGGCTTAAATATTCGCTCTAATGTCTATAATACACATTCTGTGAATTTAATCAGAGTAAATTTAAGGCGCTTTGTACTCCTATGCTTTTAGAACGGTTAAATTTATGTTTGCTATTTGATCGATAAATCAACCCTATTTATTTTAATTTTGTGGTTTTTAGTTGAAAATCACCTTAAGCCTTCATTTATTGAAGTTTTGTTAGATATATTTTTAGGGTGTAGCCTATTTATCTTGAAGAGTTATATCCACAAAATCTGTGGATAAAATTGTGTGCAACCCTGATTTTTATGTGTTTGTATATGATTAATAAGGAAAAATTAATTGGTACGTTTTTTGTCTAATGATGAGGGAATGCTTATTAAATAGGATAAGTGATCAAAAGTTGCTATTGGATCAATTTAGCCATAAATATAGCCTTTAAAGAAGGTTAAACCACAATTAATGTCAGCTTAAAGGTAGTTTAACCGTACTTTTGTTTGCCTTTATTTTTACAAGAATTTAGGTGTTACATTGTTGACTGTATTGCCGTTAGGGCAATGGTATAAACAATATCATCAACTAAGGCACCGCGAGACAGATCATTAACCGGTTTATTCATTCCTTGTAACATAGGACCTATACTCACTAAATCAGCAGATCGTTGTACTGCTTTATAGGTAGTATTACCCGTATTTAGATCAGGGAAAACAAACACGGTTGCTTTACCTGCTACCGGACTGTTTGGTGCTTTTTTCTTGGCAACGTTTTCCATAATAGCAGCATCGTACTGAAGCGGACCGTCAATAATGAGATCAGGTCGCTTAGCTTTAGCTATTTCAGTTGCCTTGGCTACTTTCTCTACATTAGCACCGTGGCCTGAAGTGCCTGTACTGTAACTGATCATCGCGACTCTTGGTTCAATATCAAACGCTTTAGCTGAGTCAGCAGATTGAATAGCTATATCCGCTAATTGCTCTGCAGTTGGCTCAGGGTTAATCGCACAATCACCATAAACAAGGACTTGATCGGGTAGTAACATAAAGAAAATTGATGAAACTAAAGAGCTACCTGGAGCCGTTTTTATTAACTGTAAAGCGGGTCTTATGGTATTTGCTGTGGTATTAACCGCACCAGAAACAAGGCCGTCAACTTGGCCCATTTGTAACATCATAGTGCCTAAAACAACATTGTCTTTTAAGCTTTCTAATGCAACAACATCTGTTAAGCCTTTATGTTTACGAAGCTCAACCATAGGCGCAACATAATTATCTCGAATAAGCTCTGGATCTGATATTAATAAATTTGAGGGTAGGGTGATACCCTGTTGTTCAGCAATGCGCATAATTTCAGCTTTATTGCCAATAAGCTGACAACGGGCAATATTACGCTCGCAGCAAATAGCAGCGGCTTTAATCGTGCGAATATCAGTACCTTCAGGTAAGACTATTAATTTGTTTGCTTTGCGAGATAGTTCAGTCAATTTATGTCTAAATGCGGGTGGTGATAATAGGTTATAACTATTATTTTTAGCCGTAAGTTTTTTGATCCAGTCACTACTTAAATTGTCGGCAATAAGCTGTTTCGTTTTATCCTGACGTTGAATATCGTCTTGAGGTATTTCAGGGTTAAAATTCATGATATGGCGCGAAGTTTGCCAAGTATCCCAAGGTACAGACAAAACAGGTAAGCCTGCATCGAGCGCTTGTTTACATAGATCCCAAACCTCTTTTGAGGGTTCAAAACCATTGGTTAAAATTAACCCGCCTAATTTAGTACCATTTAACGCTGATAAACAGGCGGCAATGATGATATCTGTGCGATCTCCCGGTGTTACAATCAGTCGCCCTGGAACTAAATACCCCATGAGGTTGGCGACGGTTCTGGCGCAAAAGGCAACATTACGAAAACGACGGTGAGCCATGTCACCACTATTAATTATTTTAGCCCCAAGGTAATCACTAATATCACAAATACGTGGCGCGATGAGATCTCTTTCCCACATAATGGTGCCGAGTAAAGCAAAATCACTCCTTTTAAAAATTGCTAAGTCTACCCAATCGTTAAGATTAAAGTCTTTTTCAATTTCTTCTATTGGTAAAAAGCCATGTTCATCTTGATCAGGACTATTAAGTTTATTGATAATGCAACCAATAATCTGTTTGCTATTTATACCGCCGTAGGTTTCAGCGCTCACTTCAATTCTATCTTCGAAATCTTCTGGACTATCATCACCAGGACTCGCAACTAAGACAATATCTGAAGTAAGTGCTTGGGCTACATCACGGTTAATACGACCAGCATAAGGTTGTCTGGTGGTAGGGACAACGCCTTCAATAATGACCACATCGTAATCTTTTTTAAAGTCATTAAAATTGGCAACAATTTCTTCTAATACAGCACTGTGTTGGCCATCACCCATTTGTCCTTCAACATAGCTAAGCGATACACTTGTAGTATTTTGAGCAAAACTAACGGCATCATTCGTCTTGTTTTTTTGAGTTAGGCTATTACGCAGGGGCTGACTAATGGGTTTAAAATGTCCTGCTTTAATTCCTTTTTGCTGGCAAGCATGTAATAAACCTAATGAAACACTGGTTAAACCTGCGTTTGAACCAACAGGGATTAACATAATTTTATGTGGCATGAATTTAATCCTACTAATTGTTATGGATATTTAATATTGGGTATCTACTTGGCTAATTGGTTAAGTAACTCAGCTGATTGTTCAGCAATTACCCACTCTTCATTGGTGGTAATAACCATACAAGCTCTTGCGCCTTTAGCGGCGATATTTCCTGAAGCACCAAAGCGAGTCGCTTCATTTTTTTCTTCATCGATAGCAAAGTTTAATAAAGCTAATTGTCTTACCACTTCACTACGAACCCACATTGCATTTTCGCCAATGCCGCCAGTAAAGATAAGACCGTCTAATTCAGTTAAACTAGCACTGTATGAGGCAATGCTTTTTGCTATGCGGTAACAGAAAACGGTAAGTGCTAATGTCGCTTGTGCATTATTGTCTTCTGTCATTGCCGCTAATAATGTACGAAGATCATTACTTAAACCTGAAACGCCTAACAAACCACTTTCTTTATTGACTAATTTGTCTACATCGGCTACTGAGTAACCTAGATTTTGAGTAAGGTGAAAGATGATACCTGAATCAAGATCACCACAACGAGTGCCCATCATGACGCCTTCACCAGGTGTCATGCCCATCGTGGTATCAACACTTTTTCCATCTTTTATTACCGTAATACTACAACCATTACCTAAGTGTGCGCTGATTAAGTTACATTGCTCAAGGGGTTTGTTTAATTCTTTTGCTGCTTGTTTGGCAACAAAATAATGACTGGTACCATGAAAACCGTAACGTCTAATGCCATGTTCTTTATAAAGTGCATAAGGGATACCATATACGTACGCTTTTTCAGGCATACTTTGATGAAATGCAGTATCAAAAACAGCAACTTGTGATAAGTTTGTAAAGGCTTTTTGACATGCTTTTATACCGATAAGGTTTGCTGGGTTATGTAATGGTGCCAGTGTTGATAATTGACTAATTGCTTTTTCAACCTCAGGGGTGATTAAGGTTGGTTCTGAATATTGCTCTCCACCATGGACAACGCGATGACCAACAGCGCCAATACCTTCAACTAACTTAAGTTTTTGTAATTGTTCTACCAATATTGCTAGCGCGGCTTGATGATTATAAGGCTCAGGTAAATCATAGGTCTTTTTTTCATCATTATGTTCGATTTTGATTACGGCATCACTGTTAAGTAGACGTTCAGCTAAACCTGATAAAAGTGTTTCACCACTTTCAGGTTTGATTAAGGAAAATTTAACGGAAGAGCTACCACAGTTGATAACTAAAATGGCATCCGAACTAGAAAGTACTTTGATCTGAGCTTTTTGTTGAGTCATATAATAGGGTCTTTTTAAAAGTGAGTAATGTTAAGTAAAAATAAAAGCGCTGTATAAATAATATTGGTTCCATTATAGAGAAGACTTTCGGTATGTATATTGATGCAAGGCAATAAATGTAGTTAAATTACATTTTTTGTGGTTTTATTTACAATAAGCACTTGCATCAGTTACTTTTCCTTCCTCTGAGTAGCTGCTATAGTGGTGAATATGAATATTTCCGTAGTACAACTCATTAAATTGGGTCAAAAGTATTTAACACTTTGGCCTGAAAAACCTGTGTTATCTCGATATTTCGAAGATTATTGGGCGGTGCAAAGTGCGCGCTTTGTTTGTCGATATTTTCCTGCGTTAGCCTTATTTACGGTCATTATGCAGCTTTATGTCGCGTCAGGATATCTATGGGGTTACGGCTCTATAGATAACGCAATAAATGCATTGCCGCAAGCCTTGGTTTATGGTTTGTTTTTATTAAGTATGCCAGTACAAGCTTTAGTCTTTTCAGGTGTTAAAGCCGATAAATTACTGCCACCCTCATTAGCTTCTTGGTATCGTCAGGGGTTGGAAAAGATTAAAAGCCAAAAAGAAGTTCATCTTACCGATGGCGTAAAGCAAAAAAGTAGTTATAACAATGTTCAGGTTATCGCTAACTTAGCAACTTATAATCCTCGTTATATAGACCTTGCTCAACTTTTACAGTTATCGTTTATGAAAACTAAGTAGTTGTTATATAACGTGGTTAATTTTGATATAAACGTAAAACAAAATCAGCTTGGCAAGTGAATTGTTTTTGTTGCTTTAATTGATTCATTAATGTATCACTCGCTTTAAAAGCAAAGGGTGTCATGGCTAATAAGTTCAAAGCATCTTCACTGGTTGAGAAATGCATTGGGTAGCTTAAACGTTGTTCTTCAATCAAGGTTAATTGTGCGATCACTTGCTTAGCCATGTCATGCTTATTTGCTTGGCGATAGATTAATGATTTTAGTTCAAATAAGTGGTTATCTGCGGGCGTTACTGTCAATAAATAGCCTTTTTTTTGTAAAATACGGCTAAATTCATCTTCTAAAATTGGGGCATAAACGCTGTAAAGCCAACCAAACTTTTCATCTTTAAAAGGTAGGTCAGATAAGGTGGCAACACTAAAAAAACAGTCTTGATAACGCTTTGCCGCAATTTTAATGGTTTCTTTGGCAATATCGACACCGTATACCTCGTTATACTCAGTTTTATGCTGATGTGTATAAAACCCTTCGCCACAACCAGCATCAAAAACCGCCGCATTTTTATCACTGTACTTTTGATATAAGGCTAGCATACTGTCAACTAAAGGCTGGTAATAACCTCTATCTAAAAATTTACGTCTCGCTTGTACCATTGCCTTGTTGTCACCGGGCTCTTTAGAGTGCTTAAATTGCACCGGTAATAAATTAACATAGCCTTGTTTAGCTTGATCAAAGCTATGTTTGTTTTCACAACGGTAGCTCTTTTCATCAAGTAATAATACTTTTTTACAAAGAGGACAACGATAGTTAGCTTGGTTTGGCTTTAGCTCAGAGCCTAAATTGTCAGTATGCATTAATAACAACCTTTAGGAAAATGTTGACCAAATAGGTGCATGATCAGAGGGTTTTTCAATACCACGTAACTCATAGTCTATATCGGCTTCAGTACATTGCACGGCCATTTTTTCTGTTGCCAGTACCACATCAATGCGAAGACCGCGATTATCATCAAAACCACGAGAGCGATAATCAAACCAAGAATAGCGCTCTGTCGTGTCTGGATGCAATTGACGGAAAGTATCGATAAACCCCCAGTCCATTAATGTCGTCAACCACTGACGTTCTTCATCTTGGAAAGAGCACTTACCGCTTTTTAACCAACGTTTTCGATTGACTTCTCCAATGCCAATATCAAGATCAAGTGGCGAGATATTGATGTCGCCCATCACAATCACATTTTCATCGTTTGAGTGATTATCATTAAGGTAGGTCATTAGATCTTGGTAGAATTTACGCTTATAGGGATACTTAGTCTCGTGGCTAATATTCTCACCTTGTGGGAAATAGCCATTCAATACAGTAACTTTTTCGCCTTGATTATTGGTGGTTGATACCATAATCATCCTACGCTGTGCTTCATCGTCATCTGTTGGGAAACCACGTTGGACAACGTCGGCTTCTTTTTTACATAACATAGCGACACCGTAATGAGCTTTTTGACCATGAAAATAAACGTGATAACCCATGGCCTCAACCGCGGCTAATGGGAAAGCGTCATCATGTACTTTGATTTCTTGTAGGCCAATAATGTCAGGTTGATGTTTATCGATAATAGCTTGTAACTGATGTAGGCGGGCGCGAAGGCCGTTAATATTAAACGAGATGATTTTCATAGCTTTCCTAAGGGTTTTTAGCGATAAAATTATTATTATGCCCGTTTGATCTTGCGTGTTTATTTATCGTCTAGCAAGGTTTATTTTACTGAGGGAGGTTGAACAGCGTCATAGTCCTTATTGTGATTAAATGTAATTTAACTGTAACAACTAGTGGCGCCTATTGTTTAACCCCTATAACTTGTTTAAGCTAAAGCTAAATGAAATAAGCAACATAGCCAAAAAAACTGTGAATAAAATTATTTATCTTCATGGTAAACAAGGTGTAATAAATAAGGAAATGAGTATGTCAGATAGTCATTCAAGCGTAAAAAAAATATTATTGGTTGAAGATGACCGCCAATTATCCGATTTAGTCACTGACTTTTTAACGAGTGAAGGATTCCATGTAAAACAAGAGTTTCGAGGCGATACGGTAGCTAAACGTGTAAAGCTTTTCTCTCCTGATCTGATTATTTTAGATGTTATGTTACCAGGCAAAGATGGCTTTGCTGTTTGCCGTGATCTACGGCCAGAATTTAATGGTCCTGTGTTAATGCTAACAGCAAAAAACACTGATTTTGATCAAGTGCTTGGTTTAGAAATTGGTGCGGATGATTATGTCATTAAACCCGTTGAACCCCGGGTGCTATTAGCAAGAATAAATGCTTTATTACGTCGAGGTGATTTACCTAACCAAAGTGACCTGAAAGGTGAAATAATCTGTGGAGGTTTATATATCAACAAAGCGTCACGTAAAGTAACTTTGCATGATGAAAATGTTGACTTAACAAGCCAAGAGTTTGATTTGTTATGGTTACTTGCGGGCAAAGCAGGTGAAGTACAAAACCGTGACTATATCTACAAGGCCGTTATTGGTCGAGAGTATGATGGTTTAGATAGAAGTGTTGATGTACGTATTTCTCGTTTACGTAAAAAACTGCAAGACGACAGTGAAGTACCCTTTAGAATTAAGACTATCTGGGGGCAAGGTTACTTATTTGTTCCTGATGCTTGGAGCTAATAAAGGTTGGTAATCTATATTGAAATGAGGCTTTGTTTGCTGCTTAATTGGGTAGTAATACCATTTCCATTAAATTAGTTCCCACTCAGAGCTTGTCAGTGCTTTGAAAATAAAAAGAATTTTTTTGTGTATAGTCACTCTATATTAAAGGAATTCTGTGCGATTATCGAGGCACTGACAAGCTCCCAAAGGGCGAGTTTAAAAGGCTTACATGCTGCGTTATTGATTTCGACAAGAGAATAACCATTCTCTTCAATCAATGCCTTGCCTCTAAGCCTTTTAAATCTCGCTGAGTGGGAAGAAACTTAGTGGAATTGGTATAACAAAGCCTCTTGCTTAAGCTCAGCGCTATTATACGTAAATAAGGCATGTTGATGAAATTTGGTCGTTCGTTTTTTAGTCTCTACTTTTTTATTATATCTACATTTATCATCTTTTCTTGGCTTCTTGATAAGTGGTGGGTTACTTATCTCGAACAAGACATTGAATCTTATACGGGATATAAAACCTTAATGATGGCGACGGGAGATTTTGTACAAAAACATCCAGAAGAGGAGTGGCAAGACATAATAGCCGGCGCAGGAGATCGTTGGGGCTTACCCTTAACCTTAACGTCATTAGCGGAACTTGAAGATATTGAGCACACCGAACATCATGCTTTATTAAGCGCAAATGCTCATACTTATTATATTGATGATCAAGTCGTTATTCATTATTTACTGGAAGGCTCTGATTCTATTATTACTTTAGGCCCAGTAAAAATGCCGACAAGGCCAAGGATGAAATCTATATACCGAGTATTCATCCTGGCTAGTTTTGGTATCATCCTTTTTATTTGGTTATGGCCAATGTCACGCGATTTAGAGCAACTTAAAAAGGCAACATATGCTTTTGGACAAGGGCAGTTTGACAGTAAGGCTCCTGCGGCAAAGTCATCCATGATTGCACCCATGATCTTCTCATTTAATATGATGTCGGCTAGGATCCGACGCTTAATAGAAGCTCATAAAGAATTAACGAGTGCCGTTTCACATGAATTAAGAACACCACTCGCAAGGACAAAATTTGCTTTACAAATGCTTGAGTCAATCACAGAGGATAAAAAACGAGCAAAATATCAGCAGCAAATAAAAAACGATGTGTGTGAGTTAGAAGAGTTGATTAATGAAATGCTGATCTATGCATCATTTGATAATGATAAACCTGAAATTCATATAAGCGCCATTGATCTGAGTGAATTAGTCAAATTGCAAATAGCCAGCCATGATCAATTTGTTAGCTCAATAGAGTTTATCAATAAATTACCTAATAATTTTATCTGTTGCGATGGTCATTTTATCGACAGAGCGGTAAATAATTTTATTAGTAATGCCATTAAATACGGTAACGACAAAATAAGGGTGACACTTTCGACCCAAAAGGGTTTATGTCAAATTTGTGTTGAAGATAATGGTGATGGTGTCTCTGATGAATTTAAACCCGTCATTTTTGATGTTTTTTCTCGCGGTGATCAATCGAGAAACAGGGAAACAGGTGGCTTTGGCTTGGGCTTAGCTATTGTGGCTCGCATTATGGAGTGGCACCAAGGGCAGGCGACTATTGGCGATAGTGAGTTAGGCGGCGCATCATTTATGCTGACTTGGCCATTAAAGCAAAGTTAGCTTGGGCGTTAAAGTATTATTCATATCGGTTAAAGGTTTCTAACTTTTAGCCGATAACTTGTTTATCAAGGTGTATCAAATTTTTTGATTAGCGTATTGATAAATAAGAGAGTATTGCATTGGCTGTCGAAACCGCTCAATCATTGATACAAGAGAGTAAAACATCAGCAGGGAACATAGGTAAGCCTGTTAATGCCTTACTCCATGAACTACAGCTAGGCGTTAAACTTAATACCTGTGTCGTTGAAAAACGCCGTGCCGATTTTTCATTAATGCTGGCTATGCTAGCTGAAGATGTTCGAGAGCAGAGCCAATTCTTATTACCTAAACAGCCGACATTAAGTGCTGTTGAACAGAGTGATGATAGTCTAAGAAAACAGTTTAACTTACCCGATAAAGCCCCTTTATCCTTATCAACGCTTGATGAAATTAGCCAATTTAATCAAGCTCAGCTCATTGTCGATAATGATCTGCTGAGTATTCAGTTAAGTCATGTGCTGAACCCTAAACCTTTAGCATTTCGTGATAACCCAAATCATATCTGCTCAGAAGTCCTAAACAATACAAGCTTCTTAACGCAACTTAAATACCAACAAGTGCAAGCAAGTAATAAATTAGGCTTATTAGTAACAAATCAACTATCTACTCATGATTTAGATAAGCCGCTTAACCAAACCTTAGCATTTAATGCCAACGCATGGTTAGAGGGTATCCAAGAAACCCTCGTTAAAGCGTCTTTAATTAATTAGAGTTATGCCATTAATTCCACTAAGTCTCTTTCCACTCTACAATATTTTAAAGGCTTAAAGGCTAATTTAAAGGAACTAATGGTATGATAGCTAGCACTTTATTTGCCACAGCAATGCTTAAACTTTTTATTCTTTTTTGCCGACCAAGCCGTTGAATATTGATTACATGGGCAAGGTTCATTTTGCTTAATCGTGGTAATTTCGTTATTTACGGTAACGTCGCCATCAATATAACGCCACTGATCCTGTTCAAGCATGAAGTTAGACTTTTCTCGTAATTCATATAAGCTATTATCAAGCACGTAATAAGCTGAAAAATCAACGGTACTTACACTGGTTTCATGTATGACTAAGGCTATCCACACACATTCATCAGCCCATGATTGAATATCAGTAACAGACAGATTTAACTGTTGCTTAGCACCATAAGTAGCAAAGATATATTGGCTATTTTTTATCGCATAGGCACTAAAGCGCGAGCGCATTAGTTGTTCAGCAGAGTTGGCTTGTTGCCTGTGTGTTATATCCTTTGTAATAAAAAGTTGACAACAGGCCTTAAATAATAAGGTTGAACCGCAAGGGCAAAGCATAACAAAAGATCCAATGGTGGTAGTATGTCTATTTTACCGTTTTTAAAAGCCTAAATTCAAGAAGCGATATAAAGCCATTGTTGACCGTTTAAATTTACTGGGCGACTTGCCATTTCATCATAGATTAAATGACCTGATTCACATAACTTATTAATAGAAACTATTTTATGAAAATTAAACTACTTACTGCAGCACTTGCATTATCATTAGCGGCCTGTACTACTTTTCAAGTGAATGAACAAGCGACCACAATAGCGCCTGAAAAAGTTCAAGCCGCTGTGGCGCTAAATGCCCAAACCACAAATATTATAACTTTAGAGCAAATCATGGCTGATCCTGATTGGTTTGCTCGCTCGCCAGAATCTTGGTATTGGGGAGAGGATAGTAACACTGTTTTTTATCAGCAAAAGCAATTAGGTAATCCGCTACGTGACTTATATTCAGTCGATCTTTCCAGCAATAAAACTAGCCCTGTAGCGCTATCAATCAAACATAAAACGGCAGATAAAAAGGGGGATATTAATACAAGGCGTACACATAAAGTTTATACCTTCAACGGTGATGTTTTTGTAAAAACACTCGCCAATAATACGGTAAAGCAGCTTACTTTTACTTCCAGCCAAGAGCGTAATGCACTCTTTTTGACTAATGGCGATATTGCTTATCAAATAGAGAATATTTTTTATGCGCATAATTCACACACAGGGCAAATTAAAGAGTTGGCTAGCTTACAAATGTCGGCAAAGCCTGTTGGCATTAACCCACCCAAAAGCTATTTAGCACAAGAGCAACATAAACTCATTGACTATATTGCTTTGCAACAACGTAATACTGAGCTTAAAGAAGCAGAAAAAAAACGTTTAGCGGCTGAAAACACCTCGGTAAATGACAGTAAATATTACTTTGGAAAAGATAAAAAAATCGTTCATGCCAGCCTTTCTCCTACCGGTAATAAATTATTAGTCAGCATCACGTCTAATAAACCTAACCGTGATAAAACAGATATCATGCCTCATTACATTACTAACGATGGCACCATTGCGACTAAAAAGGTACGTAGTCGTGTGGCGAATAATCAACAATACCAAGAGCAACTCTTCTTGCTCGATTTAATAACAGGGACACAAAAAAAATTAAGTTTTGAAGAATTACCAGGGTTTGATGAGGATGTTTTAGCACAGGTTAAAACGGAAAACTTTTCGAGAATAGGTAAAAAATATCAGTCAGAGAAAAAAGCACGGAATATTCACTTACTTGCTATGGACGCGCCAATTAAGTGGAGTAGCGACGGTCAACACCTCGCCCTAATGTTAGAGGCATGGGATAACAAAACTCGTTGGTTAACCACGGTTGATTTCGCTAAAAATCAACTTATTACTCAGCACAAATTACACGACGATGCATGGATTAACTGGCGTTTTAATGAGTTTGGTTGGTTAAATATTAATAATAAAGCCAGTCTGTACTATTTATCTGAAGAGTCAGGTTACTCCCATTTATATCACAAGGCATTAAACGCTAAAGCCGTTAAATTAACCGCGGGTAAGTTTGAAGTAAGTCATGTTACTGCAATGCAAGATAACCAACATTTTATTTTTAAAGCGAATATAAAGCACCCAGGTATTTATGAAATATATCAAGTAGATTTAGCAAAAAAATTAACCACATTAACGGCGTTAGGCGGAAAAAATGATTATAAAGTTAGCCCAGATGAATCAAAGCTATTAATTGAACATTCTACGGTAACCATGCCACCAGAGCTTTATGTACAGCCTTTACACGGTTTAGCCGTGAACATTTCACCCAGTTCAAACAATACGGAGGTCGCGAAACGAATTACTTATACCGTGTCGAAAGAATTTCTAGCCATGCCTTGGGTTGCACCAGCGGTTGTTGCTATACCCTCAAGCAAACAAAAAGAACCTATTTATTCAAAAATTTACTTCCCTAAAAACTTTGATATGACAGTAGAAAAAAACCGTGCCGTCATGTTTACTCACGGCGCTGGCTATTTACAAAATTCACACTTAGGCTGGTCCGGTTATTTCCGTGAATTTATGTTCAATTCACTGTTAGTACAACAAGGTTATGTTGTTATGGATATGGATTACCGAGCATCTGCGGGTTATGGGCGTGATTGGCGGACAGCCATTTATCGTCACATGGGAAAACCAGAAGTAGAAGATATGCGTGACGGTGTGAATTGGTTAATTGAAAATGCGCATGTTGATGCAAAACGTGTTGGTACTTATGGTGGTTCATACGGCGGCTTTTTAACGTTAATGTCAATGTTTACCGAGCCTGATTTATTTGCTTCGGGCTCCGCCATACGCTTAGTGTCTGATTGGGCTTATTACAATCATGGTTACACCTCAAATATTTTAAATACACCGGAAGATGATGCTATTGCCTATGAACGAAGTTCACCGATATATTTTGCAGCAGGGCTGAGTAAACCATTATTAATCAATGCGCCTATGATGGATGATAATGTCTTCTTTGAAGATACCGTACGATTAGTACAGCGTTTGATTGAGCTTGAAAAGCAAGACTTTGAAACGGCTATTTACCCAGTAGAGCCCCATGGCTTTGTTCAACCGAGTTCATGGTTAAATGAGTATCGCCGCATATATAAGTTATTTGAAAACACCTTATAAGTATTAGGGGTTGTTGATCTTTCGCGGTTAAATTTTGTTCGAGCTAAAAGCGTTTTATTCGCGGCGAGTAGCGTGTAGCCTAGTCATTCTACGCAAACACGACTCAACAATGAAAAAAACGCTTTTAGCCGAATCTTTCGGACAGCGTTTGTTGGACATTTTTACGGCGTCATCACCTTTTTATGTGGAATAACCACATTACAAAGGCTCTGCCTTGTATAAATACTCAACAATTCGCGGCAAAAACAATCTCGAAAGATCAACAGCCCCTAAGGTTATGTACCTTGGTTTTTTTATTTTTTCAATACTTAGAAGACAATATTTTAGTGGCGACGCCTTGTGTTAGGTTTTTGTTTAGTCACTTTCAGGGCTAAACGTTGCTCCCATTGCCCTTGATGTTGCCTATTACAAGCCTCTTCACTATCAAAACGCACACATTGTTTAATATTCTTAACCACAACACCTATTTTTAATAACTGCCTTTGAATACTCAAGCACAAAAGTGCATCCTGCTGTTGTGCTTTCATCACCTCAATCTCCTCATCGGTATTAAATACGCAAGTGATGACTAAGCTAGCGGGAAAGTTAGTGTAATTTGCTCGATGCGTTAACCAAACAAAGCCAGCAACTGCATGCAAAGATGATTCGCACACGATCGTTAAGGCGTGGCAAAGATTGTTATCAATTTTTTGATTGGTTTTGCTTAACTTCATCACTAGTCTTTTCATTTATTGAGTTTGTGGCTTATTTTAGCTGCCAACAAAAATGAACACAACTAATACCATTTCCATTAAATCTCGCTGAGTGAGAAGAAACTTAGTGGAATTGGTATAATCTAATATAGCGAGCTATTTGCTTAATCATTAGAAAAATTTCCTTATTACTTGAGATTAACCTGTTAACTAAGTATGCTACGCGACCTTTTTCTCGTCAGCATTCTCATAGGTTTTAATCATGATAGGTTTTGATTACGGTACGTCTAATTGTGGTGTTGCCACTATGAAAAACGGCCAACCCTATATTATTCCACTATTAGGTGATGACTCATACATAGCCTCAAACCTATATTCGCCCAGTCGTGACATAATTGCTTATTGGCTATCCCAGCAGTTAACGCCGACAAAAAAAGCCAGTTATATTGCTGAACGCAACAACCAAATACAAAAAAGTCAGTCTGCATTACGCGAATTACAATTCGACGGGATTTCCAGTGAACTCGTCTTTGGTAAAGCCGCGTTAGCACAATACCTTGAAGACCCTGAAGAAGGTTATTACATCAAATCGCCTAAATCTTTCCTTGGTGCCAGCGGCTTAGCGGCAACTCAAATTCAATTTTTTGAAGACATTGTCGCTTGCATGATGAGTCATGTGAAAAAACTGACTGAGCAAGCCCTGCAAAGAGACGTAACGCAAACGGTTATCGGCCGACCTATTAATTTCCAAGGCTTACATGGCGAAGACAGTAACCGACAAGCCATTACCGTATTAACCAATGCCGCCAAACGTGTTGGTTTTAAAGACGTTGAATTTCAATATGAACCTGTTGCTGCCGGTTTTGAGTTTGAAGCCTCATTAAGCAAAGAGACGCGGGTTTTAGTGGTTGATATTGGTGGCGGCACCAGTGACTGCTCTATGTTATTAATGAGCCCTGCGTTTAGTGATAAAGAGCATAGAGCTGAACATTTACTTGCCCACACAGGGGTAAGGGTTGCTGGCAATGATTTTGATATTCAACTGGCTCTACGAGGCATTATGCCAAGTTTGGGTATGAACAGTTTATTGAAAACAGGCAAGCCTATGCCTACGGCAAGTTTTAGGCAAGCCTTGGCGATTAATAATATTAATGAGCAAACTGAATTTTATAGTGCTAAAAATCGCCGGGATTTAGCACTACTGTGCCGGGACTCAGCAGAAAGTGAGCGGGTGGAACGCTTGATAAAGGTACATGATCACAAGCTCAGTTATCAACTTGTTAACTGTGCAGAGCAAGCAAAAATAGCGTTATCAACACAAGATAAACACACTATTTCACTCGAAAATATTGATGAGGACTTAGCCGTGACAGTTTCACGCAAGACACTTCATCAAGCAAATTTACGCACTCTCGCACAAATTTCGCAATTAATGCATGGAGCAGTAGCCCAAGCACAGTGCCAACCGGATGTTATATTTGTCACCGGTGGCACGGCAAAATCGCCCGTATTAACTGATTTTTTAAGCCAACAAATGCCTAAGATACCCTTGGTGGTTGGGGATCATTTTGGCAGTGTAACGTCTGGATTAGCGCGTTGGGCTGAAAAGATATATCGCTAGGTGAGTTAATGGTTGGTGGTACTTGAGGTTAATTTAACGTACTAGTCACTAATAACGAGTACGTTAATCTTAATCGCGCTTAATGCTATGCGGGCTTAACTAGCATTGTTGTGCCAGTAACCGCCGCAATAATACACATACTTTGACTTTCAATGACGCCTACATCGACATCGTCTGCAAGTCGAGCGGGCCAGTTAAGCCCTGAATAACGAATACTACCTGTTGTTGCCGTAATCTCATCAACAGCAGGTACTGTTAGACCGATCATATCGCTAGATTCATCGGTTTTACTGCTGGGATTCTGTAATTTTTTTAACGGCTTCCATAATAATACCGCAATGATGGCAGTTAATACCCCCACCATGAATATTTCACTTTGCCATCCAGAAACAACCCCTAAATGGACTAAAACCCCAGTAACGATACTCGCCAAAGCAAAAAATAATAACGGGCCACTTAACCCCATCATGCCCAATTCAACCACTAGACTTAAGCCGGCAATGGCATACCAAATAAGTTGATGATTTTCTAAAAATGTCTGCATGATATTTCCTAGTGATTAAAGTTTCAAACTACTTGAAACCGCAATGGCTTGTGCAACGGTGTTAGCAATATTATCACCCGTTTTGCCATCGGTAAGTACTACCGTACTTTTATTGGCAATGGCTTGATGAGCACTAATCGCATCTTGAGCCAGTGTTAAGGTTACTGCGGCTTTACCCTGCTCTGTATTGGCAGCACTACCAACCACATCTAAAGCATTGGCATCAGCATTAGCAACTAATCGTATCGCTTCCGCTTTACCCGTTGCTTCTAAGATTTGTGATTCCTTGGTCGCTTCAGCCGCTAACACTTGCTCTGCTTTAGCCGCTTCGGCATCAAGTACTCGCGCTTGTTTTTGACCTTCGGCTTCAGTGATTGCGGCAGTTTTAACCCCTTCAGCAGTTAAAATAACCGAGCGTTTTTCACGTTCTGCGGTCATTTGTTTTTCCATATCTTCACGAATAGTTTGCGGCGGGGTAATATCTTTAATTTCATATCGTGTCACCATAACACCCCAAGGTGCAGTAGCCTCAGTCATAGAGCCTAATATCTGCGCATTGATAGTATCACGATTTTGGAAACACTCATCGAGCTCCATTGAGCCTATCGCGTTACGCATGGTGGTCATTGCTAATTGTATTACCGATAATTTGTAATCGGTAATATTATTGGTTGCCGCTGCGGCATCTGTTACTTTCATAAAGAGAATACCATCAATATCTAGGGTAATATTATCTTTAGTAATCGCTGGCTGAGAGATGATTTCTAACGACTGTTCTTTTAAATTACGATCGGCAGCTACAGTCTGTACGTAGGGCACAAGAAAGTTTAAACCTGCAGATAACGTTTTACTGTATTTACCTAAGGTATAAATAACATAACCACGGTTTTGCGGAACAAAGTAGACACCTTTTTTTAAGGTATATAAAATAACGAGGGTAATCCAAAGCGCAGGGCTTGAAATGATGTTTTCAAATAAATACATAAGATAATTTCCTTGTTTATTAAGTCGTTTATTTTTAGTTCATTAGACCAAGTTTATTAATGGACTACAATGAGCAGAGCAAGTTATTTACCTTAGAAACTTGTTTAATATCTAATAAGCTCGTTAAAGTTATTTGATTAAGCATAGCCAGACTGAAACAAACTCACCTTCTTATTGCACTTCATGGCTAAGGCGTGATGCAGCACAGAGAATGACTCTACATAATTTGTTTTGTTAACAAGCCTGTATTGCATTTGATAGGCAGTGTGATAAGTTAGCTATATTAGTTGCACAGTTTGAGATATAGCTAAAATAATTGACGATGAATATCAGGGGACTTTAGTCTCCTTATTTATACTTGATAATTAAAAACTGTTGTAAGTATGTGTGATATCTCTTTTCTGAAATGGAGGGAGATTACGCGTATCATTATCTAGGTGTGTAACAATACCTTCTTTGTGTATTACTAAGAGAGATTTTATGGAAAACAAAAGCAATGAGTTAGCTAATAACCTATCCGAAAGCCTTGTTGACAATAAGGCTGAGCAGCCAGTAGCAATAAAAAAGCACAAAATTAAGGCTACTAAAAAGACTGAAGAAAACAAGTCTAGCGCCTCTCACTCAGAGGGTAGCGTTGTTCCTATCTCTGAACACATCTATTTTATCGAAGATGATACACAGCGCATTTTAGAGAATTTAGCAGAGCTAAAAAATCAGATCTATCCACTTCACGATAATTTCAGTGCAGAAGATCAAACAAAAGCACAATTTCCGTCCGTGTGTTTAATTGGGCTTGGTCGTTGTGGCTCTAATATTTCATTAGACCTTGCCAATCTTGTATATAAGGCTCGTAACTATTATCTCAAGGACGTCCAAAAATCAGATAATAATAAACAAAAGTCTACTTCCGGGGGCGGCTGGATTAAAAAAAGTTTAGGTATTAAACCGTCTGCTGACAAACGTGCCGCTTTTTTAATTGAACCTTTTATCATACTGGGCGATTTAGACCAAGACATTGATGGGCGAATACGTTACTCATACATGGATGGAAAAACTAGCTTATTAGATGGCTATTCAAAAATGAAAATCATGGATCTATCAGAGGTTCATGCTGGCGGCTCTGGTAATGCACCTGTTTTAGGGCAGTATTTAGCCAAAATAATTCTCAATAAAGGCGCCGAGCGATTTTTAAATAAAGATTGGAAATCAATCCATTCTTACATGATTGACTCCTGTGGTATCAAAGCCAATCAGACACGTTTATTCTTTTATATCTTCAGTGCGGGTGGTGGTACTGGTTCGGGTATGGCATCGGAGTTTGGCCTTGCGCAACAATATGCTTATATGAGTAAAACGTTAGACACTAAGCAGAAAGTCAGTAAAGGTGATGAGAGTGATGGCCACTCTTTTGTTTTTGAACCTATTTTTAGTAGTGGCTTTTGTATTTTACCTAATATTGCCTGTCAGTCAGTTGAAATTTCAGAGGCATTACATATCAATGCGGGGCGTTTATTGTGTAAGTACCTCTCAGAAGAGTGGGACTTTTCTTACAATTTAGACCGTGATAACGATGAAAATCAACGCACCATTGTAGACCGTTTACGTCCTTGGAACTCCATGATGTTAATTTCAAATGATATTATGCGTTACGCGGAAGAAGCGGATGGTGGCAATATGCAAAATGTTGATGTTAATACCATGGAGAAGTACGCTAACCAATATATTTCTCAACAAATATTTAACATCCTTACTGCACAAGCGGTCACTAAAGATTATGATCAAGATTACTTCCGCAGTGCGGGTGTCGATATTAGTGAAACCATTCGTTTAGATGCGAATGATTTGTTCATGAGTTTGGCTGGGCCGGTCACTATTGCTTATGCAGAATCAACGGTGAAGAAAACCGCACCGATTGTTGATGGTAGGCAAGCAGGTCCGAGTGAATTGGTTGAGTTAGATATTGACGATCTGTTCTTCCGCTCTATTGATTTACCACACTTTAATAAGGATACCCGTGCAATTGAAGGCGTCAGTTTATTACCGATGGAAGCTGAAACCTATCGGCAGCATTTAGCCGAGTGTCGTAGTAATAATTTTGACACCAGTAAATTAAAGGATATTTTATTCTTTAATAAATGTTCTTCGGTCGTTTCGATTATCTCACTACCCAAAGATTACAAACTTTCGTATATGGATCTTAATAAGCTTAAAACACATCTTAATAGCCTATTTCCAAATACTACATTGAAACGTTATGCATTAGTTATCGGTGCGTCAGAAAACATCTCTTTAACAACCTTAGTTGCCAAAAGCCCTTGTTTAAGTGATGACTTTTTAACACTCATGGTTTCTTACATAAAACGCTGCTTTACCAAAGATGATTATAATTTTGACGATAGGTTTGATGAGATATTCTTGAGCATGATCAAAGCGGACCACTTTGATGAAGATGAACTTGACAGCATGATTTTACAGTTTGAAAATCCAGCAAAAATACTCGATACCAACTGGCATGCAATTAAGCCCATGTATGAGAAAAAATATCGTGAGATATTAGGCAATGATGAGGATAAATTTGTTTCCATTAACGATATTCGCTTAACGTCTGACAACGTGAAACGTGCGATTAAATACCTACGTGAAATATATCGCTACCGAGTAAGCAAAACAAAACTTATCACTTTAAACCCAGCTAAAAAGATAGGTTTGAATTAACCGTTATACCTCATAAAATCCGACCTACCAGCGCAGTGTAGGTCGGGCTTAATATCCTGTTCAATCGTACGGTTTGAGCCAATTGAAGCCGTTTTGTGGTGAAAATAAAGCACGTTATGATGGGTAGCCGGTTGAGTTAAGATTTAAATTTAACCAGCGTGTTAATAACCCTGTCGGCAAATTTCCCATAGGGTGGCGCCAAAAACTTCATAAAGCTGAAGCTTGCTTGATAAAAAACAGGGCGCAATTTTGAAAAAGTCAAAAAACCCTCATAACCGTGATAATGGCCCATACCACTTGGACCAACGCCACCAAAGGGTAAATCATGCTGCCCGACATGGAGCAAAGCATCATTGACTGAAACCCCTCCTGACATGATGCGTTCAATATATAAATTTGCTAGTTTGCTGTTAAGGGTGAAAGGGTAAAGTGCCAAAGGTCTATCTTGACTATTTATAGCCTCAATAACCTCTTGTGGTTCAGTATATGTTTTGACCAGTAATATGGGGCCAAAGGTTTCTCTGTTTGTGATAAGCATATCATCTGTCGCATTGAGAATAAGTGTCAGTGGAAATTTTCTAGTTTCAACTTGTGGCTCTTGCTCACTGAGATTAATCACTTTAGCACCCTTCTCTTCAGCATCACTCAAGGTATCTATAAGCCGTTTAAACGCAGTACCATCAATTATTGAAGTATAATCCTTACTAGCAATATCAGGACAATGCACTTTAACCCAAGCTTTCACCTCGGCAACAAAATCATCAAGCTGACGCTCTTGTACGAAAACATAATCAACATTGGTACAAATTTGTCCTGCGTTAAATTGCTTAACAAACATAATTCGCTCAACCGCTTTGGTTAAAGGATAATTCGCATCAATAATAGCTGGAGATTTTCCACCTAACTCTAAAGTGACGGGGGTTAAGTTTGCCGCGGCGGCTGCCATCACTTTTTTTCCGGTAGCTCCAGAGCCAGTAAACATAAGATGATCAAAGGCTATTTTTGAAAATTCGGGTCCAACCGCACCTGTTTCTTCAAAAATTTGCAACTTTTCAGCTTTAAAATATTGTGGTGCCAACGTTATTAACAAACGTGACAAATGAATAGAGTTTTCTGACATTTTAACCATTGCTGCATTACCGGCAGCAAAAGCGGCAGTTAATCCTGAAAACATTAAGTTAATGGGGAAATTCCACGGAACTATAATGCCAACAACGCCAAGCGGTTGTGGTATCACACGATTTTTAGCACCCAAATATAAAGAGATATCAACTTTTCGACGTTGTACTTTCATCCATTTTTTTAAATGACCAATGGTGCCTTTAATATCACTGGTTACGGGGATAAATTCACCGAGTAATGTCTCATGGTAAGAGCGATTTCCATAATCCTTATTTAAAGCGGCAAGAATGTCATCGCGGTTGTCAGTAATCATTTTGTTCAAATTAGTAAGGTGTTGCTTACGCTCTTGATAAGACTCTTCTGCGCTTTGAAGAAAGTGATTACGCTGCAAGGCAAAGCTGCTTTGCAGTTGTTGCGTAATTTCAATTCTATTAGCATCGGTTAATTCATTTAAAGTACTATTCATTATCTGTCTCTCAAAATTATTAAAGGAAATAATGCGTTTAGATCCCGCTAGTGGGCTAGGTAAACTCGAACAATTAAAGCATAACTTAACTGGATTATGGTCAAAAGGAACTTCCCGTAAAGACAGATTAATTTATAAATCTGATGATGGATACATCTATTTTTTCACAATAGAGGGATATTACGATCAACATTATAAAAAATAACGCCTTTTTTTATCCTAGTTAAGTGTTTATTAAGACAATAATAATTGAGCCCCATTGATCGAAGTTATCATGGGTGGCATAGTTGATTCGCTTATTTATATAGGCTAAGTCGTTAATCTTATTTTTATCAAAGGAAGTTGTACATGAGCACATTAAAATCAAAAAGTTACTGGATTGGTCATTCCATCTCTATAATTGCAACCATTGTTGGTGTCTATTTCGCCGCCATTGCCGGCCTGAATGTTGCGATAAAAATAGAAGTTATCAGTGCAGATCGAGGTACTTACTATGTGTCATCATCATTACAAAAAGAATTACAGTTTAATGTTGATAACATGGATGCCTACATAGAAAAAGGCAAAGGTAAGCCATATATATTTAAAGAGCACTTAGCCGGTATTAAATTAAATAACTTTATTTTTCAAGCGTCTAAGTTTTCTGATTCAACATTTGAAATTGAGCCTACTTTATTATCTGAATTATCTATCTATTATTTTAACGTAGGTAGTGCAATTGACTATTATTACAGCTCAAAGATGGCATCGCCCAAATCGTTGTACAAGATAATCAAACAAGAATCTGAAAAATTAAACTCACAACAAACATTAATTAATTTAGCACGCTACAACCAAGCACTGGCTAAATCTATTGAAGACCGCGGTGTCTCATTATCACAACCTGATTACTAAACACGTTACATCAGGCCATAAAACTAAGTGATATTAATTTTTTTATTAAGTCTGGTGATTATTAAGTCAGAAAAATAATCACCATCGACTTTTCATTGATTGGATCAAAATTTGAGGCGTTATCATGGCTGGCTTCGCTATATGTGACGACTAAGCTCTGGCGTATTTATGAGGTGCTTATCCCTTCAGCCAAGGTAAGTTTATTATTCTAAGGTGCTATTTCTTAGGCCTTGCTCTTGAAGCGCTATTATTTAGCATAGTAAGGAGAAAGATGAATTTTTTGTTTCAGTCGATGAATTTATTGCTTAAATATGAACCATAAACTAAATTCACTTGTCAAAAGTAGCATTCTTTGCTATTTTATTGCCTTTATGGTGAAAGGTCTTACCAATTTACCAGAGGTTCTGAGGCGCGATAAATCCATATTTCTGTTTTTAATATATGAAAAAATCAGGATTTATTTGCCGCTATGAATACTAACGTATCGGCTACAAAATAAATGAATGCATTAAAAAAATCAGGGCGGGTAAAACCTCAGAAGTTAGCTGATATTATTTTAGTACAACTTGAGGCGATGATTATTGAAGGCAGTTTACAACCGGGTGAAAAATTATTACCTGAACGTGAACTTGCGCTGCAATTTGAAGTATCAAGACCGTCATTACGTGAAGCGATTCAGAAGTTAGAAGCTAAAGGTTTAGTCACTCGTAAGCAGGGCGGTGGTACTTTTGTTTGTGACAATTTACTCAAGGGATTTTCCGATCCCTTGTTTGAATTAATGGCTAATGATAATGAATCACAATTTGATTTATTGGAGTTTCGCCTCGGTATAGAAGGCATGGCTTCTTATTATGCCGCTATGCGAGGTACTCCAGCAGATTTTGAAAACATACAAGCTAAGCATGACGAAATTGGTAATAGCCAATTAGAAACGGATTTTTGCGGCGAGGCTAAGGCCGTAGTTGACTTTCATTTGGCCATTTGTGCTGCGTCACATAATGCGGTGATATTTCAGCTTGCCCGTAGCATGTCGGCACTTTTAGAAGATAATATAGTGAAAAATTTAACCATTTTGGCGCAGCGTCCTGATATCTTTAGCCGAATTACTGATTTTAGAAAAAGCTTACTCAATGCGATAGTAAGTGGCCAACCAAAAAAAGCCTGGGGAGCAAGTCATCGACACTTAGCTTTTATAGAAGAGGTGTTATTGAAGCTGACTCAAGAAAACAGCCGAGTGGAACGCTCGATGAGGCGAATGTAAAAAATTATGCACACCGTACACATAGAAAATAGAAAGCATAGCGAATTTAAAAAGAGTTAGAACATTTAATTTTAAACAGACTTATCAAAACATAAAGTATTGGAGACTAAACAATATGTCAGATTTACCAAATCTTGATATTGACTCAGCGGAAACCCAAGAGTGGATCGAGTCAATGCAATCTGTTCTGGAAAACGAAGGTCCAGAACGTGCCCATTTTTTACTTGAGAAATTAATTGATAGTGCACGTCGTTCAGGTACTCACTTACCTTTCGATGCTAAAACAGCTTATGTAAATACCATCCACTCAGGCGATGAACCTTACATGCCAGCAGACCAAACGTTAGAAAAGCGCATTCGTGCTGCTATTCGTTGGAATGCCTTGGTCTTAGTACTAAGAGCATCTAAAAAAGATTTAGAGCTTGGTGGCCATATCGGCAGTTTCGCTTCTTCTTCTACGCTTTATGATGTGGGCTTTAATCACATATTTAGAGCGGCTACGGAAAAAGATGGTGGCGATTTAATTTTCTTTCAAGGGCATATTTCTCCGGGTATTTATTCACGCGCTTTCGTTGAAGGCCGTTTAACCGAAGAGCAAATGAATAATTTCCGTCAAGAGTGTGATGGTAAAGGTTTATCTTCATACCCTCACCCACATTTGATGAAAGATTTTTGGCAATTCCCAACCGTTTCTATGGGTTTAGGTCCATTACAAGCTATTTACGCGGCACGTTTCCTTAAGTACTTAACTGACCGTGGTATTAAAGATTGCTCAGGCCAGCGAGTATACTGTTACTTAGGTGACGGTGAAACAGATGAGCCAGAATCATTAGGCGCTATCGGTTTAGCGACTCGTGAAGGTTTAGACAACTTATGTTTTGTTGTTAACTGTAACTTACAGCGTCTTGATGGTCCGGTCCGTGGTAACGGTAAAATCATCCAAGAACTTGAAGGTACTTTCCGTGGCGCAGGCTGGGAAGTGGTTAAGGTTATTTGGGGTCGTTACTGGGATGCATTAATCGCCAAAGATAAATCAGGTAAATTATTGCAGTTAATGAATGAAACGGTTGACGGTGAATACCAAAACTGTAAAGCAAAAGGCGGTAAGTATACGCGCGAAAACTTCTTCAATAAGTATCCAGAAACTGCGGCATTAGTCGCCAATATGTCTGATGAAGAAATTTACCGCTTAAACCGTGGTGGTCATGACCCAATTAAAGTTCATGCCGCTTATAAAAAAGCAATGGAAACGAAAGGTCGTCCAACGGTTATCTTAGCGAAAACGGTGAAAGGTTTTGGTTTAGGTGCTTCGGGTGAAGCATTAAACATTGCCCATAACGTTAAAAAAATGGATGTTGAATCAATCAAGCATTACCGTGATCGTTTCAATATTCCAGTATCAGATGCTGATATTGCTGACTTGCCTTACTACAAGTTTGCAGAAGACAGTCAAGAATATAAGTACATGAAAGCGCGTCGTGAAGCCTTAGGTGGCTCATTACCTGCTCGTCGTGTTAAAGCGGAAGCGCCTATTGATGTTCCTGAATTGTCGATCTTTGATACCATATTAAAAGGCTCTGGCAAACGCCAAGTTTCTTCAACAATGACCTTTGTTCGAGTATTAAACGCCTTATTAAAAGACAAAAAAATTGGTCAACGTATTGTACCAATCATTCCTGACGAAGCGCGTACCTTTGGTATGGAAGGCTTATTCCGTCAAGTAGGAATTTATGCACACGAAGGACAAAAATATATTCCTCAAGATGCTGATCAAGTTGCTTACTACCGTGAAGATAAAAAAGGTCAAGTTTTACAAGAAGGCATTAACGAGTTGGGTGCTATGGCATCTTGGATTGCTTCAGGTACTTCTTACTCAACTTGTAACGCGACCACGATTCCGTTCTACGTATACTACTCAATGTTTGGTTTCCAACGTGTTGGTGATTTAGCCTGGGCGGCGGGTGATAGCCAAGCACGTGGTTTCTTATTAGGCGCAACGGCAGGTCGTACTACGCTTAATGGTGAAGGTTTACAACATCAAGATGGCCATTCACACGTTCAAGCGAATTTAATTCCTAACTGTGTAACGTATGATCCAACATACGGTTATGAAATTGCGGTTATCGTACAAGATGGTTTACGTCGTATGTACGGTGAAAATGAAAACGTTTTCTACTACTTAACATTGATGAACGAAAACTATCAACACCCGGCTATGCCAACAGGTGATGACGTGGCTGAGCAAATCATTAAAGGTATTTACCAACTTGAACAAGTTGCGGCCAAAAAGTCAGTAGCAAATGTGCAATTATTGGGTTCAGGTACTATTTTAGAATCAGTACGTGAAGCAGCACAAATATTATCGGTTGATTACGGTGTATCTTCTGACGTTTATTCAGTAACCTCATTCAATGAACTTGCGCGTGAAGGTCAAGACGTTACCCGTTGGAACATGCTTCATCCAGAAGATGAGCAAAGAGTGCCCTACATCAGCACAGTCATTACTGCTGACAATGGCCCTGCTATTTCAGCAACCGATTACGTTAAGGGTTATTCAGACCAAGTACGTGCCTTTATTGATACTGAATACCGTTGCTTAGGTACTGATGGTTTCGGTCGTAGTGATAGCCGTGAGAATTTACGTACTCACTTTGAAGTGAATGCCAGTTATATTGTTGTTGCTTCATTGTATGAATTGGCAAACCGTGGTGATGTTGAGAAGAGTGTAGTAACTGAAGCAATTAAACGTTTCAATATTGATACTGACAAACTTAACCCACTTTACGCGTAAGCAAGTTATTAGATAAGGATTGAAAAAGATGTCTGATATTCAAAAAATTCTAGTCCCTGATGTTGGCGGCGAAGAAGTTGAAATCATTGAAATTTGTGTTGCTGTTGGTGATACATTAGAAGCTGATGAAGGTATTGTTACCGTTGAAACTGATAAAGCGTCAATGGATATTCCGGCTCCATTTGCGGGTGAGCTTGCCAGTTTATCCGTAAGTGTTGGCGACAAAATTAAAGAAGGCGACGTGATAGGTGAACTTAAAGTAGCAGGCGCAGCCGCGTCAGTTGCTGAAGCACCTGCGGCTCCAGCGCCAGTTACTCCCGCTGTTGAAACCGCGCCTGCACTGGTTGCGGCTCCTGCGGCAGTGACTAGTGAAGTGATTGAAATAGCGGTTCCTGATATTGGTGAAGACGGTGAAGTGGAAGTTATTGAAGTACTTGTTGCTGTAGGTGATGTTATTGAGCAAGAAGACGGTTTAATTACCTTAGAAACCGATAAAGCAACCATGGACGTTCCTTCATCACATGCGGGTACTGTTAAAGAAGTATTTATTTCAACGGGTGATAAAGTTAAACAAGGCACCGTTGTTATTAAACTTGAAACGGCAAGTTCAGTTCAAGATGCTGACGCGCCAGCGGCTGTTGAAGCCCCAGCAGTGCAAACGGCATCAGCCCCTGCTGCTGTACCCCAAGTAGCATCTGCGCCAATGAAAGCTGATCCCGTTCCTGTAAGTGATTTTAAAGCAACAAGTCTTGTTTATACTTCACCAGCCATTCGTCGTATAGCACGTGAATTTGGTGTTGATTTAACCTTAGTTAAAGGCTCTGGTCGTAAAGGTCGTATCTCTAAAGAAGACGTACAAAACTTTGTGAAAGCAGCCTTATCTGCGCCTAAATCTGCCACCGGTGGCAGTGCAATTGTTGCTGACAACGTATTACAAATTGTACCTGTTAAGCCTATTGATTTTTCTAAGTTTGGTGAAATTGAAGAGAAAGCATTAGGTCGAATCACTAAGATTTCAGGCCCATTCTTACACCGCAACTGGGCAACTATCCCACACGTGACTCAGTTCGACGAAGCGGATATCACCGAGTGTGAAGCATTCCGTAAAGAGCAAAATGCCTTCCATGCGAAAAGACAAACTGGCTTAAAAATCACGCCATTAGTTTTCGTGATGAAAGCGGCAGCTAGAGCGTTAGAAAAGTTCCCTAACATGAACTCTTCATTATCTGAAGATGGTGGTAGCTTGATCCTTAAAAAGTTTATCAACATTGGTATTGCAGTAGCAACACCCGGTGGCTTAGTGGTTCCCGTCATTAAAGATGTGAACAAAAAAGGCATTGAAGAGCTTTCTCAAGAATTAATTGTTATTTCTAAGAAAGCGCGTGATGGCAAGCTAAAAGCGGCTGACATGCAAGGTGGTACTTTCACTATTTCTAGTTTAGGTGGTATTGGCGGTACAGCGTTTACCCCCATAGTAAATGCACCCGAAGTCGGTATTTTGGGTGTATCTAAGTCAGACTTTAAACCTAAGTGGAATGGTAAAGAGTTTGAACCACGCTTAATGGTACCGTTAAGCTTATCTTACGACCATCGTGTTATTGATGGTGCTGAAGGTGCAGCTTTCTCAACAGAAGTCGCAAACAACTTAACAGACTTACGTCGTTTAGTATTGTAGTAATGCTGGCGATGTTAACGTTGAATTAGTTTTATACTAGTAAAGCATTTACGTCGCTAAAACGTAAACCTTATGCATGGGCAACCGTAACTAAGGTTTAACTAATAAATAAAAAAGCGCGGATTGTTCATAATATAATTTGCGAAATTAGAGGTTAACATGAGTAAAGATATCAAAACTCAAGTAGTCGTTTTAGGCGCAGGCCCTGGCGGTTACTCAGCAGCATTCCGCGCTGCGGATTTAGGCTTAGATGTAGTATTAGTAGAAAGCCGTGAAACACTGGGTGGTGTTTGTCTAAATGTGGGTTGTATCCCATCTAAAGCATTGCTTCACGTAGCTAAAGTGATTGACGATGCGGCTCAAATGGCATCTCACGGTGTCACTTTCGGTAAGCCTAAAATTGATTTAGACAAAATTCGTGGCTGGAAAGACAGTGTTATTGGCCAATTAACGGGTGGTTTAGGCGGTATGGCTAAAGCACGTAAAGTCAGTACTGTTTTCGGCTTTGGTAAGTTTACATCGGATAAAACAATCGCTGTAACTGCTGATGATGGCACGGTAACGACTATTACTTTTGATAACGCTATTATCGCCGCAGGATCTTCTGTTGTTGATTTACCGTTTATTCCGAACGATGACCCACGTGTTATTGACTCAACGGGTGCATTAGAGCTTAAAGATGTGCCAGCAGAGATGTTAGTACTTGGTGGCGGTATTATTGGCCTAGAAATGGGTACAGTGTACAAGGCATTAGGCTCTAACGTTTCCGTGGTCGAGTTTGCTGATCAATTAGTACCAGCGGCCGATAAAGACATCGTTAAAATTTACACGGCTTATAACAAGAAAAAATTCAACATTATGTTGTCTACTAAAGTTGTTGCCGTTGACGCCAAAGATGACGGTTTATACGTTACTTTTGAAGGTAAAAATGCCCCAGAAGGTCAAGTGCGTTACGACAAGATTTTAGTTGCTGTTGGTCGTAAGCCTAACGGTAAATTAATCGATGCTGAAAAAGCTGGCGTAAACGTAGACGAGCGTGGTTTCATTAACGTATCTAACGAATTACGTACTAACGTAGCTCACATTTTCGCTATTGGTGATGTTGTTGGTCAACCTATGCTTGCTCACAAAGCGGTACACGAAGCACATTGTGCTGCTGAAGTTATCTCTGGTAAGAAGCACGTATTTGACCCTCGTTGTATTCCTTCAATTGCTTACACTGATCCAGAAATGGCTTGGGTTGGCATTACTGAACGTGAAGCCAAAGAAGAAGGTTTAAACATCGAAGTTGCTAACTTCCCTTGGGCTGCTTCTGGTCGTGCTATTGCTTCTGCACGTACTGAAGGTAAAACTAAGATGATCTTCGAAAAAGAAACTGGCCGTGTTCTTGGTGGTGCTATTGTTGGTATCAACGCTGGTGAAATGCTTGGTGAAGTTTGTTTAGCGGTTGAAATGGGCGCTGATGCTGAAGATTTAGCATTAACAATTCATGCTCACCCAACGTTAAACGAGTCAATCGCCTTAGCGGCAGAAATATTTGAAGGTTCAATTACTGATTTACCTAATGCTAAAGCAGTAAAAAAGAAAAAGTAATGATTAAAGACTAGGGGGTGTTGATCTTTCGCGGTTAAATTTTGTTCGAGCTAAAAGCGTTTTATTCGCGGCGAGTCGCGTGTAGCCTAGTCATTCTACGCAAACACGACTCAACAATGAAAAAAGCGCTTTTAGCCGAATCTTTCAAACAGCGTTTGTGGGTCATTTTTACGGCGTTATCACCTTTTTATGTGGAATAACCACATTACCAAGGCTCTGCCTTGTATAAATACCCAACAATTCGCTGCAAAAACAATCTCGAAAGATCAACAGTCCCTAATCATATTTTGATAAAAAACCAGCTGCGGCTGGTTTTTTTATATCACTATTTTGTTAATGCCTGTTCAGTTAATAACTTATTTTTATTTTCTTCGCACAAGCAATGGCATCTTCAATGGCATTATTTATTGTATCGCGGCGTGTTAATGCAACGCCCAAACGTCGAGAGCCATTTATGTTTGGTTTAGCAAATAAGCGCAGTTGCGTTTGTGCTTGGTTAAGTGCTTGAGCCACTCCTGAGAAAGTGATGTTGGTAGATTGTCCCTGACCCATGATCACCGCAGAGGCTGAAGCACCCAATTGCTCAATGTTGTTAATTGGCAGACCAGTAAAAGCGCGCACATGCAAAGCAAACTCAGATAACTCTTGGGAAATTAATGTCACCATACCCGTATCATGAGGTCGAGGAGACACCTCATTAAAGATAATGTCATTGTCTTTTACAAAAATCTCCACGCCGAATAAACCATAGCCTCCTAATGCCGTCACAACTTTTTTGGCGGCATGTTGGGCGGCGGCTAAGGCTTCTTCACTCATGACTTGAGGTTGCCATGATTCACGATAATCACCGTCTACTTGGCGATGGCCGATAGGGGCACAAAAGTGAATACCATCAACAGCACTTATGGTTAATAAGGCGATTTCATAATCAAAATCAATAAAGCCTTCTACAATGACGCGCTCACCACTGGCTCGTCCGCCACTTTGAGCATATTGCCATGCTTGTTCAATATCTTTAGCCTCTTTAACGACGCTTTGTCCTTTACCTGAAGAGCTCATAATGGGTTTTATCACACAGGGAAAGCCAATTTCTTTTATTGCTGTTTTAAAGGCATCAAGGCTATCAGCAAAGCGGTAAGGAGAGGTATTGAGCTGTAATTCTTCAGAAGCGAGACGGCGAATACCTTCTCTGTTCATGGTGAGTTTAGTTGCCTTAGCACTAGGAACGACATTAAGTCCTTGGTCTTCAAGCTCAACTAAAACATCTGTGGCAATTGCTTCGATTTCAGGTACCACAAAATGAGGTTTTTCAGTGTAGATAAGGTCTTTAAGCGCGGCGGCATCTAACATGTCAATTACATGACTGCGGTGAGCAATTTGCATTGCTGGCGCATTAGGGTAACTATCACAAGCAATCACCTCTAATCCTAGGCGCTGACATTCAATTGCTACCTCTTTACCAAGCTCTCCTGAGCCTAATAGTAAAACCCGTGTAGCACTCTTGCTTGTTGCCGTACCGAACATAATGAAGCCTTTTGTATTTCGTAAATAACCAAGATCATACGGTATCTGATACAAAGCGCAATTCATCTTTCTAGGTCTTATACCCGTTTTTTGCCGAGATTTTGAGTCAATACGGCTTGTCTGTATCTAAAATCTCCATTTTACTGCTTTGAACTTATCTTCCTTCTCTGTAATACAAGCTAGTAGGTAAAGCTAAACAGGTTGCTAGAAACTCTTCTGCTTTTTCTGCCCCTTTACCTTTGTATTTCCAACCTAGTGTTAACGCGAGTTGAGTAGGTCGCGTCATACCATTATTAGTTTCGGCTTCAGTGAAAGGGTATACAACGCCATGGCCTGTCATTAATGTCTCTTTAGAAAGAGGTTTTTGCTCAACAGTCGTTAAGGTATGTGTTCTTTTTGCAAAGTCGACAAAAAAGGTAACAGATGCTTGGCAATGATCAAAACGTGCCTTTTTAGCCGATAATATACTCTCTTCGTGAGTTCTTAAGCGTTTTCTTTGCCCTGGCTCTGCTTCCGCTTTAAGCTTTATTCTGATGGCTCTATCGAATTTTTTGTAGGGGTTATCCATGAAGGCTAACTTAGTATGCATCTCTGGCCACGTTTGTGCAGCTAACTGTTGTTTATATTCAGCAACCACTGCTGAACTCATTTCTGCGGTGATTGTCACTGCGCTTGCTATAGAACTAAATAGTGCTACTGCGCTCAAGCCAGTAAAAGTGAGGGCATGGAAAAGTTGCCAGTAAAACATTTTGTTTGTTTGCATACTATTTCTCTTATTATTATTGGTTTGCTAGCAATAGCTTATTATTGGGTTGATAAAAGCCTATTCTCACTCTCATCATTTAAAGTTAGTGACTATTTCTTCTCATTTTTATTAGGCTGTTTTAAAGTAGATTAAGGCTTAAAAGTATCCAAAATATAATTTATTATCAAGGATCATCTTACGTGTTTTGTTTGTGAGTGACCACTTTTTTATTTTACAGTTTATGAGGTTAGCTGCGTTTTCTTGTTTATTGGATCGATATTTTATAAAGACCGTTTTTACTTGTTCAGCTTAATAATCTAGGCAACAGATTAATGACGGGCTTTATATATTACTGAGAAGCAAGAGCACTTCAGTGTGGTTATAACAATAAATATGGTGCTTCTATAATGAAAAAAGCACCTACTACCTTGCTGATCAATACACCTTGTTATTCATTGGCCCAATTCACCTCTGCTTTGGCGGCAAACAATCCAGCATGTTCAAACGTTAATAAGTTATGTGTTATGACCATTTTTTTGCTGGTACCAATAATGCCATCATTCCAAAAAAAACCACCTTCAGGGTAAGTAATATGAACATTTTGCTCTTTACCATTCATGGGATTAATTAATGGGGTTTGTTCAACAGCAAGTACATTTTCGATGGAAAAGCTTGCATGTTTATCATCAGTATTCATGGTTATATCCGCTATTATGGGCTCTTCTACTGTCGAGAATGTACTCGCTAAAGCTTCAAAGGGCATACCACCTAGTTGACCTGAAAAAATACTAGCAATGGCGGAAACTTGTTCCGCAGATGCGGCAGAGTCAATAAATAAAAGGGCAGTTCCCCCTCCTTCGTGAATCGCTCTAGGCCAAGCCGCGACAAAAACAATTTTGAGACCTATTAAGGATAGGTTGTCTAGGTGCCCGTTTTTAACGTAAAAGCCGAACAGGGTTTCACAACTGCCCGTTTCACTGTCGGGAAAACCAGAAAAGTGACAACCAGAGCCATGACTGCAATTGCAACATTCAATTTGATGCATAGATAAGGACCACAAATTTTTGGCTGAGTTTTCACTAGCCATGCTAACCACCATAAAATGTAGATGAAATTGTTAGTATAGTTTGTTTTTTCACCAACGCACCAAGTGGTAGTAAAAACAACAGTGTAAGGGGTAATTATACCCGTCCCATTAAATTAGTTACTACTCAGAGCTTGTCAGCACTTTGAAAGTAAATAGAATTTTTTGTATGATAGGCAGCAATAATTGTCATAAAAAAGGGTTTATAGGTTTGTTGAACTATAAACAATTTCCCTTCTTTAACTGTCTTCAGTGTCGTGTTATCTCTTATGGTATCAACACCTTGTTTTAGTGAGGTGTTTTTCAAAATAACAAAGTCAGCCAACAGGTCTTTTTTGAGCATGCATTTACTCTTTTATTCAAAAAACTGATAAGCAGGTCCAGACGTTAACGCTTGTAAGGCGGTGTAACTATCAATATGTTGCTCGGCACCCTAAATAACGTCTGAGCTTGTTTTCCGAGCCATAGCAGAGCAGATAATAAAGGAAGGATTTAGAGGGTAACATTAAAATCTGAATGATTAGAAGTGATAATGGCTAAGTCTTTTACCGCTTTCATAGGACTAATAAACTGCGCGGCTTGTATAAGTGAGCTACCTTATGAAACCGCTTGGTTTTCTTATAGGCTAGGATTTTATAAGATTAGCCTAAGTTCCTTGTGTTTCCTGTGATTTTCATTTGCAATAATATAGCACCAAGTTTAATAAACCTAAAAAAGTTTTTTACCTTTGAAGTGGAAGCGGTAGAACCATAATTTTTATCAAAATATTCTATGATCTCAGCTCTTTTAAACATAGCGGCCCAATCACGCACCGTCATATTGCTTTTATTCTTAAGTGTTGCGTTTGCATCAAACCGTAGCAGAAGCTTTAGGATCTTTAAGTCACCTTTGAAAGCAGCCCCCATTAATGGAGTGTTCCCGACAAAGTCAGCGGAATCAACATTCGCTCTACATCTAAGCAAGGCTTCACAAAAATCTCTGTTGCCGTTATAAACCGCCAGCATTAATGCCGAATAACCGCGATGATTTTTTGCATCCAAATCAAGTTCAGGAGAGTCAGATAAGGTACTTGCTAGCCCGCTAAGATCACCACAGCGAGCAAAATCAAATATATCAGACTCGGTACGGTAAGTTTTCTTATAATCTTGCCAGTTTTTCATCGTGTGCCTTTTATCAGATTGCCTGATTTCAGCAGGCCTAAAATATAGGCCTGCTTACAAGTGGATTATATTTTATCGTTCTACATCGGCTAGCTTAATCTCTAAAGCTTTAGCTACACCTTCACCATAGGCCGGGTCTGCTTTATAACAATTAGCTATGTGACGATGTTGAATGGCTAATGATGCGCCACCAATACTTCTTGCGGTATTACCAAATAATATATTCTGCTGTTCAGGAGTCATTAACTTGAATAAGTTACCTGGCTGTGTGAAGTGGTCACTGTCATCTGCACGGAAATCCCAGTGATAAGCATCACCATTAAGCTGTAATGCGGGTTCCTTCATCTCGGGTTGCTCTTGCCATAATCCTAAGCTATTTGGCTCATAGGCTTTGGTACTGCCATAGTTCCCATCTACTCGCATTGCTCCATCTCGATGATATGCATTGACTTCGCATTGAGGACTATTGACAGGAATATGGGCATGGTTAACACCCAGGCGGTAGCGCTGTGCATCTCCATAAGAGAATAAACGGCCTTGTAGCATCTTGTCAGGAGAGAAGCTAATACCAGGTACAACGCTAGCAGGGTTAAATGCGGCTTGCTCAACTTCAGCAAAATAGTTATCGGGATTTTGGTTAAGCTCCATAACACCAACATCAATGAGAGGATAATCACCATGTGGCCAGACTTTACTTAGATCAAACGGATGGAAGCGATAATTTTCAGCCTCTTTCTCTGGCATGATTTGAACTTTCAAATCCCATCGAGGAAAGTCGCCATTTTCGATAGCTTCGTAAAGATCTTGCTGATGACTTTCACGATTTTCACCGACTAATTTTTGCGCTTCTTCATCGGTTAAGTTTTCAATACCTTGTTGTGTTTTTAGGTGGAATTTAACCCAAAATCGTTCATTGTCATCGTTAATAAAACTAAATGTGTGGCTACCAAAACCATGCATTTTACGATAGCTACTCGGAATACCACGATCACTCATTACCACTGTTATTTGGTGAAGTGCTTCAGGTAATAATGTCCAAAAATCCCAGTTTGATTCGGCACTACGCATATTGGTGCGAGGATCTCGTTTGACTGCATGATTTAAGTCTGGAAACTTAAGAGGGTCTCGTAGGAAAAATACAGGGGTATTGTTACCAACTAAATCCCAATTACCTTCTTCAGTATAAAATTTAATAGCAAAGCCTCGAATGTCACGTTCAGCATCTGCTGCGCCACGCTCACCAGCAACAGTAGAGAAGCGTACAAACAGATCAGTTTTCTTGCCTATTTCAGAAAAGATATTAGCTTTCGTATAGTTAGATATATCATGTGTAACAGTAAATGAACCATAAGCGCCAGAGCCTTTAGCATGCATTCGCCTTTCTGGAATGACTTCTCTACCAAAATGAGCCAGTTTTTCAAGAAACCAGACATCCTGTAAAAGCATTGGACCACGGGATCCTGCAGTTTGAACATTCTGGTTATCACTTACAGGACTACCATTAGTCGTAGTTAATTTGTTATTCTTGCTCATCATTATCTCAACTTTGTTTAATGTTTTATTGTAAATTAAATGTATTAACCACTTTCGATTGTTAACAACCTTTCTAGAGTGGTAATATTGGATATTACCTCGCCAGAAAGGTAAATGGCAAGTGAAAGTATGGAGTGACCCGATGAAATTTGAAAAGTTTATTTATTTAATGGAAAAAAATTGGCCTAGTGCTTATCAAAATCTTTTTATACTTTTTCCTATAATAGAAAAAACATCAAACCATATAGGAGAAAATATTACTGACGTAATGAAAGAGGAAGGCTTACTTTCGAGTGATTTTCACCTGCTTACTGCATTAAGACGTAGTAAAGCCAATCCGCCCTATGAATTGATGCCCTCAGAGCTATGTAATCACTTGCTGTTTAGCTGGGGTGGTTTGACTAAAGTAATGAAAAGACTTGAAGGAAAAGGCATTATTACACGTGTTGACAGTTGTCACGACAAACGTATTCGTATGATCAGGTTAACGGAAACAGGTCAACAAATAATAGAAGAAGCATTGACTCAATTACAACGCTACCATAAAGAATTACTGCTAGGTTTTACTACGGATGAAATAGCGCTATTAGATAAGTTACTGGCAAAATTACTGAATAATATTGAGTCACGTTAAGGGAAAGTTAAAATCTCGACCACAAGCGGATAAGCTTTAATAGATGCCAAAGCTTTATCGCAAACGATAAAGCGAACAGGGTCTTGAAAAGCCAATGCTGTTAAATAGTCTCTTTTAGTCTTCTAGGTTATATTCGACGGTTAAATTACTGTTAAACATTGCCAATATTGAAGTTTTTTCCGCTGCTTTAAGTTACGGAAAATATTTAGCGGCTTATTTTTTTTCGCTTTTTTCCCTTGTGACAATAGTTGTTGAGTGGCTGATAATATCCGCTGCGCTGCTTGACCATCATGATAAGGGTGCAAGTCATCGGCATAAGTTTTAATTGCTAATTTTAAAGCAAGTGATGGTGTTAGTGCTGTGGCTATGGCCTGCTCTAATTGTGAGGCACTGGTTATGTTCACCAAATAATCACCGGGTTCTTTATTATTTAAACTGACCGTTGGCTTATTTAACAGTGAAAACTCACCAATAACCGAAGAGGTATCGGAAATCATAATGTCCGCACTCTGTAATAACTCATTAATGCTGGCGCTTTCGATTATCTCGACATTATCAGCGATTAACGTTTGATATTTTTTACACCATTGTGTTGCCATTTTAGGATGAAATTTAATTAACCAGTGATGGGTGTTCTGTTCTGTTAAGCGTTTAATTTCGTCAAATAATTCAGGCGCAGAGGTTAATGCGGGTGAAAAGGTGGGAGCGTAAAGAATTACTTTTTTTCTTTGACTGTTAAGTCGCCCTTTAAGAGGTCTGGCAGGCGTGGTAAATAAATTATCTAGCTTTGGCCAACCTGTTTCGACGACATCGAAATAACCATGCTTCTTGGCGAGTAAGTTGAAGCGACTGGTGGTGGCCGGACCGTGAGTACAATAGAGATCAAAAAAGTCACGAATGACAAAGTGGCCTTTTTTCTTCCATTCTAAACCATGAAAGACTTGTATTTTTAATCCTGGAATAAAGCTCGGTATTTCATTGCCCGGTGCAAAACTTGCGTCGGGGTTATAGACTCTTGCTGCAGTAATAGAGCTTAATAATACTTCTTCACTGGTAAAATAATTAAGGCTGACTTCCTTACCAACAGCGAGCCATTTTATGCTATCACCATTGGCCAAAATGGCTTGCTGCAAAGGCCTTAATATTTCGAAAGCGTAGTTATGGGCAATGTAAAACAAATAGCGTTTATTGGTCATAAATAGATTCTGTTTACTCGTGGCAGTTTAAAGTCGTTTAGTTTTGACAACTTCGATAATTTCTGTAGTAGAGACGGATGGCGTTCTGGGTAAGTAAATTACCTGACAGATATTATTTAAATGATCAAATTTACCTTGCCAATCATCACCCATAATCAAAATGTCAGCATTATAATATTTAATATAATCCGCTTTGAGCTCTAATGACTCCTCTGAAAACACCTCATCAACACAACGCATGGAACGAATAATGTGTTGGCGATCTTCTTCACTGTATATTGGGGCTCGACCTTTTTTAGCAATATTTAATTGATCGGAAGATACACCAACAATAAGGTGTGCTCCGTGCAGCTTTGCTCGCTCAAGGATATTTACATGACCGACATGAAAAATATCATAGGTGCCAAAGGTTATTACCCGCATCTTTGTTTGCTCCTAATGCATTAAACTTAGTTTACCAAGTATATGATACGCTGGTTTGTACAAATTTTTCACCGAAACTGTCTTTACCTAAATAGAGTTTTAAACCTAAAATTTTGGCGTGTATTAGTTTGCTATATTTTATTTCTAACGCGTGTGCTAGTTCATACTCATAAGATTTTGTTTTGTTAAAGTTGGCCGTACGATAAAGGAATGATATTTGTGAATCACTACTGTTTTGCCAGTCAAGGCGAATACTGCCCGCTTCCCCCCCAATTTCATCATCTGCTCTTTTCATACTGCCCCACCAATGGCCCATTTTCACGCCATCATTACTATAACCCTCACCATAAATATGGTGTGTGTACCAAGCTTTTTGAAAGCTAGTAAACTCTACGTTCAGTGATAGGTTATTCTCAAGGTAAGGAAAAAATATACCAATACTATTGGCTAAGTGGGACAACTTATAATTGCTATAATTATTGGTGTCTTCACCTGCGTATTCGTGATACACACTAAAAGGCATATCAAACCAATTGAGATCAAATTTATTGGTAATTGATGCTTGTTGGTTACCAAACTCTTTGCTGCAATCTTGTAAGGTAGTGCCTTGACCGCCACAATTATCGCTATTGACTGGATCAATGATCGCACCCCATATATCGCCTAATGATACACTTTCTTCGCCACCAGAAAAGGTAAAGGTACGATTAAAACCTATCGTCCACCAATCAAAGGGCTGGGCACTTAAATGCATTATTAATAGGGCGGGCTCGCCTGATACTGCGGGTGCTTCTTTATCGAATCGAATATCATCTTGCTCATCTAATATAGCAATAGCTATTTCATACTTTATGTTAAAGTCGGTAATTAAGCTTGGGTTACTAATGGTAACACTCAGAGGTGTTTTTGCTTGTGTTGAGAGCAGTACTGCGCCCTCTTGAAATGGCGAAAGCCAATGCTCTCGATAGCCAATATCAACTTGAAAAACATCAGTACCAAAAGAAATAAAAGTATTATTAAGTAGAAAATCGCCATTTTCATAATACAGCGCACCTGCATTTAAGATGATATATGGGTTTATTTGAGCCAAGGCAGTAAAGTTTGCTTGATAAGTAGCATCGACCATTTGACCCCGCTGGTTCGGTAAGTTGATATTTTCTTTATTGGCGTAATTTAATTGCACTGAATAATGAGTTAGTGTGGCCGATTTTTCATAGCGCTTTAAGTAAGTTTTAATACGGCGATACAGTAATGGCTGGCTGCTTTCTACTTTTTTAAGGTAATGATTTATCGTGGCGGTATGATAGGGTCTAGTTAATAGCGGTAATTTAGCTAAAGTGGCTAAACGTTGCAGCTCAAGCTCAATGATTGGTTCCACTTGCAACGGCAGGTAAGGTGATGGACCCTTAGCATAACTGTTAAGACTGAAAAAAAGCACAGTAAAAAAACTTACCATAATATAAAATAAAACGTTAAAAAAATTAAACAAGTTAGAAGCCACTATTAATCGTAAAGTTGATATTTTACCTAGCAAAGAGGGGAATTACTAGCCTTGACCTTTTTTAATAGAAAAGCAGTTTTTAACTAGCCTAAATTCAACTGTTTAGTGCATAATCATGACGGGAACTATAGCTTCCATGTATTCTGCCTTTAATTTTTATTGTTCTATCATTCTGCTTTACTATTACACCTTGAACTTTTGATTTAGCGGCGTTTAAAGAACAAGAAAGTATCATCATTTCAAACCGTATGGCGATGAACTAACTGATGTCGCATGTAAAGTTATACTCGTGACTTGTTTGGCTCAGGCTAGCTAAGCTATAATTAATACGTCTGGTATAATATGAATATAAATAGCACAAGGTAGAAAAAGTGAAATATTTAGTAACGGGTGCAGCGGGTTTTATTGGCTTTCATGTGGCGCAACGCTTATGTGAAGCGGGTCATCAGGTCATAGGTTTAGATAACCTCAATGACTATTATGATGTGGATTTAAAGCTAGCTCGATTAAACAAATTAGCAGCGGAGAGTTTGTTTAGCTTTGTTAAATTAGATCTGGCTGACCGGGATGGCGTGGCTCAGTTATTTTTACAGCAAAAATTTCAGCGTGTGATTCATTTAGCCGCACAAGCTGGTGTGCGTTATTCAATTGATAACCCCATGGCCTATGTGGACAGTAATCTCGTGGGTCATTTAACCATTTTAGAAGGCTGTCGAAATAACCAGGTTGAACACCTTGTTTATGCATCCTCTAGCTCAGTTTATGGCTTAAATAATAAGGTGCCTTTTGCCACCTCCGATAGTGTTGAACACCCTATTTCACTGTATGCTGCTACTAAGAAATCGAATGAATTAATGGCGCATAGCTATTCTCATTTATATGATATGCCTACGACAGGTTTACGGTTTTTTACCGTTTATGGCCCTTGGGGTCGTCCTGATATGGCATTATTTAAATTTACCAAAGCCATTATTAATGGTGACAGCATTGATGTTTACAATAAGGGTGATATGCGCCGTGACTTTACCTATATAGATGATATTGTTGAAGGTGTTTTACGTGTTCAAGATATCATTCCTTCGGGGAATAAAAATTGGCAGGTAGAAACGGGTAGTGCTGCGCAAAGTACCGCGCCTTATCAGTTGTATAATATTGGTAATGGTAACCCGGTAAAATTAACCGAATTTATTGCTTCATTGGAACGCTCTATAGGTGTTAAAGCTCAACAAAATTTAATGCCAATGCAAGCGGGTGATGTCTATCAAACTTATGCTGATGTTGATGATTTATTTCACGCGACTGGCTATAAGCCAGCGATGAGTGTTGCTCAAGGTGTTGATAACTTTGTTAACTGGTATCGAGGCTTTTATCAGGTATAGCGTAAATTGTTTTAGCTTTATCGACTAGCCTCGTTAGCTGTAGTGCTTTTACGTTAAGGGGGTGTTTATCACCCCCTTATTTTGTCACCCAACCTAGAGCTGATTTAAGCTTGAGCTAATATTTTGTTAAAATATGCTTCCATATGCAGCACCGTTTTTTGGTGTGACATTTTATCCTTGATGACATCTTGAGCATGACTCGATAATGTCGCTAATAAAGCCCGGTCTTTATACAGCATTCTGATTTTCTCCGCGATAGCCGAGACATCGCCAATTGGCACCAAATAACCATTGATACCATTTTCTATGGTTTCCACGACACCATCATTAGCGGATGATACGACAGGGGTACCCATAGAGAGAGACTCTAATACCGTCCGTGTTAAACCTTCTTTGCTTAAGGACGGTAATATTAATAAATCACACGCTTTAGCAATAGCGGGTACATCGGTTCTAAACCCTGGTTGGATAATACGTTCACTCATGCCAGAGTTATTGATCTGCTCAATAAAGGCCTGTTTTTTTAAATTATCGCCGACCAAGATAATGCGAAAATCTTCAATATCACTTAGCTCTTTGGCAGCATCAAGCAGTATATGTGTGCCCTTATGGTGCCTAGGGCTGCCGACACAAAGTACATTAAAAAAGCTGTTGTCGCTGCCTAAGTTGGTCAAGTCAGTGGCATCTTCTTGATACCAGTCTAAATCATGACCCTTGTATATGGTCTCAATATTGGCTGTTATTGCAGTTCTGACTTTACTTTTAACTTTTACGGTAACCGCAGTCGAAACGCAAATAACACCGTTTATTCTCGGGTGTAGCATGCAGAGGTAGTTACTAAGGTCTGTTTTATACATACCGCCAGAAGTACCTCGGTAGGCGATCATCTTGGCTTTGGTACCTATGCATGCAAATACTGCATTAGGAATACCGTTAGACTGGGTTGCATAAACGATATCAATCTGCTGTTCTTTAATGCATTGATTAATTTGCTTGATGACTGTCCAGCTATATTTCTTTTCATTTTTTAAGGTAATAACGGTTAAATTAGCTTTTTTATATTCAGTTAGATAAGCGTTAGTTGTCACTGTCATGATGGTAACTTCATGACCAGCTTTGGCTAAGTCGATATAACACTCGGCTTCAGGGCGGACAGCATTATATGAGCGTCCTCTATTGGGGATAACTAATATTTTCATATGATTATTTGGCTCTCTATTGGCGACTATGTTCATATTTGGGCTTTATTTATAAATGTTTTTATCATGAGGTTACGAATATTTGAGCTTAGGTTATTGAAACCCCTGCGTATAATAATACTAACCTCTGCTTGCTCACTTTATTGAAAGCCGTCTTTATTTTGTTGTGTGTATTTTACATGATTTTTCTCATCACGTTAAACACAAATGGCCTTGCTTCTTAGGTATTCTCGATTCATCTTTCCTAAATTTCAAGATTAGCATCCAATGCATACTTTCAACTTACTAATACGGTATATAGCATTGAGTGCTTGCTCAGCGTTTAGCCTTAACGAACTGATATATCAAT